>NZ_SMGE01000001.1:4800000-5108968 GCF_004339525.1 Flavobacterium sp. 90 | reverse complement strand
CCGATTGCTTGATTGTCTAACACTTTTTTGTGCTCAGAATCGTCCGGAATACCTAAATCTGCCATAGTAACTCCTGGCTTAGTAACCAAAGCAATATAAGGAAGAGTTTTTACAAGAACTTTGATACGCTCAATGTATAATTCTAAAAGTTCTCCTTTTTGCATTCCACTTAGTTCTTTTTGATCATGGTACTTACGAATTAACGCTGTTGTACTGATGATACTTCTTGGTGCATTTTTTGCCTGTGCTGAGATCGCTCCTGTAGTCAAAAAGAAAAGGATACTTAGTATAAAAATCTTGCTCTTCATTTTCATAATGTAA
Organism: Flavobacterium sp. 90; assembly: GCF_004339525.1. Lineage (NCBI taxonomy): Bacteria > Pseudomonadati > Bacteroidota > Flavobacteriia > Flavobacteriales > Flavobacteriaceae > Flavobacterium > Flavobacterium sp. 90. The sequence continues at coordinate 5,108,647 of NZ_SMGE01000001.1, read as the reverse complement.
TTGGTTGTTAATAAAACAAAAATATATAATTAAACTTAAACTGCAACTTTATTGATTTCTTTTTTTTAATAAAATTTTAACTTTTCGCAATATGCTATTACAGACACTTATAGGGGTTATTATACCATGTTTGGAATGCTCCTTTTTGACAAAAAATTATTAAGAAATCAATTTTAGTACTGTTTTGCAACGTAATAATAAGTGTAATTTATGACTTTATTACTCTAAAACGACCTGGATATTTTATCCATATGCTTTTTTTGTTGCCGTAATAATCCATAAATTCTTCGCAAACAAAAACGGCATGTGCAGATGACCAGGCAACAACTCCGCAAAATTCACTTCCGGATTGTCTCTTTAGTTTTTGCACTTGCTTTCCTAGTTTAAATCCTAAATACTTGTAGATTGTTGGCGTATATACCGCGCCGTCTTCTAAATCTTCTAACGCTCTGTCAAAAGTTGATTCTTTGTCGATAATCTGCTTGTATTTTGCCATAACAGCATAAGTCAAGACGGCATAATCGGTTATTTTTTCGCTATCGCAATTGTCTTTAATGAACACAAAACCCGCAGATTCTTTGGCTTTGTTCATTTCGTCATTATTAATATTAAACGACGCACCGTTTTTTAGTGTTATTTTATGTAGATTATCATTTATCTGTTCATATTCAAAAAGATTGTCTAATCCATAAATATTTAAAGAAGCCTTAATGAAAGCAATCGATGAACAGTTTGTGCGGTCGCCTTGTTTAAAGCTTTCGAATATTTTATCTGCACTCAATTGTGAATAAGAATTAGAACACACAAGTATTAAGAACAAAAATATTGAAGTAACAGATTTCATTGGCATTAGATTTTATAATTGTATCCCAACTGATTTTTGGGAATAATACATTATACAAATCTATAAAAATCAAGTTATAATTGGATTTTTACTTCTTAACTTTTATTATTTTTTTAAAGACAACTCTATTTCAGATCTTTATAAAGTGTTATTTTTTTGATTAGATGTTTTCTGTAAGTATAAAACTAAATATTAACAGCTAAATATTATCAAATAGATCTCTTGGAAAGACGCAAAGCTTAAACATAATATTATCATTTCGAAAAATGAGAATATTGAGCGAATAAAATCCGTTTTAATCTGTGTTTTCGCAAAGCGAATCAGCGTCATCCGCGTTCTATATTGTCGCTAATCTTTGTCGAGCTTTCTCTCCCGAAGCCTCGGGATCGAAATGACAATATTATGTTTGAGCTTTTAGATAACTACTTTTACAAAAAAACAGGCGCTAATTTCCTTATACTTTTATTAATGATGCTTCGGGTCGATTTCTTTTTGATTTCATAATCATCGCTGCATTTTTTTAACTCGACAAATAATACCTGAAACTTATCGTAGAGTGCATCAAGTTCTTTCATGGCTTTTCGTGTATTAGCATCTTCGTTTTCCTCCATTTTATTCTTGGAAATTGAAGCCATATATTCAAATTTCCGAAATGCTGCCAACAAAATACGATGCTCTGAAGAATTTATTCCTTGCATAATAAAATACTCTAATATAAATAATATTTAAAAATTTGAATTTAAGGCTTCGCCAATAACGGATCAGCATCGATATAAATTTTGGACAATGGTAATGATCTTGCTGTTGAAGTTTTCGTTTTATTGGTATTTCCGGATTGCATATTTATTGCTGCACTTAGCAAAAGTTCTGAACGATTGCCTAAAGCAAAAATCTCCGGTTCCTGCAATTCATCAAAGGAAATAGTTGGATTTATTCCGCTTGAATAATCACCTTCGTGTTTTGCGTTGAAAAGTTTATAGATAGAAGGATATAATATCCAGCCTATCTTATTTGGAATCCTGTCGTCTTCTATAGGAAAACCTGCTACATCTTTACCCACAGTTTTTTCGCCTATTGTAATAACCTCCATAAAAGGACGAAGATTATTAATCATTATTTCTGAAGCAGAAGCAGTTCGTTTTCCGCATAAAATATAGAGTTTCTTAATATCCGGATGTACATTTTTGAGGACCTCAAAACTTACATTGCGCTCGTTACTTTCTAAGGCTTCCTGAAAAGATTGTTTTACAAGTCCTCCGTTTTTATTTCCTTCAAATTGTATAAAAAGATCACTTGCTTTTATATTTGGTGCCAGAACTATACTTAAGGCTGTTGCCGATGATACATCTCCTCCTCCATTATATCTCAGATCCAAAACTAATTCGGTTATATTCTGAGTTTTTAGTTCCTGAAAAATCTCTTGAAATAATTTGGCTTGACCAACATCAAAATGCGGAATTTCTACATACCCAATTTTAGTATTATTGTTTGTAAATACTTTCGGAAAAATTGGCTGTGAAAAAGAAAATCCTTGTGATAAAGAAACTGATTCCGGTTGAGAAAAACCCGTTTCTTTTGAATAGGAAACTATTTTTAAATCTAAATGAGTTGTCGTTATTATGCTTTTATAAATCTTCTCATAATTATTCAAATTCAGTTCTTCTCCATTAATATTCGTTATTAATTGTCCTCTTAATAATCCGTAATTTTTAGCCGGAGAACCTTCTAAAGCATATAAAATCACGCCATAAATTTTGCTTTGATATTCTACAAAAGAAATATCAAACCCAAAATTTCTGCGTAAACTCTGCGGAACCGTTTCTGGTAAATTTGGATTCACAGCATACGAATACACATCTGATTTATATAATAATCTGTTGAAATATTCTTTTGGATTTATGGTTAAATCTCCCTTATCAGGCATTGTTTCATTCCATTTATAATACTTTTTCATTTGATTGTAAATCCAATCATTGGTGTATTTATTGGAACCTTCTTCATATACTTCCGGTTTGTCATCGACTTCGCAGGAAATTAAAAATATGCCGAAAAAAAGAAAAAAAAGGATTCTGATAAGAGAAGAATATTTCATTTTAAACTTTTAAAATTATGGAACCTAAACTCTTAAAATAATGCTATTAGAATTCAAAAAAATCTGCCAGATTCAAGGATCCATCTACACCTGAAAATTGACCATTATCTGCCTTTTTTTCGTCAAGAACAATCAACCTTGATTTGTTTGCAGTCATTAACATTACTACAAAAACCTGTTTTCCGGGTATATAAGATTCGGTTGTGCCGTGTTTTACTAATTCCATTTTTATAATTGGAGGCAATGAAGCCTGAAATTCAACGAAAGTACTGTATTGATTTTGTCCAATGTTTTGTGCTACAGCAACAGTTTCTCCGTCTAAATTTCGTATAATTCCATCTAGATTTCCTTTATATGCAGTATTTGAATACTTATTGAATGTTGGAAAAATAAATTTAAATCCAGCATCTTTTGGATTTGTTAATACTCCGGGTTTTGTGGCTAAAACATTGTCAACCCATAAATCTTTCTTATGATAAAACGAAATGGTATCAATGCTTTTATTACTTGTTATGTGGTAGGAATGCAAAATTTCTTTGCTTCTTTTATTTGTAATCACGATATCTTTGGGTGCATTTTCATAGATCACAAAATCATAATCTCTGACAATATTTTTGACGAATGCATTCTTATTTCCAATTTTTATTACTTTGCCATTTACAGCAATCTGAATAGAATCTGCGCGTGCATTATAACCTCTAATAACCAACTTTCCTGCTTTTTGTTCCGGATAATAAGGAACTAATTCGTCATTTGTACAAGACTCTAAAAAGAGAAGTGCTATTAAAAAAAAAAGTGCGTTTACAATCTTGTTTTTCATTTTATATATGTAATTAGTAACTGTTTTTTGTTCTTTTATAAAAAACAACTACTGATTTGTTTTTAGTTTTTGATAAATTTTATTTTTTAGAAATATATGTTTTAGTTTGACTTAGGTGCTTTTTTCAAAACGTTTTCTAAAAGCCCTTCGGCTGTGATCGATATTTTGTCAATTTCATAGCCTACAAAGCTTGTGTTTTCATTTACGAATGAAATATAAACATTATGACTGCCTTTAAATTCTGAAATATCTAATGTGTAATCTTTAAACTCTGCATCGAGCATTGTTTCTCGTTTTAAATGTATTGTTGACAAAAGTTTAAAAGTTGCCGGATCTGATGATGTTGAACCATATACTAATAAATCATGCGAGGCATCATAAATAGAAGTTTGCGCATTAATAACTAATTCAATTTTTCCTGAGTAATACGACAAATCAATTGGTGCTGTTGTAGCCCAGTTTTCTTCCATATTTTCAAGTGGTGCTCCGGTACTTAGATCAATGTTATAAGTCCCTAATATATTAATAGTTCCATTTACAATTGCTCCGGATTCATCAACCTGAATGTTTTTTCGGGCACTCCAGTTGCTCTTATTTCCATCTTTATCCAGCAAAACCCAATCAGAAACGTCTCCGTCTTCAAAATCATCTTCCCATATTGTGAATTTACCACTTGCAGGTTCTTCAGGAGACTCAGGTTCAGGTTCTACCACCACGGGAGGAGAAGAAACAATGGGATCATCATTTTGGCAAGAAATTGCAATCAGAGCTATAATTGCAATTAAAAAAAAGTTTTTCATAATAAATTAATTAGTGCGTATTTAGCAAATACTTTTTATAAACTATTCTGCTTTATTTCCGAAGGTTTAGTTGTTATCAATCGAGTAAAAAGCAATCAGAAACTTCTTCATCCTCAAAATCATCTTCCCATATTGTGAATTGGGCAGATGAAGCAATTTGTAATCATTAGTAAAAAAATAGTATAGTTTTTTTTATTTTTTGTTTTTAAAAAGCATGGGCAAAAATGCTGCCCATGCTGAATTAAATATTTATTAACCTGACAATTAGAAATTTGTAAACCTAGTCCAAGTGTTAGTCCAGTTAGCTTCTGTTTTGAAAGCTCCTGTAGCACCTGATAAGTCTAATGTACCATTGTTGAAGAATGGTTGTGTAAGTCCCCAAGCTGTAGCTGGATTTACTGTTGAAGTTGTGTTTCCAAGACCTAAACTTGTTGTTGTAGGTAATACTGGATTAACAAATCCGTGAATAGATAATAAAGACCAAGTAGAGTTACTTGACAATGAAGGAGCTTCCCAGTAGATTCCTTTATTGTATCCAGTTACAGTAACGTTAGTAAGACTGATTTGTCCTAATCTACGAACGTGGATTGCATTTTCGTATAAATTAGCTGTTGTAGCAGAGCTAACTCCAATGATAGACAATTGATTAATTACCGGACGAGTAATTAATGTAGTTGTAGTACCTCCAGCGTTGTTATCTAATTCGATACCGTTTGAATCCGGGCTTAATGTAGATCCACTACCTGAAGTACTGTGAGTAGAATTACTATCTGCAATTGCGATAGCTTTTGTAACTGTTCCTGTGTAACCAAGATCAAAATCAAAGTTATCATCATCTGGAGCAAAAGAAACTAAATGGTTTACATTTACTGTTCCTCCAAAAAATTCGAATGAATCATCTCTTCCGTAAGAAACCTGAACGTGATCAACCACTGTAGCAGAACCAGCACCACCAAAAGTTAATCCGTTGATTTCAACTCCTGTTGCAGCATCAAGAATACGTCCTGCAAATTCGATACGTACATAGTTTATAGCTCCACCATTGTGAACTGAATTTGTTCCTCCGTAGTAGAAATCAGAAACATTAGGCTGATCTCCTAATCCTTCGATAACGTTTGTAGTTAATCCATTGTTTACCGGAGCGTCTCCTAAAACAACAACTCCACCAAAATCTCCAGGAGTTGCTTTTGTAGTTGCGTTACCATCTAATAAATTGTAACTTGTAAAGATAACCGGAGATGCAGCAGTTCCTTGTGCGTCGATTTTACCTGTTTTAGTAATTACAAGAACTCCTGTAGCAACACCTGCAGCAAGAGGTTTTGCTTTAATATAAGTACCTGCCTGAATTGTTAATGTAGCACCAGATTTTACTCTTACTACTCCGTTGATTTCCCAAACTTTGTCGCTAGTCCAAGTTGTGTTTACAGTAATATCTCCACTTACAGTTTGTACTGTTGCAGGGTATCCTGAGTAATCAGCACCAGCAGCTTTCATAGAAAAAGAAGAATCAGCAGAAGAATCATCATTTTGGCAAGAAGTAACAGCCAGAGCTATCATTGCACATAGAAAAAATTTTTTCATAATAATTGGAATTATTGCTATATTTGCTGCTATTAAACTAGGCCTTTGGAGAGAGCAGCAAAATATCTTTCCTTAGGTCTTTCTCTTTTTTTGGTAAATTCTTTTCTTCAATAAACGATTCCGCTTTACCGCCGGAGGTTTACGCCTACTTCCATCTTTCATTATAGGATTGATCTAATGAAAGGATCAGGGTCGAATTCTCTTTTAAATTTTAGAATAAATAAAAAGCTAGATGTTTATGGATATGATAAACCTAATGCCGTTTTATGGTGATTTGGCTTTGTATGAAGATTCCGAATATCTGCAACCTTTACTATTTTATTTATTTAAAACTTATCAAAGAACTTTTTTTATAAAAACTCTCCCTCAAAAAAGAGTCTTTAAAGAAAACCTATTAAGCATCGTGTTGTAAAATCTTCCCTACACAATCACAGTACTTACTAAGTATTAGATTTCAAAAAAGCAAAATATCATGCTTAAATTTATTGTTAACGGTTTCTTAATATTACATAACAGATAAGCAACCGCATGTTTTAAAAAGTTTATTAAAACATATTTTTTCTTCCTTTTTATTAACTTATAAAAATCAGAAATTATTAAACTTGGTCCATGTATTTGTCCAGTTTGCCTCTGTTTTAAATGCTCCCGTATTTCCGGTAAGATCTAATGCTCCATCGTTAAAAAAAGGCTGTGTTAGTCCCCATTTTGGAGCAGGAGCTACAATTGACGTTACATTCCCCAAACCTAAAATCGTTGCTGTTGGCGTTATTGGGTCATCAAATCCATGAATTGATAATCCAGACCAAGTAGAATTTGATGGCAATGATGGAGATTCCCAATTAATACCTTTATTATATCCTGTTACCGTGACATTAGCAAGACTGATTTGTCCTAATCTACGTACTTGGATAGCATTTTCGTATAGATCAGCAACGGTAGTTGAGCTAACACCTATAATAGACATTTGAGAAATAACCGGACGAGTGATTAATATAGTTGTAGTACCTCCAGCATTGTTATCTAATTCGATACCATTTGAATCTGGGTATCCACCAACATAACTGTGACTTGAATTACCGTTAGCAATTGCGATGGCTTTTGTAATTGTTCCAGTATAACCAAGATCAAAATCAAAATTATCATCGTCTGGAGCAAAAGAAACTAAGTGACTTACATTTACTTTGCCTCCTAAAAACTCAAATGAATCATCTTTACCATAAGATACCTGGATATGATCGATAAATGTTCCGCTACCCACTCCGGCTAATGTTAAACCGTTTGCCTCGATTGTATATGTAGTTTCATATCCTAAGGTACATCCCGGAAATTCTATACGCACAAAATTCAAAATACCTGCATTGTGACCATTATTTGTACCACCATAATATAATTCGGCATAATTTGCCAAACGATTGAAATCTAATCCTTCTACAAGATTTGTATACTGACCATTGTTTACCTGAGCGTCTCCTAAAAGTACTATACCTCCAAAATCTCCAGGCCTTGCAGCTGTATTTGCATTGCCATCCAATAAATTATAACTAGTAAAAATAACTGGTGCATTTGCAGTTCCTTGTGCATCAATTTTTCCTGTTTTAGTAATCACAAGAACTCCTGTAGCATAACCTTCAGGAAGAGGCTTTTCTTTAATAAACGTTCCAGCCTGAATAGTTAAGGTGGCACCAGATTTTACACGTACAATTCCATTAATTTCCCAAACCCTGTCATTTGTCCAGGTTGTATTGGTTGTAATATCTCCACTAACCGTTTGTACTGTAGCTGGATATCCGGAGTAATCAGCGCTAGTAGCTTTCATAGAAAAAGAAGCATCGGCAGTATCATCACTTTGGCAAGAACTCATAAGTAGAGTTGCGATTGCAAATAGAAAAAAGTTTTTCATAAAGAATTAATTATTATTAAAATTGTCCTTTAAAGCAAAACTTAGAAGTAAGTAAAATACTTTTCTAAGGTTTTGTTTTTATAAAATGTTTGATCGTCTAATGATTCAATTTTGCAACTTTAAAACCTATAATTAAGAGATAGACTTAATGTCCTGCCACTTTTAGCTTTAAATACAACCTGATCAATATCTTCATCGTACTTCTTTGTTGCCCCAGCACCCAGACTATATCTATCTCTTGGATTTGCTCCATAGGGAACATCCGTAATTGTACTATAACTATTAGTGTTATTATAAGTATTTATGCCTGTATCAAACATGTTCTTCATGCTGAATTTTAATTCCAGATTTCTTTCTTTAAAAAATTTGTAACTTACCTGAGCATCCGTTATCGCATATGGCATGCGAATTTCTTCGGCACGGTATTCAAATCCTACCAATATATATTGATCTCCAATCGCATTCTGTCTAAGACTAAAACCAAAACGGTCACCTACATAATCTAAACCAAGATTATAAGTATAAGGTGATTGCCCATACAAAGGTCTGTTGGCTTCATAAAGTCCTCCCGTTCCATCGATATTAACATAAGAAGTTACTTTTGTATCATTGAAAGAAGCGTTTCCGTAAACAAAAAGATCTTTTAATATTCCGCCTTCTCCTAAGAAAGAAAGATTTTTATAAAACTCAAATTCAACTCCCCATAGTTTGGCATTGTTTGAGTTCAAAACGTAGATATCTCTTCCATCTGAAGTATTACGGAAACCAACTGATTCTATTGGATTATCAATGTCTTTATGATAAATACCAAAAGATAAAATCTCAGCACCGGATGGGAACCATTCTAATTTAAGATCATAATTATTAGCGACACTTGAAACCAATCCATCTGAGTAATTGTAGACTTTAGCCGAACGAATTGGATCGTAATAAGGAATACCCAAACGCTCTGCAAATTGTGGACGCAAAACAGATTTATTATACCCCAATCTAACATTCATTTTATTAGTTGGACTAATTATTAAGCTTGCCGATGGCAGAAATTGCCACATTTTATCATTACCCTGGTCTTTTGCTAAACCATCAGGATATTCAGATTGACTTTGTATTTCGGTATAAATGTAGCTTTCGGCTCTTACTCCCCAAACCAACCTTACATATCGACCAATTTTATCATCGAGCATTAAAAATGGGGAATGTATTTTGACGTCACCTTCATACTTATTACCGTATATGCCAAAATCTTGCCATCCAAAACCTCCCCAATAATAATTTGATCCGTCCAAAAATTTAGAAAGCGGTTCATAAATAGTAGCCTGCTCAGCTGTCTGACCAACTGTTATTAACTTAGCAGATGCTTGTTGATTTGTTGCTCTTTTATAAGTCCCAAAATAACCTCCTTTAAGATCATTTGTAAAAGAATCACCAAAATTAAAAGTGTATTTTAAATTAATGGCCCAGTTATAATCGGCCTCGTCATTAGTAAAATTGCTTCTGCTAAACGGAAAATTGTTCTTACCATTATTATTCACACCGTAAGATGTCAGTACATCATCGCCTACTTTTTCCTTGCTAATAGTTACAAATGTTGCGTCCTTGGTATCTTTTGCTACATTTCCATAGGCACCATACCAATTAACTTCAAGGTTATCGAACTTGTGATTTCCTTCAATTTTATTCTGAATAAAAGTGGTGTAAACAGGATAATTAGACTCTGTAGTATTTGCAAGTTTGCTGCCGTCTAAAATCCCATCTATAGCATCGTCATTTTCCCAACCTGTAATTTGGGTTAATTGATTGTTGTAAATATGCATAACAGTATTACGCACTGTAATTTTATGATTACCTAACTGAATACCCGCATTAAACATACCGCCCAAAGTCGAATTATAAGTATAATTGGCTCCTGAATTTTTAAAGCCATATTTTGTAAAAGTGGAGTACAATGCTTTATCGCTCTCCGGCGAAAAATCAGTATTACTTCTAAAATTTCTTTCTGTATGCTCAATTTCTAGTTTTTCCTGCGTATTCTTAAAAATTGCTGAACCAACAAATCCCCATTTGTTATTGTCTTTTAATTTATAAGTTCTTCCTATACCAAATTGCAAAGTTGTTCCGGGAGCGCCATAGGTTTTATAAGTAGAAAAATTATCCTCTGTAAATAGTCTGCTGTAATCCAAAAAAGGACCTGATTCCGCCTCAGTTTTTGGAGGATCTATTGTGGCACGGTTAGATGGATAATCACGTCGACCGTCATCAAAACCCCAATAATCATAATCGCCTTCCTGTTTTGTCAATCGCTCTTTAAAAGCACTTTTACTGTTATAAGAATTACTAATAGAAAAATTGGTGAAGTTTTCTTTCGGAATATCCATAGTTTTAACTTCTACATATCCTCCGGCAAAATTCGCGTACATATCCGGCGTTGCAGATTTGCTCACAACAATACTTTCGACAATAGCCGTTGGAATAATATCGAAAGAGAAATTTTGCTGATAAGCATCTGTACTTGGCAAAGCGATTCCGTCCATAACCGCCTGATTCCATCTTTCGCCCATAGAACGTACTACAACATATTTATCGCCAATTGTCGTTACACCCGTAATACGTTTTAAGGAACTCGCCACATCTCTGTCCGGAGTTCTGGCGATTTGCTCTGCCGAAATACCATCAGAAAACTGAGCCGCTTTTTTCTGTTGCAGTAACATACCTCCTACTGATGCTGTTGCTTTTTTATAATCCTGAATAATAACAACTTCATTCAAAGATTCTGCATCTTCTTTTAAAGAAACTACAAGTGGAGTTTCGCCGTTTTCAAGAACTTTAACTCCCGTAATCTTTTGCGTTTGAAATGAAATCGCACTAATTTCGATAGTATATTCGCCTGGTTCTAATTCCAAAACATAATTACCATCAATATCAGATTGCGCGCCAATACTCAGTTCAGCTACTTTTATATTTACACCAGGCAACGAAAGTCCTTTGACATCTACGACTTTACCGGTTATTTTTCCCTTCTTTTTTTTTTTGTCACCGTCTTTACTATTTACGGCTATATTATTTTCGTTTCTTCTGAAATTTAAGTTGGTCATGTTTTGCAAATCACTTAAAATTTCATCTATCGAAACATTATCTTTTTTTAGTGTAACCAATGGTAAATCCAAATCCAGATCTTTTTGATAAACAAATTGATAAGGCGTTCGGGATTTTAGATTATCTATAATTTTTTGTGGCGAAGAATTTTTAAAATCAACCGATACAGTTCCGGTTTGTGCATAAATTGAATTTGTTCCGAAGAAAACTCCGAAAAATAAAATCCATAAGGCAACGGCAAATCGCCTCGAAAATTCATTGTTCATAATTGATGATTGTTAGTGTTTATTAGAATTATTTTTAATGCAATATTTTGGATAAATATTTTCAGTTTAAAGCGAGCGATTCCCGGCAACTTGTATTAAATCTTTTTTTTAGATTTAATACAGTCGCAAATTATTGTTTCAAAATTTTATAACCTTTTATCTGCTAATGAGAAAAGTATTATTTCCGGTAGTTTGAATCTTTATTTCCAAAGCAAAAGCAATTGTTTGGAGCATTTCATAAAAACCCTGTCTCGTATCAAGTGTTCCTTGTATTTTAAGATTTTTTAAATCTTCATCTAAATACATAACTGAAAAATGATTTTTTACTTTCATTTTTTCCAAAACCTGTGCTAAGGTTAATCCGTCGACATAGATTAAAACCTTTTTCCATTCCGGTTCAAGAACAAGAGATTTTTGTTTGTTTAGTATCGAAGTTTGGGCTTCATAAATTGCTTTATCGCCTCTTTCAAGCAATACAGTATTTTGCGAACTTTCGACTTTTACTTTTCCAGTTCTTACGTTTACTTCAGGCTGATTATTGGCGTAAGCCTTAACATTAAAAGAAGTTCCCAAAACAGTCGTTTTTATAGCTCCGGAACTAATCACAAACGGATGAGACGGATCGCGTTTTACTTCAAAAAAAGCTTCTCCTTTTAAAGTAACCGTTCTTTCTTTTCCAGTAAATTTTTTAGGATAATCAATCTCAGAATTTTCATTTAACCAAACTCTTGTTCCATCAGGCAAACTCAAAAGTCTGATATCATTATTGAAAGTTATTGTCGAAGTAATTTCGGGTTTAGGAAAATCAGAGTGAAGAAAAGCCTGATACGCACTAAAAGACAGAATAATTACAGCACTTGCAACCGCTGTCCAGTTATAAAAGTTTTTATACTTATCAACTGTAGTTTTGCGTATCGTATTCCACATACGAGTTGTGCTTTCATTTGGTAAAATACCTCTGTTGGGTATTGCATCCCACTCATCTCTCAATTTTTTCGATTTCATTAAAATCAACTTTAGTTTTTGGAAAATCATACACGAATCTCCTCGATTCAACTATAATAGATTTTCAATGATTTAAATATCACGGGTAGTCATCGTAATTAATGTTTTCTTAATGTAGAAGAACATTTACTTAACTTTGAATCCGATGCAAAAAAACAGTTATTGGCAGTAAATCAGGGGAAATTTGCCTTTAAAAAGACACAAAAACAAAAGTCGGTTTTAAGATATAAATTCGGCCTGACTCACAAAAAAAAGCGCGAACCAATACAATTCATGATTCTTAATCGAATTCTTTTTAAGGAATTGTAATGTCTTCGAAATTTGGTTTGCTACGGCACTTGGCGACATGTCCATTTCTGCCGCTATTTCTTTGTAACTGCGATCTTCGAACTTATGGAGATTAAAAATTTTTCTTCTTTTGGCTGGAATTTTATTGAGCAGATATTCTATTTTTTCCAGTTTAATACTAATGTCATCATCGACTTCAAGAACATAATCGAGCTCTTTTATCAACTGGTCATTTTCTACCGAAAAAATTCTGTTTTGTTTCTTATACCATCTTGAAATTTCCTGTTTGGAGCTTTTAAACAAAATGGCTTCCAACTCAATATTTGGATCTAGTTTTGTTCTGTATTTCCAAAGATGAATAAAAACATTCTGTGTCACATCTTCTGAATCTGCAAGCTGCGCTGTATATTTTTTTACAAAACAAAATACTTTAAAGTGATATAAATCGTAGATTTCTTTAAAACAAGAATCATCTCCATTTCGTAATCTTAGTACCAAATCAGAACTCATAATGCAATTTTAAATTGTTAAAGAAGACCCTTACAAAAGTAAGGCAAAGCGCAATCGATATTTTTTGTGATTCGCTCATTTAATAATTTATTAATATTACTCAGTTGGGTACATCATGAAGATGCAGCTTAACCGCAATATTGTCATTTCGATCTCAGGGCTTTGGGATCGAAATGACAGGCTTAACTCTACAAAGATTGGTGACTGTCTTTTTATAGTACGCGGATGACACGGATTTGCTTTACGAAAACACAGATTAAAACGGATTTTACTCGCATTTTTGTCATTTCGATGAAGGAGAAATCTTCACGAGTAGCTCGACAAAGATTAAATCCTCGTTGCGGAGTTACTTGCGAAGATTTCTCATTCGAAATGACAAGATTAATCTAATAAAATCCGTTTTAATCCGCGTTTTCGCAAAGCGAATCCGCCTCATCCGCGTTCAATTTTGAGCCTTTTATTTCAAAACCGTCTCAGTAATAGTATCCAATAAATTCGATCTCATTTTTGAATTTCTTTTATCCAAAAGAATTATAATTCCCCAATTTTTAGTCCTGTTATAACATATAATAGACGATTGTCCCATTGAATCACCAGATTTCATATAAAGCGTATTTTTATCATCTGAATCAATATTTAAAGCCAATCCTAATTCTCTGTTATCGACTTTATAGAACGTTTTTTCAGTAATTAATGCTGCTTTACCAACTGTAGTTTCTTTGTTTAAAAGTGCTTTCAAATACTTAACCATATTAGTTGCATTCGATTTTACTAATCCTGCAGGAGCAGTAACATTCCATTTGAAAAATTCCTGAATACCACCCTCAGGATTGTGAGCAGTTGTTCTGTTTTTTACATCAAAATCTATTGTTAGTGTATTTTTCATGTGCAACGGATTTATGATTTTTTCTCTAATAATTTCATCATAACTCTTGTTGTACACTTTTTCTAGTATTTGCCCCAATAAAGTAATTCCAATAGTAGAATAACGGTATTTGCCATAATCTTTGAGTTCAGTGCAATTATTGATAATGTCTGCCAATGTTTTTTCGGTTACATTATTTATAGGTTGTTGCGGATCCAGTGCAATTAATTTTCCAAAATCTATATCAGGCAAACCAGATTGATGAGAAGCCAAATCTGAAATTTTGATTTTATTTTTTAGATTTTCATTCAACACATATTGGTTAGGAAGATAATTGTCGATATAATCGTCTAACTTTATTTTATTCTCCAAAACAGCTTGTGCAACTAAATTTGTGGTCAAAATCTTGGTGATAGACGCAATTTCGAAAATAGAATTTTTATTAATTTCTGCGTTACTTTCTGCATTCAATTTTCCGTAAGAAGTATAGAATTCTCTATTATTTTGAATAAAACCAACGCTAATACCTACATCAGGATTTTTTTGATAATTGTCCTTAATGATAGAATCAATCTTTCTTGTAATGTCTTGTCCAAAAGAAAAAGTGCTTACTAATAATAATGCTGCTAATAATTTTAGGGAAGTTTTCATGGTATCGTTGTTTATGGTTAGAAATTTATTTCGATACAAATCTCAGAAAGAAACCATTCCTGCGCGACCGAATAAAAACACTCGTACTCATTTGTTTCAAAAAACAAGTACGAATAATCAAAATCCGAAGTACGAGTAATTACAAAACACTACATAACAATGTTTTACAACCAAAAACCAATGCTATTTTGTGCATTTTAGACAGCCTTAAATTCAGAATGAAAAACTAAATATCTTCGAAAAAATTACTCGACCGAATTAAAAAGAACTTACTTGTAACTCATTTACTTAATTTTTCCGATTGCATTTTTAGACAAAAATTAAAACGCAGCTCTCCTATTTTATTTATTTTAATTAAAGATATTTGCATTTCGAAAATAAAATTTCAATGATACAGATTAACAACGAGCAATCCTTTGCTTTAGAGAATGTACTTTTTTCCTTTGCTTTAGAAGTTGAAGCTGCCGATGTTTTTGATGGACAAAACGCATTAATTACCGGAATTGGAAAAGTAAACGCCGCTTATGAACTTACTAAAGCTATACAGTTCAAAAAGCCGTCTATAATTGTTAATCTTGGATCAGCCGGAAGTAGTCACTTTAAAAAAGGTGATGTCATTTGTTGTACCAAATTTGTACAAAGAGATATGGATGTTCGCGGATTGGGATTTGCTTTATACGAAACGCCTCTTTCTAATTTACCCGTAATTTTAGAATACGGTTTGACAATGCCGGAACTACAAATTGGGATTTGCGGAACCGGCGATAATTTTGAAATGGGACACGACGTAAAAATATATGACGTCGTAGATATGGAAGCCTACGCACTTGCTATGATTGCGATGAAAGAGAATATTCCGTTTTTGTGTTTGAAATATATTTCAGACGGTGCAGATGATAATGCCGCAGACGACTGGACAATTCAGGTTCATAAAGCCGCTGAAGCTTTTGGGGAAATTTTGAATTTAAAAAAGTAGAAGTAAATCTGTTTTATCCACGTCAAAATTAAACGCTGATTTTACTGATTCGCTAAAGCGAAAACGCTGATAAAAACTGATTTTTCTAAAATCATTTATTTGGATGCATCCAAAAGAATAGCCAATTGTATGCAAGGCAAATCAGAACGATTGCTCCAGGCATGATTTGTGCCTCTTTGTACAACAATATCACCTGCTTGCAATAAAGTTTCGCCTTCGTCTAAAATCAAATAAATTTCCCCCGAAAGAATAATGATATAATCCAGTGTTTCTGTTTGATGCATTAAAGGATGTGGCTGATTTTCTGGCGTTACAATTCCTAAATCTTTATCTGGCGGAATCTGAACATATCTAAAATAACTTCCGTTTAAAGGCGTATTTGGAAAAGCTGTATTTTCTATAATTTTCTCTTCAAATTTCGCAGGAGTGCTATCTGTCGACCATACATCAGAAATTATCAGACCCGGAAAATGCTCTGAAACATTGGTTATTATAGCATCTTCTTCAATTATTGATTTTCCGTTGTGTAAGCCCGTTACAACTCTTCTTGGAATGATTTTCATATTGTATTGATTTGCATTACTAATTTCTTTCCTTGTGTTTTATTTTCGCGTAATATTGAATGCGCAGTTGTAACTGTAGAAACATCCAAACTTCCAACTATTTGAATTTCTGGCGGTGAGATTATTCCGTTTTGCAACAATAATCTTAACTCATTTAATCCGTTTTGGTAATAGTCATAACGTTTTTCAAGTCCGTAAACGTAGTTGGAGATATTTAAGATTGCAGCGCCTTTGGTAAACAGAATTCCACGTGATTCTGGTGTCGAAAAATTAGTTACATCTACAAAAACTCCGTTTGTTTTTAGAAGCCTTGCTCCAATTTCTCCAGTGTTGTTTCCTACCAAATCCACAACAAAATCAAATTTTTTATTTTCATTTAAAGAAAATGCGGTTTCGTAGATTTCCTCTTTTTTATAATTGATGATTTTTTCCCGTTTTACACCGAGACCAAGTAATGCATTGATACTATTTTCATTTCCTCCCGTAACAATAAAATTCTCATAGTTTTTTGCAATAAGTAATTTCAGAAACATATTGCCTACTCCGCCCGCAGCACCTGTAATTAATATCGAATCATTCAAATTGGCATTCATGCGATTAAACGATTGCAAAGCCGTTAAACCCGCTGACGGAATTGCCGCAGCTTCTCCAAAAGAAATGTTCGAAGGTTTATGCACTACGATGGCTTCGGGAACACAAATATATTCGGCGTAAGTTCCGTTAGATCCCATACTTCCTGATCCGCAGAAAACGGCATCTCCTATTTTAAAATCGGTTACGTTTGGACCAATTGCCGAGACAATTCCGGAGAATTCACGACCTAGAATTGGAGAACGCAAAAGCTTTCTTTCTGGTCCATCTTCGGTCATTTGATAATCGATTGGATTAAAACCTGAAGCTAAAATCTTCACTTGAATTTGATTGTTTTCAGGTTGTGGAATTTCTATTTCTTCCAGAAGAAACTCTCTGTTTTGTTGTAGTACAATTGCTTTCATTTTTATTGTTTTATTATACAAAAATATAGTGCTAAAGCCTTATTTTTGTTATGGGTTAACCCGAGGTAACCGGTTACCAAATAGAAACTAGTATGGCAAAAATTAATGATAATGGAGTACTTCGTGAAGCTAATTGTTCAGAAGAACTTATGGCAATGCGCGACAGTTTGGATGTTTTGGGAGGAAAATGGAAACTTATGATTCTGCGTTTCTTAACCAATCGAACACATCAAACGATTCACTTTAAAAAAATGCAACGCGAAATTGGAGGAATCTCAGCTAAAATGCTCAGTAAAGAATTAAAGGAACTGGAAACAAATTTACTGGTAAGCCGAACTGAACAAGATACTAAACCTGCAACTGTGGCGTATGCAATTACAGAATATGGAAAATCTGTACTTCCCGTAACCGAGACATTGGTAAACTGGGGAATTCTACACAGAGAAAAAATTATCGAATCGCTTAAATGAGTAATTTGAAAATAAAAAAACCTAACAGGTTTTAAAAACCTGTTAGGTTTACGTTATCAATGTTTATCTCATGTATTACTAGAACTTAAACCATTCGTTTACTTCTTCGGCTATAGTTTCTTTGATTTCAGGGTTTTCAAACTCATTTGTAACCGAATTATACTCGTAGTCTTTCTGCCATTTTTTAGAATGTAAAGCAACTTGTTCAATTGCATCACAAATAAATGAAACTTCATCATTTGTCATAATTGGATGCAATGATAAGCGAACCCAACCTGGTTTATTAGTTTGGTTTTTCTCTAAAAGTTCGTTGGTAATTATTGCCGATTTTTTCTCATTTATATTGAAAAGATAATGAGCATAAGTACTCGCGCAAGACCAACCGCCACGAACCTGAATTCCGAAACGATCGTTTAAAAGTCTTACGATAAGATTATAATGAATGTCTTCGATTACGAAAGAAACGCAGCCTATTCGATCCGTTTTAAGGTCGCCCAGAATAGACAAACCTTTTATTTTTTGAAGTTTGGAAAAACAAAGATCAAGCAATTCCTTTTCTCTGTTTTTAATATTTGAAACTCCCATTTGATCTTTTAATTCTAAAGCTAAGGCAGTTCGTATTACTTGTAGAAAGCCTGGCGTTCCACCATCTTCTCTAACTTCGATGACCTCGCTATAACAATATTTCCCTAACGGATTCGTCCATTTTACATTTCCTCCTCCTGGATTATCCGGAAAATCAGATTTGTATAATTTCTCATTAAAAACCAAAACTCCACACGTTCCCGGTCCGCCTAAGAATTTATGAGGTGAAAAGAAAATAGCGTCTAATTGTTCTTGCGGATCTTTTGGATGCATATCGATTTTGACATAAGGCGCCGAAGCAGCGAAATCCACAAAACAGAGCCCGCCATTTTCATGCATGATTTTGGCTAATTCATGATAAGGCGTAATAATTCCTGTAACATTTGAAGAAGCCGTAAACGAACCTATTTTTATACTTCTGTCGGCATATTTTTTAATTTCTTCCGAAAGAACATTTGGATCAACTAAATTGTTTTCATCAGGACGTAAAATCACAACTTCGGCATTCGTTTCATACCACGAAACCTGATTAGAATGGTGCTCCATGTGCGTGATAAAAACCACAGGTTTGTCATTATCATCATGCTTTCTCAAACCAATTATTCGTTGCAATTTTGATAAAGCAGCCGTCATTCCGCTTCCGGTTGTCACCAGAACATCAGATTCGTTGGCATTAACCGACTTTTTTATAATATCTCTTGCGTATTGATAAGCATACGTGGAAGTTTTTCCGGTTTGACTTGAAAGTGAATGCGTATTGGCAATCATTGGACCAATTTTATTGAGCATAATATCCTCAATCGGGGCGTATAATCTTCCGCTGGCAACCCAATCTGCATAAAGCAAATTTTGTTTTCCATAAACCGATTTAAAAATATGATCAACACCTACTGTATTTTCTCTAAATTTTGAAAAATAACATTCTGATTCAACTGGTTTTGTTTCTGTCTCAATAGCATTCATTTCCTTATCATTTAAATTAACTAAATTTATTATTTTGGATTATATAAGTTCCGTTTATCATTCTGATTTCTATGATAAAATCAAATGTTTTTTTGGAGCTAATCCCGCACCCGAGCCTGAAAGTTCGAACTGGCGAAGCAATCCATTTCAATCTTTTGTTGCGAACCCCGCCACAAAAGGATTTCCACTTCTATCGGGCCTAAGACAATTATTTTCATAAGAATATTTTCGTTTCATTTGTCATTCCGAGGAACGAGGAATCTCCACAAGTAGCTCCGTAAAGATTGTCGATCATGATTGTCGAGTTTCTAACGGAGATTCCTCGTTCCTCGGAATGACAAAAAAGAAAATAGGCTCTAAATCCCTTTCTCTAAAAGCGTTTTAAGCGTAGTTTGCAATTCTTCTCCATGTAGATTTCTTGCTACGATAATTCCTTTTGAATCCACTAAATAATTCCCGGGAATTGCTCTTACGCCATATAATTTTGCAACGGCGCTATTCCAGAAAAGTAAATCAGAAACGTGTGTCCAAGTCAAATTATCGTCCTGAATACCTTTGATCCAGTTTTCTTTCTTTTTGTCTAAAGAGATTCCGATAATATTAAATCCTTTATCGTGAAATTCTTTGTAAGCCGCTACGATATTTGGATTTTCTTTTCGGCAAGGTCCGCACCATGAAGCCCAAAAATCAACTAAAGTGTAACCTCCTTTTAGAGTTTCATAAAAACGAACTGGTTTTCCTTCGGGATTAACGCTGGTAAAATCAGGGGCTTTTTTTCCAACCGCCAATCCGCTTAAAACGGTAACCAGTTCTTTTAATTCTTTCACGTAAGTGGTACTTTGAAGGCTTTTGTCAAGCAAAGCAATGTTTTGAGTAATTTGCTCCGGCGACAATCTGTACGACCAGTTTCGGTACAAAACATAAGCCGAAACAATAGATTTTGGGTTTTCTGTAATGAATTTACTAATTTCTACATCTTTCGATTTTTTATAGGTTTCAAATAAATTCTGAGCCTCAGAACCTTCTACTACAGATCCACTATAGTATTTCTTTGGACTTAATTTTACTGTTATAGGGCCTTTTTCAAGGAAAATATACAGCGGAGAATCTTCTGTATTCACGCTTAATCCGTATAATTCAGGAGTTTTTACTTTTGTTTTAAAACTAAAACTTCCATCTTTTACTTTTACCGAATCAATTGTGGTAAACATTTTATTGTGGAATTTTTGCAGATAAACATATTGCGCAACTGTATCTATAACAGTTCCTTTTAATTGCAAGCTTGTGTCTTGCGCCTGAGTTTGTGTAACCCCAAGAAATAAAGCGAAACCTAATAATATTTTCTTCATTTTATTTTGATTTTTAAGTGATAATATGATTTTTATTTTAATTGAAATTAGACAAGGGAATTCCTTTAACCCAATGTAAAATGGATTTTAGCAAATGCTATTTAAAGGGAAAATTGGATAAGAATTTAATGCTTTCGCATTCGGAAAACAGCCATACTATTTGCATCAAAAATTGAATTCAAAAATTCATAAGCCGCGTATAAAGTTGTGTCTGTTTTCATTTTAAAAAATAAAAGGTTTTAACATTCATGATCTTATTCAGATTTTGAGCAAATCTTTCTTATCTGTCCCGAAAAGTGGGAAGGATTTAGCACCTTATTCGGTAACAGGTTGCTAAGACATCATTGGGCCTATTCCCTCAGTCTTTCTGGATAAGTATCATACAGAAGTTTTCTGTGGTACAAATATATATACTAATTCTATAAAATTAGTATAGTTTATAAATATTTTTTTTTAAAATTATTAATAAAGCGTGTTTTTCATATCATAAAAGACTGTAAAATAAAACTTTACATTTAAATAAATCTTTTAAAGTTTTGTTATTTTATAACAGAAATTCATACACTTGATTGATAAAAAACATGAAATATGATTTTTATGTTGTAGAAAAAGCACAAAAAAACTCATTCCTTTTTTGAAATGAGTTTGTATAGAACAGATAGTAATCATGCAGTTTGTCATTCCGAGGAACGAGGAATCTTCGCAAGAAGCTCCGTCTAGAATGTCGCTAATCTTTGTCGAGTTACTTGCGGAGATTCCTCGTTCCTCGGAATGACAATACTTTGCGTTTATTAATCTTTGACGAGTTTCTAGTGTGATCTCTCCTTCGTCGAGATGACAATACTTTGCGGTTATTAATCTTTGACGAGTTTCTACTGTGATCTCTCCTTCTTCGAGATGACAAGATTAAGCCTATAAAATCCGTTTTAATCTGTGTTTTCGCAAAGCGAATCTGCGTCATCCGCGTTCAATATTGTCACCAATCTTTGTCGAGATGACAAGATTAAGCCTATAAAATCCGTTTTAATCTGTGTTTTCGCAAAGCGAATCTGCGTCATCCGCGTTCAATATTGTCACCAATCTTTGTCGAGTTTCTAGTGTGATCTCTCCTTCGTCGAGATGACAAAAAGAGCGTTATAATTTCAAATCCTCAAAATAAGCTGTAGTTTCTTCGATTAGAGAATGCATTAAATCTTTGGCTTTTGTGTGTTTTAAAATTGGCGAAATTTGTCCACCCCAGAATAATATCATATCCCATTTTTGTTGATCGAGCGCTGCTTTTCGCAATGGAGATATAAAAGTAGTTTGTAACGGAAAAGGCAGAACATCTGATTCTTTCCCTATTATATCTTTTGCGATTCGGCTTGTGATTCCGCGTCCAAGCCTTCCGGTGTAAGCACGCGAAAGTGTTGTGTATTTTGCTGCGTCCGAAAATAACATTTCTCTGTGAATTGGTAATGCATTCGATTCATCGGTTGCTAAAAATGCAGTTCCAATTTGGACTGCGCTTGCGCCTAATGTCAAAGCTGCTGCGATTCCTTTTCCGTTTGCGATTCCTCCGGCGGCAATGATTGGTATTTTTATTTTCTCTCGCATTAATTGCAGTAAAACAAAAGTTCCGGTTAAAGATGATTCGGCTGAAGCCAAAAAAGAAGGTCGGTGTCCGCCTGCTTCAAAACCCGAAGCGACGATCATATCAACACCTTTACTTTCCAGAAAAACACCTTCGTCAAGCGTTGTGGCTACTCCTATTGTTACAATTCCTAATTTTCGGCATTGTTCTAAAACATCATCTGAAGGAGCGCCAACCATAAAGCTAAAAACTTTTGGTTTAATGTCTAAAATAACTTCTAACTGATTTTCAAATCTTGATTGAAACGACGCTGGTTTTTCCGGTAACGGAATTCCAAGTTCATCATAATAAGGTTTAAAAAGTGCTTTTGTTTTCTCGAATTGTTCATCGGTTAAACCGCCATCCCGAATATCATGATCTGAAACCCAAAGATTAATATTATAGGGTTTATTTGTGGCTGCTTTTATTTGTTTGTCTGCTTCATAAATTTCCTGCGGACTCAAAGTATAAGCTCCATAACCGCCTAATCCGCCAAGATTAGAAACTGTTGCAGTTAATTCTACGGTTGATAAATTACCGCCAAAAGGTCCTTGTAAAATCGGATAGTCAATTCCTAATAATTCTTTAGCTTTTGTATTGTACCACATCGCTTTAAAATTTAAATTATTCGCTAATGTCTGTGAGCATTTTATTGACAATAATCCATTTGCCATCAATCTTATGGAAAGATAAAAAATCCCGATAGTTAAAGTCGTACATTTTAACATTTAATTCCGCTACAGCGATAGAATTCACGACTTTTATATTCAGAATTTCGCCTTTAAAAGGTTTTCCGGAGTCTTTTGGACTTTGTCTGTTTTTTACGCCATCCAAATACAAATCTACAGTTTTGAAGTAAGGTTGTCCTTTTACATCACCAAAAAGTAGCGATCCAGGATGAAAAATACTTCCCAGCAACATTTCGTCTCCTTCATAAATTCCTTTAAAATAGTAGTTTTCTACTACCTCAGTTATTGCTTTTATTTCGTCTTGTTGATTTTCCATTTTAATTTTATTTTGTGCTTTAAGTCCTGCCGTTAAGCAGGACATGAAAGCTATTAGTATTGCAAAAGTTTTCAACTTAATTTAAATTATGTCCGGCTGCTTTACCTCCGTCAACATTGATAATTGTTCCCGTAATAAAGTTGCTTTTTGCTACGGTATAAACCATTTCGGCAACATCGTCGATCTCTCCTACTCGATTTAATAAATGTAAACCTGCACTCTGATCTGCCTTGTCACCGTGCATTGGAGTTCTAATAACGCCTGGTGCAACGGTATTTATGCGAATATTTTGTTTTCCAAATTCCGCTGCTAACTGAATCGACAAGGCGTGAATTGCTCCTTTACTCGAAACTGGAGCCGAAGCTGGCCATCCGCCCAATCCGTGATTTACTAACGGTGTTCCGATATTGATTACGACACCTCCTTTTTGTTCCAGCATTTGCGGAATCACGGCTTGTGTTGTAAAAAATGTTCCTTTAAGGTTCGTTTTCAGAAATTTATCCAAATAGGCTTCATCAACTTCCAGAAATGGTTTGCTATCAAAGATTCCCGCATTATTCACCAATACATCTGCTGATCCGAATTTTTGGATGGCTAAAGCAACTAATTGTTTTCCGGTTTCAACATTACTCACGTCTCCGGCAAACATTGCAAGATTATCTCCCGCTCCAAATTCATTAAAAGCACTTTCTAATGCGCTTGGCGTTAATGAATTGATGACAACATTATCTCCTCTGTCCAAAAAATATTTGGCGATTCCTTTTCCTATTCCGGATGCTGCTCCGGTAACTATTATGGTTTGTTTTTTCATGATCTTTATTTTTTATCGGCTGTAATGCCTTTTTCTCTTAATACTGATACTTGTTCTCCTGCGTAACCCCAATCGTCCAATTCGATTTCCTGAATTACAACGTGAGTTAAGTGCGGATCTTTGTTTAAAACGTCTGTAATTAAGTTGGTTATTCCGCTTATTAATTCCTGTTTTTGCTCGCGGGTTACTCCTTCGCGGGTCAATTCTATTTTTACGTAAGGCATGACTTTAGTTTTTAAATTGTTCTAAATTAAATTGCTTGTGCAGTAATATTGAAATCCAATTCAAAATCATTGTAAATCAATGTGTCACCCAAATCTTTGAAGAAATTCCCAGAACGGAATCTGATATCATATTTGGTACGATCAATAACCAATTTACCCGAAAGTGTAATGGCATTTTCAGCATTTTCTAAACTCGCTTCAAAACCAACAACATGCGAAATGTCTTTTATAGTAAGATTGCCTTCAAGATAATAAGTGTTGTCTGAAATCTCTTTTACAGAAAGAATATCAAAAGATGCGGTTGGAAATTTTTCGATAGAGAAAAAATCATCCGAAGCAAGATGTCCGGCAAATTGTTCGTTTGTTGCTGCATCTGTAATGTCCAGAATTTTTATTGTAGAGGTATTAATTACGATATTACCTCCTTTTACTTTTCCACCATTCAAGATGAAATTACCTTCTTTGATACCAATTGTACCATTATGAGCACCAGTAACTTTTCTACCAGTCCATTCTACGTTGCTATTTGAGCTTACGATTTTAAAATTTGTTGTTTCCATTTTTATTGTATTTAAAAGTACAATACAAAGGAACGGCGGATATAAAAATTGGTTACGTGACCTAGATCACATTCTTTTTTTTTGAGGGACAGAGGGACAAAGTTGCAGAGGTGCAAAGGTTTTTAAAATCTAGATATTATTCCTTCGGAATTTTTGATGCGTTCCGGAGGAACAAAATATATTGTAGGGATGGATTTTAATCCATCATACGCAATCAAAACCCAATCTTGTCATTTCGACGGAGGAGAAATGACAAACTATACAATGTATCGCTATAATCTAAATCCCCATGGTTGAAACCACGGGCAATGTCGAATTTAGATAAATAAAAAATCTGCTAAATCTGCGAGAAACTTATTCTCATTTTTGTCATTTTGACAGAGAAGAAATCACACACAGGATTCGGCAAAGATTGGTGATTTAGTTTGCGGAGTTTCTTGCGAAAATTTCTCCTCCGTCGAAATGACAAACTACGCGCAAACATTATAAAAAATCTGCTTAATCTGCCGAATCTGCGAGAAACAAAAATCATTTCAATCCTTTAATCTTTGGCTAAAAATCATCATTTATGCGCCTGCAAACGGCTTAAGGTTTCTCTTGAAACACCCAAATAAGCGGCAATCAAATGTTTGGGAACAAGATTATACAATTGAGGATATAATGTCAAAAGTTCTTCGTAGCGGGTTTTGACATTGTTATTCATAAAAGATAAAAGCCTTTTTTGTGAGGCGATATATCCTTTATTGGTTCTCCAGCGAAAAAAATGTTCTACCTGATGGAATTCATTACACAGTTTTTCGCGGTCACTATTAGAAATACAAAGTACATCGGCATCTGTAATACAATCGATATTTATGGTTGCGGTTGTTTGATTGTATAATGCGTTATAATCTGAAGTCCACCAAGTAGGCATGGCAAACTGAAGAATATACATTTTGAATTCGTCATTTATAAAAAAGGCTTTCAAACAACCTGAAATCACAAAATACTCGCAATCAACATGATCTCCAGCGCTTACAATCGTTTGTCCTTTCTTGAAAGAAATTGGTGAAAAATGAGAAAAAAAGTAATCGAATTCCTCGTCCGTCAATAAAGCGGTTTTGGCAATATGTTCTTTTAATAGTTCTTTGGCTCCCATTCTTATTATATGAATTTCAGTTGTTCAGCAAGTATTTTTCAAAGTTACGAAATCGGATTACATCAAAACTTTAGTTCAATAGAAAAGCTTAAAGTTTAGAATGTCTGATTCAAATCTAAAACTGTCCATTTCGGCAAAAAAGCAATATGATTCCGAAGCCTTTCGCCGCAAATTTGTCCTGTTTAACAACTTAAAAATTAAAATCATGAACACAAAAACAACAAAAATTATTTATTGGACAGGAATTATTTTAACTTCTTTATGGTTCGGTGCCAGCGGTTTTTTTGAACTTACAACAAATCCTGTAGTTTGGAAAATTACACAGCAATTGGGTTATCCTACGCATTTTATTTATTTGCTTGGCGTAATGAAAGTTTCCGGAGTTATTACACTTTTGATTCCAAATAAATTATTAAGGTTGAAAGAATGGGTATTTGCAGGCGTTTTCTTCGACATTATTTTTGCTTTCTTTTCAAAAGTGGCAGTATTAGGTTTTCCGGCAACAATCGATGCAATAATTGCTTTTGTTATGGTAAGCGTAACGTATATTATGTTTAGAAAATTATATACTGCAACTTACGTTAAAAACGAAATCGAAGCTTAAAATTTCTATCCATTTCAGAAAACAAAAAATATCAAACTAAAGATGTCTGAAGGTTTATTCAGACATCTTTAAGTTTATTCAAAACATTAAAATACATCTAATTATTTTACTTTATCTAAAGTAAAAATTTAAACATTAAAAATCATGAAAAATGCACTTTTAATAGTTGCGGTAATCGCACTTTCGGTTCTCTTTTTTCTCAATTGTTATATGTTTCCGGACAGTCACGAAGAGTTAATTGGAAAGCCAAAATCTGAAAAAACAAATCTCGAAATCTCCAATAATAATGGCTTT
This sequence comes from Flavobacterium sp. 90, assembly GCF_004339525.1. Lineage (NCBI taxonomy): Bacteria > Pseudomonadati > Bacteroidota > Flavobacteriia > Flavobacteriales > Flavobacteriaceae > Flavobacterium > Flavobacterium sp. 90. Next base: position 5,081,783 of record NZ_SMGE01000001.1, on the reverse strand, counting down.
GCGATTGTAGAGCTTTTTACTTCAGAAGGTTGTTCGAGTTGTCCTCCTGCCGATGAATTAATAACAAAATTGCAAAAAGAAACTAGCAGTAAAAACATTTATCTCTTAGCGTATCATGTCGATTATTGGGATCGTTTGGGCTGGAAAGATCAGTTTAGTTCGAATGAATTTACAATCCGACAACAAAAATACCAGGATTGGCTTCACTTGTTTGTAATGTACACGCCTCAGTTTATAATTAACGGAACTACTGAATTTGCGGGTTATAATGAAGCAGCTTTAGATAAAAAAGTTTCTGATGCTTTAAAAATTAAAACGTTGTTCGATTTAAAACTGAATGCAAAATCAAATAAAGATTCTTTAGAAGTAGATTTCAAGACTAATATGTTGGAGAAAAACACTAGTTTGTTTGTCGCAACGATTCAAAAACAAGGAATTTCTAATGTAATTCGGGGTGAAAATAAAGGGAATATATTGCATCATACTCAGATTGTAAGACGGCTCAATTCTTTTTCTTTAACTCAAAAAGACGGAAAAGTAAAGATTCTAAAACCTGAGAATTATAACTTGAATGACTTTCAAATAATTGGGTTTATTCAAAATACGGTTACCGGAAAAATACTTATAACAACAAAAGCTGATTTACAATAAATCAGCTTTTTTATTTCTCTTAATGTTATGGTTAATAGATCTTGTAATGTTTTTTGTCATTTCGAACGAAGAGAGAAATCTTCACGAGAAGCTCGACAAAGATTGGATTCTCGTTGTGGAGTTACTTGCGGAGATTTAGTTCATCTGTTCGCTATCGCTCGGGTCTCCTCCGTCGAAATTGTAAAGGTTACTTATTTCGGTAACGGATTTATCATTTCGATTGGTTTTTTTCCATCAATACCTTGATGTGGTCTTTCATGATTATAATAATATAAGTATTGCAATAATTCTTCTTTTAATTCTTCATGAGAATCAAAATCTGTGTCTCTCAATAAATCATCTTCAAGAGTTCTCCAAAAGCGTTCAACTTTACCATTAGTTTGTGGTCTGTAGGGTTTTGTGTACCTATGAACAATACCTAATTCCATTAACATCCTCTCAAAAGGGTGATTATTTTTCACTTTGCTTGTTTTAGGTCCAAATTCAGCTCCATTATCAGATAATATCTCTTCAAATTTTATTTCATAATGATCACTTAGGATGTTTAAACATTTCAATGCCGCAAACATAACTGTTAAACTGGTAATATCAGAAACTAATTCAGCCCAGGCAATTCGACTGTAATCATCTATTACACAAACTAAATAGCGATTTTTATTTTCCCCTTTAATTATACTTTTGCTCAAATAATGACAATCAATATGACCAAGTTGTCCCATTCTTTCCTTGATTATTTTTTGATGATTCTTTTTAATCTTCGGAGTTAATCTATTTATTTTATTGCGTTTTAAAATATTATAAACTCCTGAATATGATGGTGTATGCTTCCCTAATTTGGGCCTTAAGATACTAACAATTTCATATTTGTTGTTTCCTTTTTCTCGTAATGCAATTACTTTTTGCTCTATAAAAGGCAAAGGACGTCTTGTTTTATATTTGGGACCTCTTTTTTGGGGCAATAAATCAATAGATTTCCCACTTTGTTTAAAGCGATTATAATACTTTAAAAAACTCTTTCGGCAAGTATTATTTGCTGCATAAAAATCCATTGCTTTTTTATACAAAGGATGAGTTTTATTTTTTACCTGTTCATATTCTTTTATTAGAAAACGATACTTCTCTAAGTAGTTCCGCTCTAAAGTGGAATCCTGACTATTATTTCTCATCGTAACAAAATTTATTAAAGTTAAATTTTGTTACCGAAATATCTAACATCTACAGAAATGACAAGATTGAGGTGTATTAGATTACGCAAACCTTTGTCAAAGTTTAAAACTTTGACAAAGGTATCGATAGTTCAATAAATCTCTCGCTGAGTTTTTTGTCATTTCGAACGAAGAGAGAAATCTTCACGAGAAGCTAGACAAAGATTGGATTCTCGTTGTGGAGTTACTTGTGGAGATTTCTCCTCCGTCGAAATGACAATATTATGTTTAAACTTCGGGATTGCAAAGAAAATTACAATTCAAAAAGCTATTTATCTATTCTCTAACCAACTTAAAAACGCAGTAGCTTTTTCTTTTCCTACCAATAATTTTTCTTCGGTGGGAACGGTTAATTTTAGAATTAATTTGCGCGAAAAATAATGTTCTGCTTCTCTGATTGCTGAGAAATTAACTAAATATTGTCTGTTGATTCTAAAGAATTGCATTGTAGACAATAGTTTATGAACCTCATCTAGGGATTGTGTTATTTGATATTCGGTTTTATCAAATGTCATAATCGTTGGAGTTTCGTTTTTGATGTAAAAAAAGGCAATATTCTCTGTTAGCACAGTTTGATATTTATTATTTTTAAAAACCAAAAAACTACTTTTACCTGTATTTTCGCCAGTTCTCGTTAATAAATATTCGAAATCTGGCATCATTTTTTTATTCCTTTGAAAGAAATTCTTTAGTTCGCCTACTTTCTTAATTGCGTTTGCAATGCTTTCTCTCGAAAAGGGTTTTAAGACATAATCTACTCCGTTTGATTTAAAGGCTTCGATGGCATAATTGTCAAAAGCGGTGCAAAATATAACGGGTGACAAGACCTCAACGTTTTTAAATATCTCAAAACATAGTCCATCTGCAAGTTGAATGTCCATGAAAATAAGATCGGGCTGATCGTTTTCAAGCAAGTAACTTACGGCTCCATCTATGCTTTGTATATACGACAAAATTTGAGCATCTGGTCTGATACTCAAAATAAGCTGACCAAGTGCTTTGGCGGTTTTTACTTCATCTTCAATTATTACGATAGTCATAGATCATTGGTATTTTTACTTTGAAAGTAGTTTCGGTTTTGTCAATTTCAATTTCTTTATGAATGAGGTGCGCAAAACGCTGATTGATGTTATCAAGACCAACGCCTGTCGATAATACGCCTCTTTTGAGTTGTATTTGATTTTCGATCACGAGAAAATCATTTTCAGAATATAAATTAATATGCAATGGTTTATCAAGCGAAACAATGTTGTGCTTGATACAATTTTCGATTAATAATTGCAATGTAAATGGTGGAATTGCGGAATCGTATTGTTTTGAATCGACTTTGTTTATGAGTACAAATCCGTCTTCAAAACGAGCTTTGAGTAAATAAACATATGAATCTAATATTTGAAGTTCTTCCCGAAGCGGTATTAAATCTAATTTTCGGCTCTCGAGTGTAAAACGATAAAAATCAGATAGTTTTAAAATAAAATCAGAGCTCTGAGGATCTTGAATATCAACCATTGATTTTAGTGTATTCAGACTATTAAATAAGAAATGCGGATTGACTTGTTGTTTCAAAAGTTCGTATTGTGCGCCGAGATTTATAGCGTGAGTACGTTCTAGTTCTATTCCCATTTGCTGCGTTTGGTAGTTTTGAAAAAGCAAATGCAGAAACATATATACAATCAAATTGATTAGAACGCCTCGCAATTCGAACATTATTGGTGCATCCATTTTTGAGATTTGAAAAAGTTCCTGATGTACAATTACGAGTACAACCATTATTAGAATTCCTAATACAACACTCAGCAACAATTTCCAATTGAACAGACTTTTATTGGTGCGTTGTGTTGAAAATTTTGGGAGACTATAAATGTTATAATACCATATAAAAATGGAGAACATGAGCGTAATCGACGAATTGATAATAATATCTCCTGTAGTTGAATCGGTATCAAATAATTTGGGTATCGAAGCAAGAATTGCCAATGCTATAGAACTTCCCCAAATCACCTTTCGGGAGACGTGAAAGCTTTTTACTTTTTCCATATTTTTTCTGTTTTTATAGCTCTTGCTTTGTCAAAGATAGGATATTTTGAAAGGCAATTTATTTGATTTTGACTTTTGGAATACAAAATAAATTGCTTTCTAAAACTTAAATTTTAACTTTATATAAATCATTTAAATTAACTGTTTATCAAATACTAATAACTTAATATGTAATTGATAATATTTGAAACTGTCATTTTGTCGACTTTATTTTTTTCATGAGTTTATATTTTAGTTGTTAATTGATTCCTGCAAGGTTTCTAATGCCTTGTAGGTATAGCTTATTAAATATTGTTAGAACTTTTTAGTCCTAATATCAAACCGACAAGGTTTTGGAAACCTTGCAGGATGGATGATTTGATATTACAGAATATTAATTTCTACATTAATGTTTCCTCTTGTAGCTTTAGAATAAGGACAAGTCTGATGTGCTTCATGAGCCACTGCTTTGGCAGTCTCGAGATCTAAACCCGGAAGACTGATATTCAAACGTGCCTGCAAAGAATAAGCTCCGTCTGTTAGACATAAATCTACTTCTGTATCTACGGCAGTATCAGCTGGCAATTTGATGTTTAGTTTAGAAGCGGCAATTCCCATTGCGCCAATAAAACATGCTGACCATCCTGCTGCAAAAAGCTGCTCCGGATTTGTTCCCGGACGTGAAGATTCCGGTGAACTCAATTTAATATTCAATTGATCGTCTGAGCTTTTTGATGCTCCTTCGCGACCACCAGTGGTGTGCGTTTTTCCTGTGTATAATACTTTTGTTTCCATGTTTTAAAATTTTAGATTGTTGATTTTAGATTATTTGATATTGTAATTGTTAATGGTTTGTCATTTTACCGCAAAGTGCACAAAGTTTTTTTTAATAATAAAGCTTAATGAATGGCTAAGAACGCAAAGCTTTGTGTGTGTGTATTTGTATGTGAAATGTTTATTGTGAAAAGTAAAATGTAAATTGTGAACTGTTAATGGTAAAATGCGTAATGAATAGTTTCCATTTTTCACATTTTACAATTCACATTTTACCAAAGCTATCCACATCAATAATTGCTTGCGCGAAAGCTTTTGGGGCTTCTTGTGGTACATTATGTCCGATGCCTTTTAGGATTCTGTGGGCATATTTTCCTGTGAATTTATCTGCGTAGGCTTTTCCATCTGCGTAAGCGCCGTCAAAGTCACTTGCTATTGTAATCGTAGGCACTTTTATTGCTGGTCTTGTTGCTAAGCGTTTTTCTAAACTATCGTATTTAGATTCTCCTGCTTCAAGCGATTGACGCCATCTGTAGTTGTGAATTACAATTTCTACGTGATCCGGATTATCAAAAGATTGTGCGGTTTGATCGTAAGTGGCTTTGTCAAAATTCCATAATGGAGAAGCTATTTGCCAGATTTGTTTGTTGAATTCGTAGGTATTTTGTGCGTAACCTGCTTTTCCTCTTTCGGTAGCAAAGTAATATTGGTACCACCAGCCTAATTCTGCTTTTGGAGGCAATGGTTTTAAATTGGCTTCAAGATTCACTATTAAATAGCCACTTACAGATACTAATCCTTTTATGCGTTCCGGCCAAAGTGCTGCCATAACTACTGCAGTTCTTGCTCCCCAATCGAATCCGCCAACTATGGCTTTGTCAATTTTAAGCGCATCCATAAAAGCAATAATATCACTTGCTAATGCAGCTTGTTGTCCGTTTCTAAAAGTATCTTTTGAAAGGAAAGTAGTTGTTCCTGAACCTCTTAAATAAGGCGTAAATACATGATATCCTTTTGAAACTAAAATTGGAACGACTTCATTATAACTGTGAATATCGTAAGGCCAACCGTGAAGCAAAATTACCGGGGTTCCGTTTGAAGGTCCTGCTTCGGTATAACCTACGTTTAATAATCCAGCGTTGATTTGTTTTAAAGTTCCTAGTGAACCTTCTTGTTTTTCTGTTTGTGCAATTGTTACTGCATTTACAAAAAGAAAGGCAATTAATAAAACTGCATTTGTAAAACTGTTTTTGATTTTTAATATCGTTTTCATAATTATTAATGTTTTGATTAGTTGATTATCAGTTAATTTCTTCGTCAAAGGTATCTTGACAATACTCTTTTTAAAAGATGAAAAAAGGTGAAGTGGACAAAGTAAAAGTTGAAATGGACAGTCTTTTAGTTATGAATTTTGAATTATTAGTTATGAATGAAATGCGGGTAACTTAACCGCAAAGGGCGCTAGGGTTTACGCAAGGTTTGCTAGCTTATTTCTCGCAAAGACGCTGAGTCGCAAAGTTTCTTTCGCATGGCTTTGCGAACTTTGCGTTTTTACAAAAACTTACGAGTAAAAAATCTTTGCGCGCTTTGCGGTTAAACTATTCCCATTTCACAATTCACAACTAACATTTCACACTGTAAACTACTTCTTCAATACTAAAATGGGTTTCCCTTTTTCTACTACATACGTTGCCAATTCAGAAGCTTTTGCGTTTGTATTATTTTTTGCCGAATGAACCGTTCCTGCGGGAATAAACAAAACTTCTCCTGCTTTTAGCGTTACGGTTCCTTGACCTTCTACTTTATATTCTAATGTGCCTTCTAATACATAAATGATTTCTTCGCCCGGATGATAATGTTTTCCGAAAGAAGTATGTGCATCAAAATCGATTCTAGCCTGAACGGCTTCTCTTCCTGGAATACTAAGATCATGTCTTTGCAAGTCAGTGCGCTTTATTCCTGATTGTTGTCCAAAAGCATTATTTGAAGCAAAAGCCATAAAAAGTAAAATTGCAATTGTATATAAGCTGAAGTTTTTATTTGTTTTCATAATGTTTTAATTTGAATATTCGTTGAGTGAATACCCTAACAGGTTTTAGAAACCTGTTAGGTATTATTCTATTAGTTTTTATTATTTTCTTAATGATTTGAAAGCTGCGCGAAGTTCTATTGTAAAAAGCTGTGGTTCTTCCCAAGAAGCAAAATGACCGCCTTTGTTTACTTCATTGAAATAAATCAGATTTTTATATGCTTTTTCAGCCCATGTTTTTGGTGCTTGGTAAATCTCTCCCGGAAATACCGTTATTGCAACCGGAATTTTAATTTCGTTTGTTCTTTGCTCTACAGCATTAAAGTTATTATTGTTGTTTTCCCAATATAAACTAGCCGAAGAATTAGCTGTATTTGTAAACCAGTACAATGATATATCGTCAAGCATTTCGTCTTTGGTAAGCGATTTTTCGGCATTACCACCGCTGTATGTCCAATCATTGAATTTATCTAAGAAAAATGAAGCTAAACCAACTGGCGAATCTGTAAGTGAATATCCTATAGTCTGAGGACGTGTTACCATCATTCCTGCATATCCTGCACCACGAGTATATAATTTATTCAACGAATTAAAAGCTGCTTTTTCTTTTACAGATAATCCAGCAGGCGCCGATTCTCCGTCTTGTAAAGCTTTGGCAATATCAGCGGGAACAGTTGCCGGCATATTCACGTGAATACCCAATAATCCATCAGGAGCCTGACGCGCCATCGCATCTGCAATTACAGAACCCCAATCTCCTCCCTGAGATACGTAGTGTTTATATCCCAAACGTTTCATTAGAACATCCCAGGCGCTTCCTATTTTTTCTACTCCCCAACCTGTTCCTGTAGGTTTTTCAGAAAAACCATATCCGGGCATAGAAGGAATCACAACATCAAAAGCATCTTCGGCTTTTCCGCCATAAGCAGTCGGATCTGTTAATGGTCCAATTACTTTTAAAAGTTCAAAGAACGATCCCGGCCATCCATGCGTAATAATAATTGGTAAGGCGTTTTTATGTTTTGATTTTACATGGATAAATTGAATGTCTAATCCGTCAATGTTGGTAATAAACTGTGGTAATGCATTTAATCTGGCTTCTGTTTTATGCCAATCGTAATCTGTCCCCCAATATTTTACAAGACCTTGAATTTGCGTTAATTTCACTCCTTGTGACTGATCGTTTACGGTTTCTTTTTGAGGCCATCTTGTTGCATTTACACGATCGCGAAGTTCTGTGATTGCTTTTTCTGAAATACTAATGTGATAAGGACGAATCGCTTCTGAATCTGTTTTGCTTTTATCTAGGTTCTTTTGTGCAAAACCGGTTGTTGTAAGCAAAAGGAAAGCTCCTAATGCAAAAATATTTGCGATGCTTCGTTTGTTTGTGTGAATTGTTTTCATTGTTTTTGATTTTAAATTATTTGTTTATCAGTTAATTTCTTCGTCAAAAGTATTTCGATAACCCTTCTTACGAAATCAGAAAACAGTCCAAACGGACGAAGTGATAGCTGAAATGGACAGTCTAGGAGTTAGGGGTTTTTAAATTATGAGTTATGAATTATGAATTATGAGTTTTTGAATGCTGGTGATTTAACCGCAAAGAGCGCTAAGATTTTTTTGCTTCTGGAAATCTTTAAAAACGCGAAGATCGCAAAGCTATGTGTCTAATAACTTTGCGATCTTTGTGTAGTTTTTGCCACAGATTATATAGATTAAAATGATTTTTTCGCGACGAATTCACGAATTTTTTTTAATCATAATTCGTGGCGTAAAACTTTGCGAACTTTGCGGTTAAACCTTCAATTCATAATTAGCAATTAAACAAGCACCATTCCGCCATCCATTAAAATATCTGCTCCGGTTATAAATACAGAAGCTTCGCCGCTTAAATACGAAACCATTTTTGCAACATTGGCTGCGGTTCCCATTTGCTTTAGCGGAATTCTTTCGACAACAACATCCATAATAGATTTTACAGTTGCTTCGTCTAAACCTACTTTTTTCATTACTTCGGTTTCTGTTGGTCCCGGGCTTACTGAATTTACTCTGATTTTTCGTGGCGCTAATTCAACTGCTGCAATTTTCATTATAGCATTAAGAGCTGTTTTACTTGAAGAATAAATTGATGAACCTGCTCCACTCATACTCGCAGTATTAGAAGAAAGAAATACAACAGAAGCTCCGTCTTTCAGAATTGGAATAAATTTGCTTAAAGTAAAATATGCTCCTTTAAGGTTGATGTTCATGATATCATCATATAAAGCTTCTGTTGCTTGCTCAATAGTTCCTAAACCTGCGATTCCGGCATTGATAAAAAGAATATCAACTTGTCCAAAATCTTCTTTTACTTTTAAAGCTAAACGATCAATATCTGCAACATTGGATTGATCCGCAACAATAGCTGTAACGCCTAATTCTGAAGCTGCTTTTTCGATTGCTTCTTTTCTTCTTCCTGTAATAATAACCGTTGCGCCTTGTTCTATTAATTGTTTTGCTGTAGCATAACCAATACCACTATTTCCGCCTGTTATTACTGCAACTTTATTTTTTAAATTGTCCATTTTTATATGTTTTAAATTAATGGGACAAAGTTAGAACGCAGAACATATTACTTTTTCAGCGGTATCATTGAGTATACCTGATTTCCTACCATATAAGTGATATAAGTTCACTTAAATTGTACTGTTTACTAAGTACTTAGCTTAAGTTCACATTCGTTAAATTACTAAAGTCAGCATTTAAACTTATATTTTCTTACATCACTTATATGGTGAAAAAATCACACCGGAAAAAATTATAAATTGTTTTTATATCTTAGTCTAAAATAAATTCTAATGGCAAGAAATCAGCAAGAAGAAGTTCGCGCGCTTCAGGATACGATATATGTTTTGGGTGGTAAATGGAAATTACCTATTATCAATTCGATTTGTAATGGAAATAACCGATTCAAAGAAATCCAGCAAAGTATTCCTGGAATTACGTCTAGAATGCTTTCGAAAGAATTAAAAGATATGGAACTCAACAATCTTGTGAAAAGAACCGAAGACAGAGATGCGCAAATTCCGATACTTTATGAATCTACAGATTATTGCAGATCTTTTGGACCCATTATCACCGAAATGATTAATTGGGGAATATCTCATAGAGAACATATCAAAAACAAGAAAACTAACGCAATATTATAGCTTTTAAATCTTAGTCTCAACTAAATTAATCAGCATTAAAAAGGGGTATTTATACCCTTTTTTAATTTCTTATATATTAATAAATTTGAACTTACTTAATTCACTACACTCCCGTTAGTTAAACTAAAACTCCACGAAAAATAGTGCTACACGCCTCCTTTTAATCGTTTTAATCCTATAACAAATATTAAAACTCGAATAGTCCAAATTTTAATTATTAATTAATTTAAATGAAACTAATATGGCGACAACTGTAACTCTTGACAAAAAGATCAATTATGAAATCTATGATTCGTTAATAATTTATATAAACTTGTAGCAAGTATTAAAAAACAATATACATTAAAATAACATTTAAGAAATGACCAATATTTATCCAAAAGAATATTTCAAAACGTTAAATAATAAAGTTGAAAGGGCAACTTGTTTTATAATGATGCCTTTTGATCCTAAATTTGATGATGTTAATAATACAATAACAAATACACTTCAATCTACTAACTTAAACTTTGTTTGTAAAAGAGCTGATGACATTATAGAACCTCATATAGTGGAAACAATATTAAAAAGCATTTTGAGAGCAGAATATATTATCGCCGATTTAACTGATCGAAATCCAAATGTTTTTTATGAACTTGGAATTGCACATTGTATAAAAGATATAGACAAAGTAATAATTTTAAGTCAAAATATGGAGACAATTCCTTTTGACTTGAGACAATTTCGTTGCATTACATATAAACAAACAGAAGAAGGTTTAATACAGCTCCGTGATGACTTAATAAAAACGTTTGAAGCAGTTGCTAAACATAGATTCGTATTAAAAGTAACGGAAGGGAAGGAACTTCTATTTGATAAAAAATTAGCTGGAAATGACACAAATTTTTATCAACTTGAATTTAAAGCACCTCATATTGGATACGGAGCGATAAAATTATTCATTAATTTTAATCAAATTCGTATTGACAGAGATCCTTACATTATAGAATCGCAATTTTTATTTCTGACAAATGAAAAAGCGACAGAAAAAATACAAAATATTCCTTGGTCAGTATCATTATTGAATATAGACGAACAAAACAAACAAGCTGTAATTTCAATTGAAATAGATTAAAATAACAAACATAAATTATAAATCTCTATAACGATGATTTAATAAATTAGAGAAAATTATATAATCCCGAAATATGAAAATAAAAAAAACAGGAGTAAAAAATACTCCTGTTTTTTATTTCTTTATTTTAAAAAAACGCTAGACAAAAATTACTCCCCAGAAATAACTTCCATAATCTTACTATAAATTGCAATATTCTGATAAACTCCTGCAAAATTCTGAGCTCCTGCTCCATAAGCAAAAACCGGAACCGGAACTGCTGTATGGTCGTTTGTACTGAAACTTCCGTGTACATATCCTTTTTCGATACTTCCGTCGATTAAAGAAAGTCCTCCTGTTTCATGATCTGCGGTAACGATTAAAAGTGTTTCAGGATTTTTGTCTACAAATTCCATTGCTTGTCCCACTACTTTGTCAAAATCAAGCATTTCGCGTACTACATATTCCACGTTATTTTGGTGTCCGCCGTAATCGATTTGTGCACCTTCTGCCATGATAAAAAATGGATTCTTTGTTTTTGCAAATGTTGATGTTGCTTTCGCTAAAGATTTAGACAGAAAGTCTCCTCTACCCGCTTTCATAGAAACTACCGAAGCATCATCCAAAACAATAAATTTCGAATTTTTGATCGTATCAAGACTGCTGAATTTATCCGAAAAAGTATATCCTTTTTCTATTAATACCTTAGATAAATCTTTACCATCTTTTCTAGATTTGAATTGCTTTGGTCCTCCTCCAATCAAAATATCTGACGGATTTGATAAAAAATCATTTGCAATTGGTTCGCTATAGCTTCTATCAGACTGATGTGCATAAAAACCAGCAGGAGTAGCATCGGTAATATCGCCTGCAGAGATTATTGCCGTTTTATAATTTTTCTTTGCCAATTGTTGTGTGATTAATTCTAACGGTTTTCCGTTTTCATCAACACTAATAAATCTATTATTGGTTTTATGTCCCGTTGCCATTGCCGTTGCGCCAGCAGCCGAATCTGTAATATAACTGTCCGAAGATTTTGTAATAGACAATCCCTGAGTTGGGATATTAAACAAGCTCAATTGACCTTTATTAGCCGTATAACCAGAATAAATTTGAGTCAATCCCATTCCGTCACCAATTAACAGAATTACATTTTTTGGCTTCTTTTTGGCGAAAGCCGAAACATTTTTAGGAACATATGCCTGATGAAATTCTGTGTTTTGAAAGAATGTCGTTTTGATATTATTAATGAATTGTGTCAATGCAGGAACATTATCTGTAGCAATAAAATCTACTTTCAGATTCATCAAAGTCATCCAAGTATTCACATTATCTGCCGTTCCCCAAAATCTGATTTTTTTATTCTGATCGTGTACTTTTTTAATGATTTCTTGTACTTTTTCGGCGTCAACCTGAGTCATTACACCTTTACCGTTCCAAGGAGTGATTTCTTTTAAATCTTCGCTAATCATTTCGACACGAGCTAATTGTTCCGGAGAATAATTCTCGTTTAATCTTCCGTCAAAATAAATAAACTCCGGATAATCTTTCCAGTTTGCCTGAGAAGGTCTGCTTCCAGAAATAACTACTTTCAGGTTTTTATTCGAAATCAAATCTGGATACATTTTTAACTGCTGAACAATTAATTTTAAAGTTGGTTCAGCTTCTGTTTTGATATCAATCATTAAAATCAAAGGTTTATTACTTGGATATGCTTTTCCGTTCAATGCCTTTAATTTATTCGATAAAGGATCCAAATACATACTTCTAAGCGTATTGTAAACTGAAATTTCTTTTGAAGTATGCGCAACAGGCAATTCGTTATTTACTAAGAAAACATCGGCTTCGATAACACCAGATTCATTTGAATAGGCATCATAAAAAGGGTTTTTACTCGCATAATCATTATGAGAATGAATATTCGATGAACTGTATTCCTGCGCTTGTGCAAACAGGAAAAAATGAAGACATAAAAGAACTATTATTTTTTTCATTGTAATTGGGGTTTGTTCACTTTTAAAGCTTTTAGAATTTACTATTATTGGTATTTAATTTTTATCGTAATATTTGTCATTTCGACCAAAGGGAGAAATCACACTAGAAATTACATCCGCATAATCGCCAATCTTTATCGAGTTTCGCGTGTGATTTCTCCTCCGTCGAAATGACAATATTGGGCTAACTTTATTTGTAATTCTAAACTTTGTAGAGCTACTTGCGGAGATTCCTCATTCTTCGGAATGACAATATTGGGGTAACTTCCTTAAAGACAAACCAGCCTTTTCCTAAAAAAAGACTGGTTTATTTTTTTATCTAAAATTCATTTCATTTTTATTACGACTGCAAGCTCCACAACAAGCTTGCAGCGTAAAAAAAAACAAAACAAACTGAAACTAATTAATTGTTAATGGTGAATTATAAATTGTGAATGCTAATTAATAATTCATAATTTACAATTCATAATTAAAAACTACCAACCTTTATTTTGAGTCAAAGCGCCTTTGCTTACTGCGATTTCATCTGGTGGTATTGGCCAAACGTGGTGAACTGCAGGGTTGAAATTACGGGCTGGGTAAATCACAGTTCCGTTGTAGTGGTGCAAAGGTTTTGCGTATGTTGCCTGAGCATCTCCCCAACGAACTAAATCAAAGTGACGATCTGTCCATTCTCCAGCCAATTCGCAACGTCTTTCTCTTTTTAAATCTGTTAATGTTGCTCCTGAAATACTTGCTAAACCTGCACGATTACGGATCATATTGATTTCGGTGTCAGCGCTTAAACCTTTCATTAATTTGGCTTCTGCCAACATCAAAATTACATCAGCATAACGTAAAAGAGGTACATTTAAAGCTGTTGAAGGTTTATCTCCGTTTGCATTTACATAGTGAATATCGATTCCACCAGAATTTGTTTTTGGGTAACCGAATGGCTCCATATACTTCTTAAACTGATAACCTGTTCTGTTACTTGAGCTTACAATATATTTTCCTTCGTTAAAAGTTACTAATTCTCCAAAGTACATAAACTGATCGCCTTTTTGCAAAATAGTAGCGCTTCGTCTTTTGTCAGCCGGATCATAAGTATCGAACAATTCTTTTGTGGGATAAAAATTTCCCCAACCATTGTAAACTCCCCAACCTTTATCTTCTAAACATACTCCCGGGAAAATAGATCCTAAACTTGTGTTTTCTGAACTTGAAGTTACTGACCAAATATATTCTGAAGACCAGTTGTTTTTGATTTTAAATACATCTTCAAAATTGTCAAGCAACTTGTGCTTTCCGCTATTTACAATCATGTTGGCATACTTAATTGCATTGTCCCAATCTTTAGCATATAAATACGTACGAACTAAATATCCCCAAGCTGCAGTTTTGTGAGCACGTCCGTAATTATCTGTTGTAAGCTCATTAAAATATGGTAATAAATCTGCTGCTTTTACTAAATCTGCTGCGATATATGCGTAGTTTTCTGCAACATTTTTAGCACGTGGGACATATACATTTGTTGGGTCATTACGATCCTGAATCGGAATTCCGGCACGATCGTCTCCATAATGGTAAGCCAATTCTAAATGCATTACTGCATGATTAAAATAAGCTTCACCAAGCATCATATTTTTTGTTTTATCGTCTAAAGCAATTTTAGGAATGTTACGAATCACATCATTACAACGTTTCATTACTTCGTAGTGCAATCTCCAAATATCTTTAGTATCCGATTCTGATCCGTCAACGATAAAATTCTTGATACGTTCTGCATTTTGTCTTGGTTTTGTTCCAATATCATCACTTGCATTATTCAGCCAGAAGAAACCACGACCGTACATATTATCATCAGAATATAAAGCATAAATTGCATTTACTCCCGCTTTTGCATCTGCCGGAGTTTTCCAGAAATTTCCGCTTGACGGAGCTCCTTGCGGAATAACATCAAGTTCACTTTCGCAAGCCGAAGTGCCTAATAAAAGCACAAAACTCAATAATAAAAGACTTAAATTTTTCATTTTATATGTTTTATATTTTTTTAAAAAGTAGCATTTACACCCGTCATATAAATACGAGAAAGTGGATATTTACCTAAGTCAAGACCAAAGTTGCTAAGACCAACTTCTGGATCCATTCCAGAATATTTAGTGATTGTAAATAAGTTTTGTCCTGAAATAAAGAATCTGAGTTTCGCTTTTCCGTTTAACCAACTATCTTTAACTGTATAACCAATCGAAACGTTTTTCAATCTTATGAATGAAGCATCTTCAATATAAAAATCAGAGATTCTTCCGAAGTTATTGTTGTTATCTGTTGACGAAAGAACCGGAATATTAGTATCTGTATTTGTTGGCGACCAGGCATTTTTAGAATCTGCCAATAAATTATATCCTGGGAAAGAAGCGTTTAATCCTGTATATTTTACTGCATTGAAAACTTTATTTCCAGCTACTGCATTAAAAAACACATTCATATCAAATCCTTTATATCTAAAGTTCGCATTCAAACTATAAGTTGTTTTTGGAAAAGGATTTCCAAGTACTACTCTATCGCTGTTATTGATTACGCCGTCTCCGTTTACATCTTTAAATTTAATATCTCCCGCAACTGCGTTTGGCTGATAAACTGCACCTGTACTGTTTACGTATGCTTTTGCTTCGGCATTACTTTGAAATAATCCGTCTGTCGCATATCCGTAATAAGCTCCAACCGGGCTTCCAACCTGATAAATATTTGCTAAAGGCAAACTACGAACTCTGCTAATATTTAAAGGCTCAAGAGAAGTTAAACCGTCTTTAATCGAAACAATTTTGTTGCTCAAAAATGCAGCATTTGCCGTTACATCAAACTTAAATTCTCCACGTGATTTTTGGTATGTCAAACTAGCTTCAAGACCTTTATTTTCAACATCTCCAGAGTTTACGATTCTACCTTGTGGCGTTCCAGAAACTCCCGGAAGCTGATCACGAACTAACATATCTTTGTTCTTTTTTACGTAAGCATCAACAGATCCTGTCAACATATTGTTGAACATTGTAAAATCTAAACCAATGTTTGTTTGCTCTGAGCTTTCCCATTTTAAGTTAGGATTTGATAATTCACCTTCAGCATAACCGTAATTAATTACCGGAGTAGAACCAATTAAAGCCTGAGTTTGATTTAACGGTACACTAAATTGGTATGGTCCAAGGTTTCCTAAGTTTCCTATTTGTCCCCAGCTTGCACGTAATTTCAAATTGCTTACGATTGGACCGATATTTTTCATGAATTCTTCTTCAGAAATTAACCAACCTGCAGAAACTGAAGGATAAACTTTCCAACGGTTTTCTGATAAAAGTTTTGAAGTTCCGTCACGACGAACAATTCCTGAGAATAAATACTTCTGATTAAAATCATAATTCAACCTTCCAACATAAGACGAAATAATTTCATCCGATAATCCTGCAGCCGTTTGCTGAATTAATTTTGCATTTAGCAAATAACGTTGTGATGGATCTTCGTTATCAAAACCAGTTCCTTCAATCGTATAAAAATCTCTTTTTGTTTCCTGATATGTATATCCGGCCAAAGCTTTGAAATTGTGTTTTCCTAATGATCTTTCGTAAGAAATCGTTTGTTCACCTAATAAATCAGTAGTTGTAATTGACTTTTGCGTTAAACGGTTAAAGTCAAATATTTTTCCAGGTTCTGTAATTTTAACTGCAAAATCTTTTGCATTATCCTGAATTCTCGTGTAACCCCAGTTTGTTTTTACTTTCAAACCTTTTACGATTTCCCATTCAGCATAAGGATTGATCAAAATTGTTGAAACAGGATTTCTGTTGTCTAACCTTTTCAAATAAGCCACAGGATTGATAACGTCTCCGTAAGAACCAATATATTTCTCCGGAACTCCACCAAAATGTCCTGAACCGTCTTCTCTATAGATTGTTGCATTTGGAGGATAAAAAATCGCTGCCAAAATTGCTCCCGTATATCCGCTTGACGTATTAGCACTTTGACCGTTTGTCAACGAATAAGATAAATTTTCTCCAATTGTAAAATTTGGTGCTATTTTAAAAGAAGAGTTTGCTCTTGCTGTATAACGTTCTCCGAAAGTATTCAATAAGATACCTTCATTTTTTCTATAACTTCCTGAAACAAAGAAATTTGATTTTTCTGTTTTTCCATTTATAGAAAGTGACAAATCCTGAATTTCTCCTGTATGAAAAATTTCATCCATCCAGTTTGTTTTTGTCGTTCTCGCTGTTGGTTCAAATGCAGGATCAAAAGCAGGAATTCTAGGCATACCAGCATTATCTCTCGCTAAGTTCATAGCGTCTGCATATTCAGCAGCATTAAGAACATCAAGTTTTTTAGCTACATTCTGGAAACCTCCCTGATAATTTACATTGATATTTACTTTCTCAGAAACTCCTTTTTTAGACGTAATTAAAATTACACCTCCAGAAGCTCTAGCTCCGTAAATTGCCGCAGAAGCCGCATCTTTCAAAACACTTATCGAAGCAATATCATTTGGATTTAAAGTATTTAGAGATCCGCTGTAAATGATTCCGTCCAAAACGATTAAAGGCGTTTCAGCATTCAAAGAACCAATTCCGCGGATATTAATTGTTGGCTCAGCCGTTGGATCACCACCATTATTAAGTACTGTAACACCTGCAACAGTTCCTTGTAATAATTCGGCAGCGCTATTGTAAGTTCTGCTTGAAGTTTCTTTCATAGAAACAGATCCCACAGATCCCAAAACTGCATTCTTTTTTACACTTCCATAACCCATAACTACAACTTCTTGTAGTTGTTTCATATCAGCTACTAATTTCACTTTTATGTTTTTATCTGCCGGAGTTACTTTAATTTCCTGATTAACATAACCAACATATGAAAAAACAAGTACCGCTTCAGATGAATTGATTTCCATCTTAAAAGTTCCGTCAAAATCTGTTGATGTAGCCACGTCAGAACCTTTATCTTTGATTCCTACGCCTGGCAACGGCATTCCATCAGTAGCGCTGTAAACAGTTCCCGAAATATTGATTTTATTCTGTTCATTATCAGCGACTTTTTGGCTCTTTTTGATTACGATATTGTTGCTTACAATTTCATATTTCAATAAAAAATTGCTGCAAATTTTATCCAAAGCCTGTTCTAACGTAACATTGTTTAGTTTTAAACTAATTTTCTGATTAGCGTTAACCTGATTTGTTTCGTACATAAAATGCACATCAACTTGCTTTTCAATTTTTTGAAAAACATTTTTCATACTTTCATTTTCAACTTTTAGCGTAACTCTTTTGCCGATATCTACGCTGGCTGCTTTTGCTGTTAATCCGATAAAAAATAAAGCCACAAAAAGAAGTGCTTTGTCTAATACAGATTTTTTAATGCTCTGACAGTTTTGGATAAACCGCATTTGCTTTTTAGTCATGTTTTTGAGTTTTAATTGTTTTTGGATTATGATTGGTTTTCTACGTAGCTTGTTTAAAAATTTAATATTGTAATCTGTTGTAATCTTTCATCTTAGCACATATATGCTATGTTGATTTATATATATGTCTTAATTTTTTCTCGCAGATTAAGCAGATTAAGCAGATTTTTATTTTTTAATTCTCAATTTTTAATTCTTTTATTCTGTGTTAATTTTCTCTACTTTATTTAATTATATAACTTCCCGATTCTTGTTTATAATCAGCGTTTATAATATTGCACACCAAAGCAACAACCTGATCAACTGGGAGTTCCTTGAAATAAGCGCTAATTTTAAGATTGTTTAAATTCTTGTTTTCAATCTGAACATTTACATTATAATTGCGGTTAATTGTCGCAATTACTTCGGGTAACGGAGCATCTTCAAAAACAATGATATTTTTTCGCCATAGCGAAATAGAGTTCATCGGAATATCTGTAAACGCTTTTAGTTTATTACATTTTGATTTAAAAACTACTTTCTGTCCCGGCGTTACATAGACATTTTCTTCCGTTACGGTCGACTTTACATTTACTCTTCCGGTTAAAACCGAAACTTCTTGCGTGGCGTGATCCGGATAAGCTTGTACATTAAAACTGGTTCCCAGAACTTTGGTGTCCATTTTATCAGTATGAATGATAAACGGGTGTTTTTTGTCTTTGGCAACATCAAAAAAAGCTTCTCCGGTTAAATAAACTTCTCTTGTATCTCCTTTAAATGCTGCCGGATATTTTAATCTACTTCCTGCATTAAGCCAAATTTGGGTTCCGTCGCTCAAAACTACTTTAGCGCGTTCACCAGACTTTGTAGTATATTGTTTGTTCATTATTTGTTCAGATGATAAATAAAAGAAGCATGACAAACCCACTAATACGAGTAAAGAAGCTGCCATCGCCCAATTTCTATTCTGAAGAAAAATAACTTTATTTGATTTCTTTATTTGTCTGAGTTCTCTATTTAATTTTGAACGATCAGATTTTATATTTTCGATACTATCCAATATTTCTTCCGGATGATCGTACCATTTATTCCATAGTTCTTCTCCTTTTGGAGAAGGTTTTCCTTCTAAAAAAAATTTTATATCTCGATGTAAATTTTCAGGCATTATAATTTGTTTATCTCTTTAATAGTATGTCTTAGAAATCTTAATTTCAGGTAGGCGGATAAGGTTACGCTTATGTTAAGAAAACAAAACGTTAACCTCAATCCCAGAATCTTTTGTCAGTTGAATTCGCCTAAATAGCTGCGCATAAACTTCAGCGCATAAGCAATATGATACTTTACGGTTTCGTGCGAAACGTTAAGTTCTTCGGCTATCTCTTTGTTGGTGTAGTGCTTAATTCTGCTTAGAATAAAAACTTCTTTGGCTTTTTTAGGAAGTAACGAAGCGGCTTTATCTACTGCTTCCTGTAATTCTTCATAATAAATAGAATCTTCTGTTGCATTTGTACTGCTGTATTCGACAGTATTGCTATCCAAAACTTCTTTTATATATTGGTCTGTAATAGTATGAGATTTGAAGTAATCTAAAGTCACATAACGAACTGATGTATAGATATAAGCCGAAAATTTCTTTTGAATGACCAAAGTCTTTCGACGTTCCCAAATGGTGGTGAAAACTTCCTGAACAATTTCTTCAGAAACGGGAATCGACTTCATTCTCAAATAAACAAAGCGAACTAACAAATCCCGATATCGAAAATATAATTCATCAAACGCTTTGTCTTTTCCTTGTCTCAATAATTCGACAAGTTCTTCATCGGTAAATCTTTTATACATAATACGTTGCTTTTGTATTATTTGGCGAATAAATAAGGCTTGCCAAAACATCAGTTCCGATTATTTTCTTGCGATGTGTTCTTAATTTAAAAAATGACATATTCTACAGTGTGTTGTTTTATAATATGTCTCCAAAATTAGAAATGAGGGTAGGTGAACAAGGTTACGTTTATATTAATAAAATGTTCCGATTATAAAACATTGTATTAACATTTCATTTCTCAGATGTTATGAAGGAAAGTTTAAAATTTAGATAATGAAGTTTTTATGATAATCAAGAACGGAAATGTGATGTTATATAAAATATTTAGTAAATCAGAAATGTGCCGTTAGGCACTAAATATTGGTAGCCCAATAAATTCGCAATGCGAAAGCGTGCCGTAGGTACGCAACAAACACCATCTATTACGTACCTACGGCACGTTTGTTTTCTTTAATTCATCTCATTCTACCGATATTTTGTACCTAAAGGCACATCTATCAAATGGCATTATTAAGACGTTTATATAAAAAGGTCACATCAATAACGTAATCAATATTCAAAATGTGCCGTTAGGCACTAAATATTGGTAGCCCAATAAATTCACAATACGAAAGCGTGCCGTAGGTACGCAACAAAACGCAATATATTACGTACCTACAGCACGTTATATCTTATTCAATGCATGTTTTTTTACCAACGTTTAGTGCCTAGCGGCACATATATCAAATGGCATTATTAAGACGTTTATATAAAAAGGTCACATCAATAACGTAATCAATATTCAAAATGTGCCGTTAGGCACTAAATATTGGTAGTAGCCCAATAAATTCATCATACACAAGCGTGCCGTAGGTACGCAACAAAACGATATCCATTACGTACCTACGGCACGTTATATCTTATTCAATGCATATTTTTTTTACCAATGTTTAGTACCTAGCGGCACATCTATCATGTGACATCATTAAGACGCTTACATAAAAAGGTAACATTAATAATGTAATCAATATTCAAAAATGTGCCGTTAGGCACTAAATATTGGTAGCCCAATAAATTCGCAATACGAAAGCGTGCCGTAGGTACGCAACAAACACCATCTATTACGTACCTACGGCACGTTTGTTTTCTTTAATTCATCTCATTCTACCGATATTTTGTACCTAAAGGCACAACTTATAGCAGAGATATTAACTAATTTACACAAAAAAAGGTGATAATCAATTAAGATATCACCTTTCTAGTATTTAAACAATTTTGTTGTTTAACTACTTTATAAACTCAATAATAAACCCTCCTTTTGGAGTTAAATCATGTTTCCATTTTGAAGTTATAGGAAACGTTTCTACTTTAAAATCCATTAACGGATCTTTGCCTTCAGATATAATTCTGAATTTTGAAAAACCTTTGCTGTATTTTTTAAGATCAATTGAAACTGGTTGTGCTGTATTAGTTCCGTTTATCCCAACGATATACGAAAGATTATCTTTTTTACGAGAAAGAACAATTGCTTTTCCAGGTTCTCCAATTATACATTCCGTTTTATCCCAAGTTGCAGGCATTTTCTTTAATAAGTTCTTAAGTTCAATTGGTAATGAATTAAAAACTTCTTCAGAATCGGCAAAATGAATAACTCCGGAAGTATAAATCATCGCCATTGACAACTCGTGAACCGCAGTATTTAAACGTGTATATTTTCTAAAAGTCAATGCAAATGGCGTATAATCTGCAGGTCCGGCAACGTTTCTAGTAAAAGGCAATACCGTATTTTGTTCCGCTGCTTTTTCAGGGAATCTTGGCTCATAAAAATAACTTTCCGTTCCTAAAATCGCTTCTGCTGTTACAAAATTCGGCCATGTTCTGTGCCATCCTCTTGGAACAGTTGTCCCGTGTAAGTTTACCAACAAATGTTGTTTAGCAGCGTCTTCAAAAACCGATTGTAGCGTTCCCATAACTTCTTGACGATCTGAACACCAAAAGTCAATTTTAACACCTTTTACACCCATATCAGCCAATTCTTTGAACCTTTTCTTTCTTTTATCCGCATCAAAATATTCCGCCGAATATCCCCAAACTAAAGGTTGAACTCCTTTTGCTAATGCATAATCAATAATTTTCCCTTCTTTATTCGCCTTTTCCCATCCTGCATCAAAAAGTGTATATCTAAAGCCAAATGAAGCCGAAACATCTGTGAATTTATTATACATTTCCGGCGTAAAATCCTCAGGATGTGACCACCATGACCAAGCCGCTTTTCCGGCTACAATCCAAGAAGTATCTTCGATTTTTGAGGCTGGAGCCAAATCTGTAATCATAGTCGATAATAAAATATCTCCTGCATTATCGCCAATCATAATCACTCTCCAAGGCATTGTCCACGGCAAACTTGATTCCGGATAAGCTTCTTTATCCGGCAAAGGCAAAGTAAATTTTTCGTCTTTTTTAGCGAAAGCTATGTTATAAATTCCGCCTTTAGAATCCGGTTGTAAATGACATCCCGGAAACGAACCGTCCGTTCCTGACTCCGCAATCAAAACCCAGTTTTTAGTATCATTTACATTAAAAAGCGCTGGCATGCACCAACCAACAGATTCGTTTCTCGCTCCACTTATTGGATCTCCTGATTTTACATTTACATAAAAATCTTCATAACCCGGCGTATAATCTCCGGCTTTATTATAAGGCTGAAGCCATCCTTTTGCATTTTGATCAATATGAAATCCTGTAATTTCATTTTTAAGAACTCTTTTCTGTGGTTCTTGATCTGTAAACTTATATCTAAAAGCAACTCCTTCTTCTCCGGCAATTAAGTCGATTATCATTAAAGCGCCTTGTTGGTTTTTGAAGGTTATGCTTTTACTTTCTAAAACATGATTTACAGCTTTATTATTCGAAACTTTAAGTTCGTATTTTTCGCGTTTCTCTTCCACAGCCGAAACATTTACAACAGACAAACCCGATGTAAAATCGTTATTTTCGAAAGTCAATCCAAGCGGAGAATCTAAAATTACCGTTTTATCCTTGCGTGTTACTTTATAAGACAACTTTCCATCTTGGCTCAAAGACAAAGTAATTTTATTTAGATTATCCTTAGATTTCAGATCAATTGCCGCATTTTGAGCTTTACCGCTAATCTGGACAAAAAATAGTACTGGCAGAAGTAAACTCAAAGATCGATGAATAAACATTTTTTTCATTATATATAATTTAGAGGTGATAGTTCAATTTTATTGGTTAGTAAAGATTTTTAGCCACGAATTTCACGAATGAACACGAATTTCTTTATGAAAATTTGCGCAATTTGTGATTAAAAAATTATTTTAATCTTTATAATGTGTAACAAAGTTTTTAGCCACGGATGATCACGAATTAATTAGTGAAAATTTGTGCAATTCGTAGCTAAAAAAAAATCCTTTTAATCATAATAATCTGTGGCAAAAATTTTTACCGAAAACATATATTTTTAACAAAGTCTTTAGCCACGAATTTCACGAATGAGCACGAATTAATTAGTGAAAATTTGTGCAATTCGTGGCTAAAAAAAAATCCTTTTAATCATAATAATCTGTGGCATATTTTTTTCTAATTTTCAAGAATTACAACATCAAAAGCATACGTAATCGTTTCGTTATAAACTTGTCCGGCTTCAAAAATTGTATTCGGAAAATGAGCATGATTCGGACTATCCGGATAATATTGGCATTCTAAACAAAGTCCGTCAAAAGGTTCATAATGCTTCGAATGTTCGCCGATTATTGCGCTGTTTAAATAATCTCCCGTATACAATTGTACGCCCGGATAAGACGTATAAACGCGCATTAATCGTCCTGATTTTTCTTCGAATAATTCACAAACAGCATTTTCATTGGATGAAATTCGATCAAAAATATAATAGATATTCAGTCCGTTATTTTGCATTACATCTGTCAGTTTATAATTAAAAAACAAATAGTTATCTGCTGGTATAATTTTTCCTGTCGGAATATAATCTTCTGTACTTTCGAGAATTTTTGTTGCCTGAATATTGAGTTTATGTTGAATTATTTTTTCGGCACAAGCCGATAAATTAAAATAAGAATGATTCGTAAAATTCAGCGGAGTTGATTCATCGGCTACAGCCAAAAATTCAATTTTGAGTTCGTTTTTATCCGTCCAATTATAAATCACTTTAGTATTTAAATTACCGGGAAAACCACCGTCTCCATTTTCATTTTCTAAAATAAAAATTACAGCATCATCTTCAATAACAAAATCAAAAACCTTGTCATTAAATCCAGCCGAACCGCTATGATTATTGTTTTTACCATCGTTTTTATCAAGATGAAAAGTTTTATTTCCGATCGAAAATTCGGCATTATTGATTCTGTTTGCAAAACGCCCAACCGTTGCACCTATATAAGATTTATCTTTTAGATAGCCTTCAAGAGTCGGAAATCCTAAAACTACATTTTCTTTAATTCCGTTTTTGTCCGGCACCACTATGGATTTTACTATGGCTCCATAATTAAGGAGCTCGACATAGTTTCCATGAACATTTGCGATTCGGAATATAAAGATTTCTTTGCCATTACAAACTCCAAAAGGTTCGCATACAATCTTATTAATAGGATTCATATTGTTTTTAAAAAAGGATTGAAAACATCTGTGTTATTCTAATATTTCAAATGTAGTTTCGATTATTATCATCAAAATGGACATTTTTTTTAAAAACATGGATTAAATTACGATATTTGAAAATTAGCAAAACGGGAAATGAAGAATTCATCACAAAAGGAAAAAATAAAAGTTAGAGAAGGTTTTTTAGGACAACGTATGATTGTGATTCCTAAAAACATTCTTTCGAGCATTAAAAAAAATGCGCTTATTGCCAGTTTGTACTTTACAGATATTGGTGTTTTCCCAAATGCAAGCCACCATTCGATGAAACGAAAACATGGAAGCAAACAATATATCCTGATTTATTGTTACAAAGGTGAAGGCATTATTAGCAAAGAAAACAAAACCATAACGCTCAAAGCGAATACCTTTTATATAATACCTCCGGAAGTTGCGCATGATTATTATGCATTAAAACAAAATCCGTGGAGTATTTACTGGATTCATTTTACAGGACCGCAAGCGCCACATTTCTACGAAAAATTCATCACGGAATTTCCGGACACAGCGCCACAATTATCGCTGGAAGAAAGGCGTATCGAACTTTTTGAAAACATACTTGATGTTATGGAAGATGGTTATAGTGCTAGTAATCTCGAGTATGCGAATCTCTCGTTATGGCAATTATTGAATGCTTTTTTATATGAGCGATTTTTCATCAAAAAAAACAGGCAATTTTCAGAGGATAATACTATTGAGTCTGCAATTGATTATATGAAAAAGCATTTGGATTTATCTTTAAAAATCAATGATGTCGCAGCTTATTTTAATTACTCGTCTTCTCACTTTTTCACCTTGTTTAAGAAGCAAACGGGCTATTCGCCAATACATTATTTTAACTATTTAAAAATGCAGAAAGCCTGCCAGTATCTCAGCTTTACTACGATGAGTATTAAAGAAATAAGCTTTGCTTTGGGGTTTAATGATCCGTTGTATTTCTCGCGTTTATTCAAAAAAATAATGAGTACTTCGCCCATACAATATCGCACGGAATACAAGCAGTAACGCAATTGTTTTCGTATTTTAGCAAACATCGTTCAAAAATCAGATTATAGTCCATCTATTCAAAAAAATCATCCATAAATCAAAGGTTCCTATTCTGCTAATTTTACAAAAGCTATTAAAACCTTTTTATGAAAAATTATAATTATACCTTTTTACTATCAATTAGCCTTGTCGCAGCCTTGGGTGGTTTACTCTTTGGCTACGACTGGGTTGTAATAGGTGGTGCAAAACCATTTTACGAAATTTATTTTGGCATTTCAGATTCTCCGGCTTTACAAGGTTGGGCAATGAGTAGTGCACTTGTAGGCTGTGTTGCGGGAGCAGCCGTTGCCGGAAAACTGGCAGATACCTACGGAAGACGTCCAATGTTGATTGTTGCCGCAGTATTATTTTCCTTATGTGCGCTTGGCACTGGAGCTTCAGAAACTTTTACAGTATTTATTATCTGGCGTATTATTGGCGGAATCGGAATTGGGATTGCGTCGACAATTTCACCTTTATATATTGCAGAAATCGCTCCGCAAGAAACCCGCGGACTTTTCGTTTCGATTAACCAACTTACTGTAGTTATAGGTATTCTTGCCGCGCAAATCACCAATATGTTGATTACTGAAGTTATTCCGACAGGATATACACACGCTCAGATTCTGGCTTCATGGAACGGACAAACGGGTTGGAGATGGATGTTTTGGGCAGGATTTTTCCCTGCGATTTTATTCTTTATTCTAATGTTTTTAATTCCTGAAAGCCCGAGATATTTGGCTAAAAAAGGAAAAAATGATACAGCCGAAGCAACACTAACAAAAATTGGTGGATTAGCTTACGGAAAAGAAGAAATCTCAAAAATCAAAGAAACCTTCACTGATGAAACGGAGAAAACTGATTTCAGAATGTTATTGGATAAAAAAGCTTTACCAATTCTAACAATTGGGATTGTTTTAGCTGCTTTCCAACAATGGTGTGGAATCAATATTATTTTTAACTACGCTCAGGAAATCTTTGTTTCGGCGGGTTATAGTATCAATGATTTGTTCATGAATATTGTTATTACAGGAAGTATTAATCTTGTATTTACGTTGGTTGCAATGGGAACTGTAGACAAAATTGGTCGTAAAAAACTAATGCTTTTTGGTTCTGCAGCACTTGCTGTAATTTATGCTTTATTGGGTTATTTTTATTATACCAATGTTACCGGTTTCCCATTATTATTACTGGTATTGTTAGCAATTGCTATTTACGCCATGTCCCTCGCTCCTATTACGTGGGTTATTTTATCTGAAATTTTCCCGAACAAAATCCGTGGTGTTGCGATGTCTGTAGCGACATTTGCGCTCTGGATTGCCTCTGCGCTTTTAGTACAAACCTTCCCTATTTTCAACGAATATTTAGGCACTTCCGGAACTTTCTGGATCTACGGAATCATCTGTGCCTTAGGATTTGTGTTTGTATTTAAAAAACTTCCTGAAACCAAAAACAAAAGTCTTGAAGAGATTGAAGAACTGATGGTTTCTGATAAAAAATCAAAGAATATTCAATAATTTAAATTTCATTACATCATGCAAAAAGTAAATGTTTGGAAGGAAAAAATAATCCTACCAACCTATGAGGTGGGCAAACCTGAAAAAAATCCTGTATTTATTGAGAAAAGAGTTTATCAGGGAAGTAACGGATCTGTATATCCTTATCCGGTTATTGAAAAAATCGCAGACGAAAAAATCGACAAAGAATATCAAGCCGTTTATCTTGAAAATGAGTTTGTTAAAATAATGATTTTGCCTGAACTTGGCGGACGTGTACATATGGCGTACGATAAAACCAAAGAACGCCATTTTGTATATTACAATCAAGTTGTAAAACCGGCATTGGTAGGACTTACAGGTCCGTGGATTTCTGGCGGAATCGAATTTAACTGGCCACAACACCACAGACCAACAACTTTTGATCCGGTAGATTTTACGATCGAAGAACATGAAGATGGAAGCGCAACAGTTTGGTGCAGCGAAGTCGAACGTATGTTTAGAACTAAAGGTATGGCGGGATTTAGATTATATCCTGATAAAGCATATTTAGAAATCAAAGCGCAATTGTACAATAGAACTTCATTCCCGCAAACTTTTTTATGGTGGGCAAATCCTGCGGTTAAAGTAAACGACGATTATCAATCGGTATTTCCACCGGATGTAAACGCTGTTTTTGACCACGGTAAACGTGATGTTTCGTCTTTTCCAATTGCAAAAGGAACCTATTATAAAGTCGATTATTCACCCGGAACTGATATTTCACGTTATAAAAATATTCCGGTTCCAACCTCTTATATGGCAATTGCGTCTAAATATAATTTTGTGGGCGGATACGAAAATGATTCAAAAGGCGGATTGCTTCACGTAGCCAATCATCATGTTTCTCCCGGAAAAAAACAATGGACTTGGGGACATGGCGATTTTGGTCGCGCCTGGGATCGCAACCTTACCGATGAAGATGGTCCATATATCGAATTGATGTGTGGCGTTTACACGGATAATCAGCCTGATTTTACGTGGATTATGCCGGGTGAACAAAAAGATTTTACGCAGTATTTTATGCCATATCGAGATTTAGGAATCGTAAAAAATGCGACCAAAAATGCAATGGTCAATCTGGAAAATATCGACAATAAATTAGTGATTAAAGCGTATACAACAGGCGTTTATCCTAAAACAACGGTTACGTTAAAGAACAACGATACGGTTTTATTACAAAAACAATACGATGCTTCACCGTACAATTCATTCGAAGAAACAATTGATTTTGATCACAATGCTTCTTTAGAAGGTTTGTCGATTTCGGTAACTGATGCTGATGATAAAGTTTTGGTAGATTGGGCTTACGAAGGACCAAATGAAGCTGAAATTCCTGAAGCTGCAAAACCTGCACTTGCACCTGAAGATATTGAAAACAACGAACAATTGTTCCTGACAGCACAGCATTTAGAACAATATAGACACGCAACTTATAGTCCGATTCCGTATTACAAAGAAGCTATAAAACGTGATGCCGGAGACGTTCGTTCGAATAATGCAATAGGATTATGGTTGATGCGAAGAGCAAAATTTACAGAAGCTGAACCTTATTTTAGAACGGCTATCAAAACTTTGACACAACGAAACCCAAATCCGTATGATGGCGAAGCGTATTTTAATTTAGGTTTATGTCTTAAATATCAAAATAAAAACAAAGAAGCTTACGACGCTTTCTATAAAGCAACGTGGAATGCGGCTTGGCAAAATCAAGGTTACTTTTATGTAGCGCAACTTGACGCATTAAACGGTGATTATGAATTGGCTTTGACACACATTAAAAAAGCAATTTCTAAAAATACCGAAGATCATAAAGCATTGCATTTGCAAGTTGCATTTCTTAGAAAATTAGGTCAGCACAAAAAAGCATCGCTTCACGCTAATATTTATCTGGAAAATGATTGTTTCAATTTTGGCTTACTTTTCGAAAAATACCTTTTGAGTAATGACAAAAAAGATCTGAAGTATTTTAATTCGCTCATTAGAAACAACATTCATACCTATATAGAGTATGCGTTAGATTATGCTGCTGCAGGTTTGTATCAGGAAGCTGTGAGTTTATTGAATGAAGGATTACAAGATGAAAACACCTATCCAATGGCGTGGTATTTTGCGGGTTCTTTTTATGAAAAATTAAATGATTTCGGTCAAGCCGAAAAATGCTTCAAAATGGCATCTCAGGCAAAACCGGATTATTGTTTCCCTAATCAGATTGAAGCGGCAATAGTACTTCAAAATGTAATTAATAAACAGACCAATGATGCAAAAGCTTTGTACTATTTAGGAAACTTTTGGTATTCTTCTAAATTTTATGATGATGCCATTTCTTGTTGGGAACAATCTGTATCTGTAGATGATAGTTTCCCGACTGCGCATCGTAATTTGGCTCTAGCCTATTACAATAAACTAGAAAATGAACAAAAAGCACTTGCGAGTTTAGAGAAAGCATTTTCATTGGATTTACAAGATTCCAGAATTTTAATGGAATTGGATCAATTGTATAAACGTCTCAACAGAGATTTGGTTTTCAGATTGGCTTTCTTAGAGAAACATTTGGAATTGGTGATTCAGCGTGACGATGTTTACTTAGAAAGAGTGGCTTTGTACAATCTTTTAGGGAAACACGACAAAGCTTTAACTTTATTACAAAACCGAATTTTCCATCCGTGGGAAGGCGGCGAAGGAAAAGTAAGCGGGCAATATCTTACTAGTTTAACTGAAATTGCAAAACAACAAATCTCCGAAGGTAATTATGATGAAGCTATTGAACTTCTGGAACAAGCCCAAACTTATCCTGATAATTTAGGCGAAGGAAAATTACCGGGAGCACAGGAAAATGATACACATTATTGGTTAGGCGTTGCTTTCGATAAAAAAAACAATCAGGAACAAGCTAATAATTGGTGGAAAAAAACGACTCAGGGATTAGAAGAACCAACCGCTGCGATTTTCTATAACGATCAGCAACCAGATAAAATTTTCTATCAAGGTCTTGCTTTCTTAAAATTAAACGACATTTCTGAAGCTAATAAACGTTTCGAAAAGCTTGTTGCTTATGCTCAACAACATCTAAACGATCATGTCACGATTGATTATTTCGCCGTTTCATTACCTGATCTTATGATTTGGGAGGATGATTTGGATAAACGTAATAAAATTCACTGTCTGTACATGCAAGGTTTGGGGCTTTTGGGTCTTGATAAAAAAGCTGAAGCAGAAGAAACTTTTACAACTGTTCTATCTGAAGAAAAAAGTCATTCAGGAGTTACGATTCATTTGTCTTTATTAAAAAATGAAGAATCGGTTTCTGTTTAAAAATAATGGTTAGTGGTTAGTAATTAGCCCCGACAGGTTTTAGAGACTTGTCGGGGCTTTTTTTGTAAATGAATATGGTACACGGATGACACGGATTCGCTTTCCGAAAACGCGGATAAAAACGGATTTTTTTATTTTGTTTACAATGATTAAGCTTAATCTTGTCATCTCGACGAAGGAGAGATCACACTCGTAAATCAATAAAGATTGATTCTTTTTGTTACGGAGTTTCTTGTGTGATCTCTCCTTCGTCGAGATGACAAAACTGCGCAGAATAACTTTGATGGCGAACCTTTGTCAAAGTTTTAAACTTTGACAAAGGTCATACAACACTCCAGCACTTTACATCAAAAAAAATGTCCTAATCTGATATTTTAATGCTCTTTCATGTTTTACGATATTTTATCGCCGAAGTATTTTTGCATGTTTTTAATAAATAGCGAATTATGACTAATTATATAACAAAAATTAGCATGCTGATCAAACTTTATTATTAAACCAAAAACACAATTTAAAAACTTTAAAACAAACAAAAAAATGGCATTATTAAGTAAAAAAGCAATGAATTTCGCTTATGGTATGGGAGCGGCAGTAGTAATTATTGGAGCATTATTCAAAATTACTCACTTCGAAATTGGACCATTAACAGGTACATTGATGCTTTCTGTGGGATTAGTAACTGAGGCGTTAATCTTTGCTCTTTCTGCTTTCGAACCAGTAGATCATGAATTAGACTGGACTCTTGTTTACCCGGAATTAGCTAATGGTCAAGCTAGAAAAAAAGCTGACAAAGTTGAAAATTCATCTGATGCTCAAGGATTGTTGTCTCAAAAATTAGACACGATGTTGAGAGAAGCTAAAATTGACGGTGAATTAATGTCAAGTTTAGGAAACTCTATCAAAAATTTCGAAGGAGCTGCAAAAGCAATTTCTCCAACAGTAGATTCTATCGCAGGACAAAAGAAATACGCTGAAGAAATGTCTATGGCTGCTGCGCAAATGGAATCATTAAACAGCTTATACAAAATACAATTAGAAAGTGCTTCAAGAAATGCACAAGCAAACAGCGAAATTGCTGAAAATGCTTCTAAATTAAAAGAACAAATGCAATCAATGACTGCAAACATTGCTTCCTTGAACAGTGTTTATGGTGGTATGCTTTCTGCAATGAATAACAAAGGATAATTAGTTTTTAACTATTATAATTTTATTAATAAAAACTAATTAGAAATAATGGCAGGAGGAAAATTAACCCCTAGACAAAAGATGATTAACCTGATGTATCTGGTTTTCATCGCAATGTTAGCAATGAATATGTCAAAAGAAGTTTTATCTGCTTTTGGCTTAATGAATGAAAAATTTGAAAGTGCTAATACCTCTTCAGAGCAAACAAATGATGATTTATTGAAATCTTTAGATCAAAAAGCATCTGAAGCAAAAGGTGAATACGCTGCTGAGGCAATTATTGCACATAAAGTTAAAACAATTTCAAAAGAATTTTATACGTATATCGGTTCTCTAAAAGGCGATATTTTAAAAGGATTTGAAACTGACAAAGAAACTGGTAAATTACCTTATGAGTCTATGGACAAAGGTGATACTATCGACAACTGGTTTACAGGAGAAGGTTATACTACAAAAGGAAATGATATCATTTCTCATATTGAAAAGTATAAAGCAGCTATGAAATCTGCATTATCAGATAAAAAATATGCTGTAATTTTAGCTGAAATTGAAAAGAAATTTGATATTTCAGATGTTGCAAACAAAGAAGGTTTAAAAGATAAATATTTAGCGTATCATTTTAAAGGTTTCCCGGCTGTTGCTTCATTGGCTAAACTTTCGGCTTGGCAAAATGACGTTCAAAAAGCAGAATCTGATGTCTACAGTGCTGCATTAGGGAAAGCTGCAGTAGCAGAAGCTTCTTATAGTAAATTTCAAGCAATTGTTGTTTTAGATAAAAATGCTTATTTCCAAGGAGAAAAAGTTACTGGTAAAGTAGTTTTGGGTAAATACGATCCTAATGCTCAATTTAGTGACTTTAAAGGTCCTGGTAAATTAGTAAATGGTCAAGCTTTACTAGAGATGACAGCTGGTGGCGTTGGAGAGCAAAAAATTGGAGGTTCTTTCAATTTTGTTGAAAATGGTAAACCAATTAATCTTCCTTTTAATGGAACTTACGTTGTTGTACCAAGACCAAATTCAGCTACAATTTCCGCAGACAAAATGAATGTTGTTTATAGAGGTGTTGTTAACCCAATCTCTGTATCATTTGCCGGTGTTGCTGATAATAAAGTCGTTGCAAGTGCTCCGGGATTATCTTCAGCTGGTAAAGCAGGTAAATATAATATGAGTCCAGGTTCAGGTACCGAAACTACTATTTCTGTAACTGGTACATTGCCAAACGGAGATCAAGTTACAGATAAGAAAACATTTAGAATTAAAGGTATTCCCGGACCAACAGGAACAATTAGAGGTGAAATGGGTATCGTTAAAGGTCCTAGATCTAACTTAGAAATTGCTACGATTGGTGCTAATTTACTTGATTTTGATTTTGAAGTTGGTTTAGAAGTCATTGGATTTAACTTAAAAATTGCCGGACAGCCTACAGTTGTTGTTAGCGGGAACAAATTAAATGCACAATGCAAACAAGTTCTTTCAAGAGCAGGAAAAGGAGATCAGGTTACTATTTCTGAAATTAAAACTAAACTTGCAGGAGCAGGCAGCTATTTATTACCAAGAACTGCTCCTGTAATTTACGAAATACTATAATACAAATACTAGATCTGACACGGTTTTAAAATGTTAGGTTTTTTGAAATAAAAAAGGTTTAATGATTAATTTCATTAAACCTTTTTTTATTGCTTTTTACAGTCTTGTCGTTCTTAGGATTGAATATCGTACACGGATGACACGGATTCGCTTTGCGAAAACGCGGATAAAAACGGATTTTTTTTTATTTTACTCGTAATTGTTACTGACAAACTGAACGCGTAAATAATAAAATTAAAATCTGCGATAATCCGTTCAACCCGTAAAATCTGTGGGCAATTTTCGTGAAATTTATTTAATTGGTCTATCCTCTAATTCTGTTCCCCATTTTTTATTTGGTTTTGATCCCATAATAAATTCTAAAACTCCGCCATTATCAATATCAGCTAGATTAATAAAGGTTTTACTATACTTTTTACCGTTTAATTTGGCGCTTTGGATATAAATATTTTTATCAGAAACGTTCTTTGCTATAACTTTAAAAATCTTTCCGTCTTTTAATTCAATAGAAGCTTCTTTTAATAATGGCGATCCAATAACATAAATCCCACTTGCAGGATTAACAGGATAAAATCCCATTGCACTAAAAATATACCACGCCGAAAGCTCTCCGCAATCATCATTTCCGGAATAACCGGATGAAGTCGTATTATACATTTTCTTCAAAATCTCTGAAACGTATTGTTGGGTTTTCCAAGGTTGTCCACCGTAATTGTACAAATATGCAATATGATGACTTGGTTCATTTCCGTGTGCATATTGTCCAATGAAACCTGAAGCGTTGTCGTTTACTTCTTCAGGTTTGTCTTCTAAAGTGAAAAAAGTATCCAGTTTTTTGGTGAAAGCATTATCTCCGCCAACTAAATTTATAAGCCCTTTTACATCTTGCGGAACGTACCAAAAGTATTGCCAGCCGTTGCCTTCTGTAAACGGATATCCACCATTTGCGCCGTATTTTAATGGATCGAAGGGACTAATCCAATTGCCTTTATCATCTTTAGCTCTGAAGAATCCTATTTGTTTGTCGTATAGATTTCTATAAAATTGAGAACGTTTCGTAAAATGATTGTAATCATCTGTTTTGCCAATTTTCTTGGCTAATTCGGCTACACACCAATCATCATAAGCCATTTCTAACGTCAAAGAAACCGATTGGGATTTTAGATTCTCCGGAATATAACCGTACTTTTCCCAAATGCCAAATGGAGATCCCGGATGTTCACGTGTTGCTGAATTCTTTACGGCTTCGAACGCTGCTTCAGCATCAATTCCTTGTAGATTTTTAAGCACAGCGTCAACCACAACCGGAATGGCATGATTGCCAATCATACAATAATTTTCTTGTCCCCATAATTGCCAGATTGGTAAATAACCAAAGACTTTATAATACGCCAACATACTATTTACAAAATCAACTGAACGTTCCGGCTGTAAAATCGTGTATAAAGGATGCGCACCACGATAGGTATCCCATAAAGAAAATGTTGAATAATAAGGTTTAGATGAATTTCTGGTCGTAAAATCGGCAGCTGGATAATCTCCGCTAACATCTGATAAAGTATTCGGTTGAATGAACGTATGATATAAAGCGGTGTAGAAAATTTGCTTTTGCTCCGGTGTTCCGTCAATTTTTATTTTATTGAGTTCTTTTTCCCAAATTGAATCCGCAGCGTTTACGATTGCATTAAAATTCCAATCAGGAATTTCAGCCTGAACATTCAATCGTGCATTTTCGATACTCGTAGCTGAGATTCCTACTTTTACCAAAATTTCTTGTTGGTTTGAAGTATCAAAATCTAAAATTGCTCGAATTGCATTTCCGTTGACTATTTTAGCATTGTCATAAATATTTCCGCCATCTGTAACATGATTACGGATTATAGGCTGTGAAAATTCAGCGTGAAAAAACACTTTTCGCATTGGAGCCCAACCTGTGATAACGCGATAACCTTCGATAGTATGATCATTAGGAAATGAAAGTTGAGATGCGATAATACGTGTATTCCAATCGGACTTTTTCATCGAATGATCTAAATCGATTATGATATGAGCTTCTTTATTTTTAGGAAAACTATATTTATGAAAACCTGCGTGTATAGTTGCCGTAAGTTCTGCTTTTATCTGATAATCTAATAATTCTACACTATAATAACCAGGTTTAGCCGATTCTTTTTCATGAGAAAATTTAGACTGATACGCATTTTGTCCGGCTTCTTCCTTGACTATTGCGCCACTAAAGGGCATCAACATAACATCGAATAATTCGGCTACTCCGGTTCCGCTTAAATGGGTGTGACTGAAACCTGCAATTGTAGTGTCGTTATAGTTATAACCGCTGGCAACGCTCCAATCAGGTGTATTTCTTGTATCAGGACTCAATTGCACCATCCCAAACGGAACTGTCGCTCCTGGATAATTATTTCCCGAAAGCGGCGAACCGTGTGCTGCTCCTGTTCCGATAAACGGGTTTACATGTGACGTTATTTTTTCTGTTGTTTGTGCTCCTAAAATTATTGAGCTTAGAAATGCAGCACAAAATATTATTTTATTGAGTTTCATTATTTTTAGCATAAAAATTAGTAAAACATGATTTCATTCTTCTATTGAATAGACTCCAGCTTTAGCTGGAGATCAAAAAAAATAATTAAAAAATGGCTTTAGCCAAAATACTTTAAGATTTCGGCTAAAGCCATATTTGACTCTGACTTCGGTAACCTCCAACTAAAGCAGGAGGCTATTCAAGCCTTTTTGGGTGATTAATTCCAGACCTAACAGGTTTTAAAAACCTGTTAGGTCTAATTAAATTCTACAAATTATAACTTAGAAGACGTAATCTCTTTCATTTCTCCGTTTACTTTCACTTTTACTTTTGTTGGTACAGGAGATAAAACTTCATATTTCGTCACTTTACCTTTTTCCCATTTCATATTTATCGTAAAGTTTCCTTCGGCTTTAAGCCCTTTTACTTCACCTTGGTTTAACCAAACGTCTGGCATTGCGGGCAATAATTCGATAAATCCGGCGTGGCTCTGAATCAGCATTTCACCAATTCCTGCTGTGGCTCCAAAATTTCCATCGATTTGAAATGGAGGTCCAGCCGAAAGTAAATTTGGGTAAACTCCTCCTCCTGCTCCGTAATTGATGTTTGTTGCCAATGTTGGTCTCAAAATTGTTTTTAATAATTTATAAGCACGGTTTCCTTCTTTCAAACGTGACCAAAACAACATTTTATAAGCAATTGACCAACTTGGTCCATCATCTCCTCTTACTTCAAGGGTTTTCTTAGCTGCTTCTGCAAGTTCAGGTGTGCTTTCCGGCGTAATTAAAGATGCCGGATATAAGCCGTACAAATGAGAAACGTGACGATGTTGCGGATCTGGTTCTTTATAAGGTTTTAACCATTCCTGAATTCTTCCGTCAGGCGAAATTACTCCTGCCGGAGGTAATAATTTTAATCGTTTTTCGAGTTCGATTCTTAAATCATTATCTAATCCTAGTTTTGCAGATGCTGTAATTACATTATCAAATAATTCACGAACAATCTGATTGTCGATTGTTGGCCCAATGCAAACGTGTGCATCCTGACCATTTGGTAGGAAAAACGAATTTTCAGGCGATACAGATGGCGAAGTTACCAACCATCCTGTTTCGGGATCTTTCACCAACATACTGTTATAAAACTGAGCTGCTCCTTTTATAATTGGATAAATTTCAGCCAAATATTCTTTATCATTTGAATACAGATAATGGTTCCATAAATTATTGCACAACCATCCTGAACCCGCTTTTGCAATTCCCCATGAAGCGCTTTCTCCTGGTTCTGTAAAACCCCAAACGTTGGTGATAACGTGCGCCACCCAACCATCGGCATTGTAATAAGCTTTGGCTGTTTTTTCTCCATAAGGAACCATTTCTTTAACCAAATCTTTTAGCGGAAGATTCAATTCTGATAAATTTCCTGTTTCTAATGCCCAATGATTCATCTGTACATTTACATCAAGATGATAATCACCATTCCAAGGTGTTTGAACCTGATGTGCCCACAATCCTTGCAAATTTGGCGGCAACAATCCTACTCTTGTACTGCTGATACTCAAATAACGGCCGTATTGGTAAAACAAAACCGGAAGTCCTGTATCTGAATCGGAATCTTTCATAAAAGCATCTAAACGCTGATTTGTAGGCAATGTATTTTTGGTTGATTTACCAAAGTTCAAAGCCACGCGATTGAATAACTTCTGATAGTTTTGAATATGCGTTTTCTTCTGATCCTGATATTTCTTTTGCATTGTTATATCCAAAATTTTATCTACTGAAACTTCAAAGTTTTTATCTTTAAAATCGGTTCCAACTGAAATAAACAATACGACTTCTGTAGCATTTTTTATTTCGATTATATTATTAAAATATAAAGTATTTCCATCTCTTACCTGAGATTTTACTTTAGCTACATATTTCATTCCTTTTCCATCAATTCCGTTGTTTAACTGACCTGACATTATAAGAGAATTATCTGTACCATTTATGGTTTTAAAATGTTCCGATCTGTCTAACTGAACCGTGAAGTTTAGTTTTCCTTTTTTACTTGAAGTTAGTTTGATAAAAGCCGCATCGTCACCAAAACCTGCAAAATATTCACGTTTATAAGTCACTCCATCAATTGTAAATTGAGTCGTTGCAACTGCAGTTTGTATGTTTAGATTTCTGGTGTAATTTGTAGCTTTTGATTGGGTTTTATAATCAAATTTCAAGGTCATGTCTCCCAAAACCTGATAACAGCCAAATTGAACATTTGCTCCGTCTCCGCTTCCTGAACCCGGGCCTGTACAAACAAAATTCTCATTAATTAGTTTTTCGGCATCGCTGTTTTTATTGGCTAAAAGCAATTCTCTTATTTGAGGCAAAAAAGTATATGCTTTGTAATTGTTCGCATCTTGCGGAGATCCGCTCCATAAAGTAATATCGTTTAGAACCAACTTTTCGGTTGTGATTCCGCCATCTGGCATGATTCCTAAACGGCCGTTTCCTAATGGTAAGGTTTCTTCCCATTGAGAAGCTGGTTTTGTATACCATAATTCTATCGGATTACTTTGCGAATAGCCCAAAAAAGGCAGTAATATAAAAAATAATGCTTTGTATGTATTGATATTCATATTATGTGTTTTTTAGCCACAGATTAAAAGGATTGGAATGATTTTTTATCGGTGATAAATTTATTTAATCAATTTTAGACGTGTATTAAACCTAACAGGTTTTAAAAACCTGTTAGGTTTGCGGTGAGAACAATCTCTTATTTATTATAAGGAATCGCTTTTATAACCGGTTTTTCTCCGTTTTTCAAAAGCGATTCGTCAAATTCTACAGTAACTTCTTTGCTTTCTCCTTTTAGTAAAGTAAAATAACTATCACTAATAATTGCTGGTAAAATCTGAGCTCCGGTTTTATCATTTAAAGCCTGAATGTGAATTCCAAATGCTAATTCTGACGGGCTTGAAACTTTTGATTTAATAACATATTTCCCGTTTTGTTTTACAATCTTACTCGAAACATTTACGTTTGCTTTTGGCAATTTATTCAAATCGGTGAAGTCTTTCATATTAGAACCTCTCCAATAAAAATTCTCACTAATCGATTTGTTTTGAGCGTTTTTTAATTTTAATCTAATAAAATGTACCGGACTCAAATCTAAAGTATTTGTATTGGTTTCGGCACCAAAAACTTTGAAATCATAAAGGGAATATCCCCAACCTGAACCACGTTTTATACCTAACATTCGAACATAACGGGCTTTTACTTCATCAAATGAAATAGTTTCAAGACCTTGTTTTCCTTCTTTTATAACGCTTGCTTCTGTCCAGTTTTTTGCATCTGTGCTTACCTGAATTTTATATTCTTTTCCAAAGGCATTTTCCCAATTTAAAACTACTCGGTTTACGACATATTCATTTTCAAGATCTACATAAATCCATTCATTATCTGTTGAATTACTTGCCCAACGACTGTTTGAATCTCCGTCTGTAACGTCTCTCGTATTTCCTCCATCTGTTGAAGAAGCCGTTGCATTTTTCTGAAAAGCCAAATCTTTTTGGTTCGAATAAAACGGAATCACAAAACTTTCTGTTGCTGTATTTGAATACGAATCTACAGTTGTATTTTGCTTGAATTTTGCTACTGATTTTCCGTCCAAATTATAAACCGTTGCTTCGGCATTTAAATTTTTAAAATCCGTTCCTGTGGTATTAATTACTTTAACCGAATTATTCACCGGATTCCACTGAATGTGCAATGGTTCACAAGCCGATTTTACGCCCCAATATGCTCCTGTTAAATCATAATAATAATCATAAGTCTGCCAAACCATACTTGGATATGACGATTGACTCATCCAGGTCATAATTCCCGAAGCATCTTCCCACATATGATCTAACCAGCCTTCATACATGGCTTTATTGGTTTCGATATTTAGCAATTGCGCTTTTGTGGTATATTCTTCCAGATTGTAAGGTTTTCCATAACGTTCTGTGATACTTTTATCATAATTATCCGGTGATGCATTAAAGGCTTTTTCTCCAAAGAAATGTTTATTCCACATTTCGTTTCTTGGCCACCAATCTTTTTCCGGAATAAATTTCTTGAAACTTTCGATATTAGGAAAAACGGCTGTTCCAATTTCGGTTCTTAAGCCCCAACCCGGACCATCTCCCGTTCCAACATAAGCCGCAGGATATTTCGTAAAATAAAACCTTGGATCTTTATTTCCCCAAAGACCGCTTCCGCTCAGGTTTCCTGTGTTTGAACAAGGCTGATAATAACGATCATTGTTATCAAAAGTTTTAATATTTTCGGCAATCCAACCGTTAAGCGGAGGTTGAGGAACGCCTTCGTTATCTCCACACCAAACAGCTATACTTGCATGATTTCTCACTCGTTTTATTTTCTCGACAACATTGTTGTTAAAAACATTAATATCTAATGGCAAGTTTGGATTTGCATTTAGCCAAAAATCATCCCAAACCATGATTCCATATTTATCGCAAGCTTCATAAAATTCATCATCTGTAGTTGAACCTAACCAGTTACGAATGATGTTGTAATTCATTTCTTTATGAAGTTTTACTTTAAGATCATATTCATCTCCGCGGCAACGAAGCATATATTCGCTCATTCCCCAGTTTCCTCCTTTTAGAAAGACTTTTTTTCCGTTTATCGAAACATGCAAAACGCCACCTTCTGTATCGTAAGTATATTTTTTAATTCCGAAAGTTACTTTTTGAGCGTCTGAAACAACGTCGCCAATTTTAAAAGTAAACTGGCAAGTATATAAATTAGGATCTCCGTAACCATTTGGCCACCATAATTTAGGATTTTGAATTGCTAGTTCAGGAAATTGTTCTTTGCTTAGTTTTATGTTTGTAATGGCATTTGCATCCAAACTTATTTTTTTAGAAAAAGTAATATTTCCAGGCATTATAACTCCTGTCAAAACTCCTTCTTGATTTTGTGCCGAAGAATTTTTTAGATCTACTTTTATTTCAAGATCTGCACGTCCGTTTGATGGCAAATCCGTATGAATCCACGGATCTACAATCGTAATTTTATTGGTATTACTAAGATAAACATCATCTGTAATTCCTGAATTTAATCCCGGAACATAAGGCATCCAATCCCAGCCTGCGCTTGAAATATAGGTTGGGCTTCCGTAATTATTTAAAGGTTGTTTTGGAATGCTTACCAAAATCGCCAACACATTTTTTTCTTTGCGATGCACCAATTTGGTAATATCAAATTTACCACGTTGCATCATTCCGCTTAAAGTGACTATTTTTTTTCCGTTAAGGTAAATATCTCCTTCACGATTGATTCCTTCAAAATTAAGCCAGACGATATCTTTTGTGAAATTCTCCGGAACAGCAAATTCTGAACGATACCAAAAACTGCGATCGTATTTTGATTTATCTACCTGATAGATATTATCGCCATAATTGGGATCTTTTTCTAATCCGCTTACGACATAAGAATTAAAAATTGTTCCCGGAACAACGGCTTTTACCCAATTTGTATCGGAATAATTTGGAGTAAATATTTTAAGGCTATCCTGCCCTATTTCTGTTTGTGGTTTTAGCTTCCAAACAATATCAGAAGAGTTTAAACTTACTTTGTTTTGGGAATAAACGCTTAATGTTAAAGCATTTAAAACCAATATTATTGTATAAATCTGACTATTAATAAACTTCATGTTGTTGCTTAATTGGTTTACAGATCGTAAACATTAAAAAATAAGAATGCCATTTTGGAATAAGTTTTTTCTAACAGAAAACTCACTTGTACTGTTATTACCTAAATCCAAAATGGCATTACTAATCAAACCGTGATCAACCAAAAATCACGTGACCAAAAAAAAAATTACATTAAAACTATTTTTACGGATATTAATATCCTGGATTTTGATTTTCCGGACCAATCTCATCATTTAGCTTAATCTCTCCGATAGGAATAGGATAAAGGCTATGAAAGGCAGCAATTGTACCGTTTTGTTTTGCCCATTTGTTGCGAGCCTTTACTAATTCTACCAATTTTCCTGTGCGATTAAGATCCATTCTTCTCCAGCCTTCAAAAGCCAATTCACGCATACGTTCATCAAGAATTTGGTCTCTAAACTGAGTTTGAGAAAGTCCGCTCCACTTCATTGCTGCTGGTAATGTACCTCCAAAAGCTCTTGTACGAACCTGATTTACATATCCTTCAGCTTCTGCCGTGTTTCCTAATTCGTTTAAGCATTCTGCGTAGTTAAGTAATACATCTGAATAACGAATGTATGGTTTGTTTTTTCCTGAATTCCAGAACGATTGCTTTCCCTGTACACGAATATCTTCAAATTTTTTAATGTGTGGATCCAATTCATCACCTCCAAAACCAGCAGGAAGTGTTGGTGTAACTCCCTTATATGTAAAATCATAACGAATACTCGCATCTTTACGCACATCGCCTGGTTCCCATATTCCGCCATCCGTTTTATCTTTATAACAATATTGAGTAGGAAGTATCAGATCATAACCGCCAAAATAAGCATACTGATCTATAT
Source organism: Flavobacterium sp. 90 (assembly GCF_004339525.1). NCBI lineage: Bacteria > Pseudomonadati > Bacteroidota > Flavobacteriia > Flavobacteriales > Flavobacteriaceae > Flavobacterium > Flavobacterium sp. 90. The sequence goes on along the minus strand of NZ_SMGE01000001.1, from coordinate 5,039,227 downwards.
TTGCCAAAACTCTTGAACCTGTCTGCCATTGGATCTGGTTATTATCAGGCCAGTTATTAGTATACTGCCATTCGTATAAAGATTCTGAAGAATTAGCATGATCCGGACTAAAAACATCTGCATAATTAGGCAATAAACTGTACTTTCCAGATTTAATAACTTCTTCAAACCATTGTTTTCCTTTTGCATAATCACGATATCCTGACGCTTCAGGAGCGTATAGATATACTTTTCCTAAAAGTGCCTGAGCTACACCTTTTGCAGGAAATGCAGGATTGCTTTGTGTTACAGGAAGTTTTTGAATTGCTCTTTCTAAATCGGCAACTATATAGGAATAAACCAAAGGAAGAGGTTGACGTTTTAAACCAAATTCTGCTGTTTTTGCTTTATCATTAATAGGTATTTCTCCCCAATATTGTGTAAGTTCAAACATTAATGTTGCTCTCAAAAAACTAGCTTCTCCCATTAAAAGATCACGTTTTGCACTATCGTCTTCGGTATTGGTTCCTAATGCTCTAATAGTTTGTGCGGCTACTTCAATTACTGGCCATCTGTCATTCCACAATTGCCCAATTGCCTGATTCTCCTGACTTAGAAAACCATTGTATAAGTCAAGTCCTGCCTGATTTGCATCTCCGGTTACCTGCAAAGCTCCTTGCTGTGCTTCATCTGTACCAAGAGAACTATAAAGTCCAGCACGGTCTTTTTGCATATTCCTCCAATTCGTTATAGCTCCCAAGAGAACAGGCTCTATTTTACCTAAACTGCCATATGCCTGAGCAGCAGTAAGTGAACTTTTAGGCTCTTCATCCAAAAAATCTGAAGAACAGGAAGCTGATAATATTGCTAAGGCCATAAAGGCTATAATTTTTGCTTTCATAAAATAATTTTTTAAATTAATTTGATTAAAGAGATACATTTAATCCCATAACTATCATTCTGGATATAGGATAAGAATCTCCTCCCTCAGGATCATACCCTTTGTATTTAGTTACAATAAACAGATTAGATCCCGTTACATAAAAACGTACATTTTTAAGAAAAACACTTTCTGCAACTTTGTCTTGTAATGTATACGATAATGTAAGTGCATTTAACCTAAGGAATGAAGCATCTTGTATTGCCTTATCTGTCTCGCCTAAAGAATATCTTCCACCTCCATAATAAGCTCTTGGAACATCTGTATTGGTATTGGTAGGAGTCCAACGATCCAAAAGATCTGTATGTGCTGCACTCATTCCTCCTGAATTCATATAGCTTTCGTAAGTAGAACTTGGTCGCTTACCTCCTATTGAATATGAAAACACTGCATTTAATGCAAAACCTTTGTAATTAAGATCTGTAGAAAAACCTCCATAATAATCAGGATTCAAATCGCCAACTACATATCTGTCTTTATCATTTATTACACCATCGCCATTACGATCTTTAATTTTAATATCTCCAGCCTGAACAGTTCTACTTCCATAATTTACTCCACTAAGGTTTTCTCCAGTCTGTGCTATACCATCATACTCAAAAACATAAACTGTGTTTACTGATTGACCTAAGAAAAAGTTTCCGGTACGTTGAATCTCATTGTTACTGTAACCACCTAAATTGTATATCTCTGTAGCGTCTCCATAAAGTTTTGTAACCTTATTTTTTGCCGATGATATGTTGGCAGAAACATTCCATTTAAAGTCTTTGTTTTTAATAATGTCACCGCTAAGTTCTAATTCTATACCTTTATTAGTTGTAGCACCAATATTATCCAGCTTATATTTATATCCTGATGAAACCGGCATGTTACGCAACATTAAAAGATCATCATTATTTATATGAAAATAATTAGCACTTGCAGTCAGCCTGTTTTTAAAGAAACCAGCATCTAATCCAACATTAAATTGTTTTTGTTTTTCCCATCTTAAATCAAAGTTATCAATATAATTATCAGACACATAAGTCCCTGAATTATTACTTACTTGTGCATTATATAAGGCAAAATACCTGTAAGCATCTACATTTTGATTACCAACCATACCATATCCTACACGAAATTTAAGCTGGTTTAATTTTTCAAATCCTGAAAGGAAATTTTCTTTGGCAACATCCCAGCTTCCCGCTATCGAAGGAAAGGTTCCCCATTTGTTATTAGGACCAAATTTAGAAGAACCATCTCTTCTTACTGTACCGGTAATATTGTATTTACCATCATAAGTATAGTTCGCTCTTGCGAAATACGACTGGTTTGAATAATCTGTAAAATTCGAGCTTAACTGTGCATTATCCTTTTGATACGCACCTGATAATGCCATGTAGGTCAAATCATCACTAACAAATCCGCGAGCTCTTACATCAGTACTGTTACCTGAATTACTCATTACAGAAAATCCTCCCATAACACTTACGTCATGCTTTGCAGCAAAAACTTTACTATAACTTACGGTATTATCCCACTGATAATTGAATTGTGAATATCTATAATGATGAGCTTCTCCATTCATAGAATTTCTAAGCGACTGTCCTGTGTAACTTGGTATGTAATCAAAATTTGCCTGATCTGCAATATCCACAGACAAAGTAGTTCTGATATCAAGTCCTTTTAATGGTTTTGCACTTAAAAAATTACTACTTGTAAGTCTGTTACGCGTGCTTGAATTTATGATATCAAGACTTTTTATTGGGTTATAAAGATTCTGGTCAAATACTTCACCATATCTAAGATAAGTAGCCTTAGAATCTATAGGCAATAATGGATTTGCTCCCAATGCCACGCCAAAGGCACTACCTTCCTGATAATCGCTCTTGCTTCTTGAAAAAGTAGTATTAGTACCAAACTGCAGCCATGATTTTAAATCCTGCGTAAGGTTGATTTTTCCGTTATATCTTTTAAAATCAGAGTTTTTAAGAAGTCCTTCTTGATTAACATAATTAAAACTTACAAAATAAGTCCCCTTTTCTCCTCCTCCGCTAAAACTTAAATTATGATTCGTTTGAAAACCTGAACGTGTTACCTGATCTAGCCAATTGTAACTTTTTCCCGTTCTGTAAGATTCTAATTCATAAGGCGCAAAAACAGTCGAACCATCTGACTTAATTTGATTAACATAAGCAGCACGATCAGCGCCAGGATGTTCATCCATATAGCGATTTGCATAAGCATCAACCCTTAAATCAAATAATTGTTGACCATTCATTAAAGGGATAGTTCTTGCAAATTCAGAAACACCTGTCCATGTATCATATTGTATTTTTGCTTCTCCTGATCTTGAACCTTTTTTTGTCGTAATTACGATTACTCCATTAGCAGCTCTTGAACCATATAATGCAGTAGCAGAAGCATCTTTAAGAACTTCCATACTCGCAATATCGTCAGGGTTAATGTTTTCAAAATTACTATCAGTAACCAATCCATCTATTACAAATATTGGGTTACCGCCAAAGTTTAGAGAATTATTTCCCCTAATTCTTATCGAACCTGATTGACCAGGTACAGCGCTTTGTTGTACATATACACCTGAAGCGCGCCCTTGTAACGCTTGCACCACATTTGGCGTAGGAACCTCTCTAAGCTTATCACCCGAAACGCTACTTACAGCACCCGATAGATCGCCTTTTTTCATTACAGCTCCAACTATTATAACTTCATTTAATTCTTGAGAGCTTGGTTTTAAAGATGCATTTACAACTGAGCTAGTAGCAGAAATGCTTAGTGGAGTAAATCCGATGAAACTAAATTCTAAAGTTGATCCGGTTTTAACATTCGTTAATTTGTAACTTCCGTCAATGTCAGTTACTGTAGAAGTTTGTGTACCTTTTACTATAACTGTAGCACCCGGCAATGGTAAATTTTCATTATCTGTAACTTTACCGGTGATGGTTTGGGAATAAAGTGTACCGGCGGACATCATAACTACTAAGAAGCATAAGTATCTTATTGCAATTCTCATAATGATTTGGTTTTTAGTTAATAAAATATTGAGTTAGTTTTTTTTTATATTGAGCATTTAAAATATCAGAAAACGAATTGACTTATACTATACTATACTACAACAATACAAACATACAAATATTTTTATAACATCCAAATTTATGTTTTAAGAATTTGTTATTTTTTTACAGGATTTTTTTCGGCATTTGTATAAATAACAATGTTTAAAAAGAATAAAGAAAAAAAATCAAGTTTAAAATAAAGAAATCTCAGACAAAAACTTATGGGTTTCATCCTTTAAACAAAGAAAATAACCACTTTCATACGATTTCTAAAGTAAAAGACATATTTAGAAACAATTCGAAATAAGGGAAAAAAAGCAGTATTAATTCATGAAATTATTAGTCCAACCATTACTAATAATCCTCGTAAAATCCTGATTTTATTTGTGTAAAAAAGACACATTGATATATGTTTTAACCATTTAAATCAAGTAGATTTTTTTTTAAAAAAAAGTGCCATCAGGCACTAAAGGTCGGTAGAAAAAAAATTGGCGTAAAATTCGTTGGCGTGCCGTAGGTACGCATGATTAACGTTTTGTTGCGTACCTACGGCACGTTAAATCTATTCGTAATTGATATTTTCTACCGATCTGTAGTACCTAAAGGCACATACTTTTGGTTCTTTGTTTTTGTTTTTTTGACCTATACGGAGACGCACTGCTGTGCGCCTCTACGTTATAATCTTTGTCTTCTTTCTAGATTTTATGGTTGTTAGACCTAACAGGTTTTAAAAACCTGTTAGGTCTCTATTGAACATAAAAAAAGACGCAAAAAAAGACGCACTGCTGTGCGCCTCTACGTTACAATCTATATCATTTGCAATTACCCTACAACGGATTAATCCCGAAGCTTCAGGACGTTGCTACAATATAAATCATTCCTCCGGAATTTTATTCAAACACGTTTCATAAGAACAAAAAATAAAAAAAGACGCACTGCTGTGCGCCTCTACAATAAAACCTTTGTCCCTTTGAACCTTTGCCTCTTTGACCCTCAAAAAAAAACCTTTGTCCCTTTGAACCTCCAATCCTTTGAACCTTCCTCCTACGCTATCCCCCATTTTGAGAATAAAACAAAAATACTAATCATCCCAATTAAGAGCGCGCCAAAATACCAATAACGGTTTTTCCAGGGTGCTAATCCAACAGATTCAAGTTTGATTTCGATATATTTATAATTCGGATAAAACCTGGAAACGAACAACATACATATTGTAGTTAAAACAAATAGTATCGCCAGCATATGCAAATAATGAAGTTTGATATCCAGAATATAATTAAAGATTACATAACTTAAAATAAAGAACACCATTCCGATTCTGGCAGCTTGTGGCGGAACTTTTTTCGAAACAAAACCAACCAGAATAATGGTAAAAATAGGCACGCAAAACATTCCTCCAAGCTGTTGCAAATACGTATAAAAACCAGCTTTGCTAAACATAATAAATGGCGCCGAAAACATGGCTAAAGCCGAAACAATTATTTCGAATTTACGTCCTGTATAAACCAAATGTTTCTCTGTAATTTCCTTATTTCTTTTTTCTAACCAAGGTTTGTAGAGATTCAAAACAAAGAGCGTACTGCTGCTATTTAAACCTGCATTAAAAGTACTTATTGCAGCGCCTAAAACTACTGCAGCAGTTAAACCAATTAAAAGCGTAGGTAACGTATCTTTTACTACTAATGGAAAAACTTCGGTCGTATTCTCCAGATTTTTATACAAATGAACACCTATAAGTCCGGGAATATTGATGATAAACGGACATAACAATTTTCCTAAACAAGCCAATCCCATACCTTTCTGACTGTGCGAAAGACTTTTTGCCGAAAGCGCCTGTTGAACAATAAACTGCTCCATTCCCCAATAATACAGGTTCATGATAAACATTCCTGTAAAAATAGTACTTAACGGAACTTCGTCAGTTGGACTTCCAATAGCGTTCAGATGCTCTTTATTCTGCGAAAGCATGATGTGCAAACCCTGAGACCAATCTCCATGACCAAGAAATTTGAATCCAAAATAAGGAAAAGCGATTCCAATAGTCAATAATCCAATGCTCAAAATAGTATCACTTATCGATATTGCGCGCAAACCACCAAGAACTGAATAAGCGCAACCGGTTAATCCGATTACCCAAACCATAATCCAGATATTTTGCCAATACGTTAAGTGTAAAGGTTCTAAGAAATTGAACATTCCCGTAAGGGCAACTGCTCCGCCATATAAAACTGCAGGAAGTAGATTAACAATATAACTGCATAAAAATACAATCGACACCAATCTTTTGGTAGATTGATCGTAGCGTTTTCCTAAATAATCCGGAATCGTCATGGCTCCGGTACGAAAATAAATAGGCAAAAAGTATTCTGCAACCAATAACATTGCCAGCACAGAACTCACGCCCCACGCTATAACGCTCATATTATTGGTATAAATAGATTCGTTTTCGCCTATAAATTGATTCGCACTTATATTGCTTAACAACAATGCTCCTCCTACTACGAAAAAGTTATTGTTGTGATCTGCAAAAAAAAGTCCGCTTGTGGTTTGTACCTTTTTTTTGCGTGTTTTTATTGCTGAAATCAGGGCAATAAGACCTGTAACTAATATAAAACTGACGATTGACCAAACATTCATAAATTACAGCGAATTTCTGTCAACCAAAACTGTTGGAATAATCTCCTGAGTTTTTTTACGATTTAGAACAAAATTTGCTGCTTTTTTTCCCATTTCAGCGAAATCTGTAGAGAATGTGGTAACTCCGTCAAAAATGATCTCTTTTACAATATCATCATTATGCGAAATAAACCCAATGTCTTTACCAATCTTAAGACCTTTTACTTTAGAATCTTTCAGCATTTCCCAAAGTTCAAGATTGTGAATTGTGAAATATACTTTCCCTTTTTCAAGAGATCCTGAAACATATTCTTCTTTTATCACGCCTTTGATATCATAATCCTTCATGAATCTTTTAAACGAGTTTAAAATCTCATCAGGTTCTGCAGACGATGGTTTAAAGAAGAAAATGATTTCGTCGTACTTCTTAATTTTATCTTTTAGCTGCACAAAAGCATTGTACGACGAATCGCCAAACTCTTGTGCAACATAATTATAATCTTCATCAGTTTCTATAAAACGATCTACCAGCAAAACTCTGTTTGTTGGCAATAATTTTAAAACAGGTGGCGTTTTTACACTCGGAATCGGAGCAATAACAAACATACCGTATTTTCCTTTTATATTTTGAACAATACTTTCGAAAGTATCAAAATTATTATGGTGAAAAAAGATATCTAACTGAACGTTTTTCCCAAGACCTTTTCTGAAATTTTCATAAAAAGTCTCTTGAAAAATATCAAATGCAAAGATCAATAAAGCCACTTTTAGCTCTTGTTTTACATCATTTGTTGCCACAAAATAACCCAATCGGTTTTTTGATTCGATGATTCCTCTGTGTACAAGTTCTTTATAAGCTTTGGCAATAGTTTCTCTGGCAAAACCTAATTCGCTTATAAAAGTATTGACAGATGGAAGTAAATCACCTTTTGTAACTACTTTTTCATCAATTGCATTAATTATTCCCTGAACCAATTGCTCATGTTTAGAGAAGGAATTTATAGATTCAAGATTTTTTATCTGTTGAATAATTTGCTTCATAAAACGGTTAAATGGGTATTTAATTAGAAATATATTACAAATATATACTAATGTTCGAGATTTAGTTTAGGCCTTAGTAATTTTTAGAACAACACTCGTATTTGAAGAATTTACATTTGGATTAATTCCAACCTGCATTAAAAAATCTCCGGAATACGTCACGGTTTCTACCGCAGCTTTTTTATCCGGATAAACATTGATTTCTTCCACTTTATAGTTTTGTCCCGCTTCAAGTCCTTTTAATTTTATCGGAAGATGTGTTCCTGCTTCATATCGTGAATTTACCAAATAGCTAAAAACTACCGCTTCATTACCATTTTTATTCACAAACATTACAGATGCCGCATCATTTCCCCAAGGATTTTGCAAACGATATTGATCTCCTTGCCAAATTGTAGTGCTCAAAGCGCCATAGTTTTTTATCGCTTGTTGCGCATAAGCTAAATCTTTCTCATTTAGATCTTTAACCACAATATCAAAACCTAATCTTCCCATCATCGCAACATCTGTACGGTATTTAATAGGTTGTTTTCCCCAATCTGTAACGTGCGCTGCGATAGTCAAAGCAGGATAAAAATACGAGTATTCCCATTGCATATATACACGCTCCAAAGGATCTGTATTGTCACTTGGCCAGAATTCTGTAAAGTATTTTAAAGCTGCATAATCTACTCTTCCGCCACCGCCGGAACAAAGCATCATTGGCACTTTTGGATATTTTACACGAATACGTTCCAGAACTTTGTAAAGTCCGTTTACATAATCTGTGTAAAAATTATTTTGTTTGTCTTTCAAATTACTTGAATACGCGTTGTAAATCAACGCATTACAATCCCATTTGATATAAGCTAATTCCGGATTTTCTGTAAAAAGATTGTCTACAACTCCGTAAACAAAATCCTGAACTTTTGGGTTTGATAAGTCTAAAACCAATTGATTACGGAAATAATGTTCCGCTCTTCCCGGCTGTTTTACAATCCATTCCGGATGTTTTTTGTACAAATCACTCGCAGGATTTACCATTTCAGGCTCAATCCAGATTCCAAATTTCACCTGATTGTCTTTAGCCGTTTTCACTAAAATTCCAATTCCGTTTGGTAATTTCTTTTTATTTACGTCCCAATCTCCAAGCGCTGCATCATCATTGTTACGAGGAAAGTTGTTTCCAAACCATCCGTCATCCAATAAAAACATATCCACGCCAAGTTTTTTACTATCGGCGATAAGCACTTTTAATTTGTTTTCGTCAAAGTTAAAATAAGTCGCTTCCCAGTTGTTAAGCAATGTCATACGGCTTCCTTTTCCGTCTAATATTTTGTAATTTCTAGACCAATCGTGCAAATTACGGCTTGCATTTCCTTTTCCTTTAGACGATAATGTGTACCAAAACTTAGGCGTTGTAAAAACTTCATTTTTAGCCAATGAATAAGCTGCAGCAGCATTATTAATACCGGAAATAACACGAAGATTATTCAAAGGATCTAATTCTAAATCAGTTCTGAAATTTCCTGACCATTCTAGACCTGCAAACAAAACCTTTCCTTCATCTTCTGTAGCAGGTTTATCAAGAGAAACCATAAATACTGAAGGCTGAAATAAATTAGCACGAGAACCTAATTTAGTATCCAAAACTTTAATTCCGTGTGTTAATTTCGTTTCCTCAGGTTGCATTTCTTTTGCCCAATCACCGTGATATTGATTCAAATAGAAATTATTATATCCTTTAAGGTATAAATTTGCCGAAGCATATTTGTTTAAAGTAATATTCGATTTCTCAGAATGTTGAATTGTTGTCCATTGTTCGATCACATCAGTATCATAATACGATTGAATAAACATATGAACCTCAATTGGATATACATTATCTTTAAGCGTAATTTCGGTTTGAGAAATTCCTGTAGCGATCGTTTTTGTAGTATGTTTTACGTATAATAAATCAAGCGAAGTATTTCCGTCAGAGTGAGTTACAGCGATTGCAGGTTCTAATAAATTTTTAGATCCTGAAGGCGTATAAGCCGCATTATAAATCCCTGAATAATCTGTTCCCTGACGAAACTGACCTTGAATTTTTACATATTCAAAATCATTCGCTAATTTTTCTCCTAAATAAATGGTATTCAATTCTTTTCCCGGAGTTACTTGCAAAACAAGTGCATTACTTTTGGTTTTAACCGAGATAATTTCTTGTGCTGCTATTGTGCTGCCATAACTCGTCAGAATAAAAAATGCGATCGTAAAAGACTGCCTTAAAGTTGTAAATTGTTTTTTCATTTTATTATGTGTTATTTTCTTATTTCTTTTCTTGTGTAATTCCTGCCCAAACATCTGTTCTAAAAGACGATGCAGGTAAACCTGATGCATTCGTTAAATTTCCGGCAGGATTATCAGCCCAATTGTAGCGCACTGCAACCGGATTTGTTACGCCCTGAGCAAAAACTTCAACTTTGCCATTTACTATTTTAGCATCCGCCCAATGAAACTTTTGATCAGATCCTGCAATCGAAAATCCTTTTAGCAGATTGTCTCTGGGTTTTATATTTTCATTGAAATCAAAATCAATAGTCACCACATTTTCCTTTATAGAATACGATTTATAAAGTGGTCCCGAATAATCGATTTTGGTATTATACACTTTTGCCAAAGCTATATTTGCCAATCGACCTCCAACATCTTGTTTGTTTTTCGGGTGAATATCTGCTCCGTTTCCAATATCAGTTGTAACCGCCATTCCAGTATTTGGCAATCTCAAAGCTTTAAATTGTGCTTCTCTTAACTCTGCCCAATCAGAATCTTCTGGTTGCTGTTTCTGTTCTTTATAATTGGCCAATTGAACAAACAAAAACGGCAAATTTTTATCTTTGAATTTTTCTCTCCAATCGTTTATCAGCAAAGGAAATAACTTCTGATATTGATACGCTCTTTCGGCATTACTTTCTCCCTGATACCAGATTACTCCTTTTATTTTATAATCTATAATTGGTGCAATCATCGCATTATATATGGCGCTTGGTCGGTTTTGGCCTTGAGCCAAATACGGTTTTACAGGCAAATCTTTACTATCGACTCCAATATTATATTTCCAGTCACCAACTAATGAAATGGTTTCTTTAGTAGATTTTAAAGCTATTTTTTCATCGCCATAAACGCCTCCATTTCCTGATCCGTCAAAAACTCTTATTGTAATTGTGTTTTCGCCTTTTTTCAAGAATTTAGCTGGAATTGTATAATGACGTTCAACGTTATAACCTTTAGTTTCGCCAATATAATTTCCGTTTATCCAAATCATATCTTCATCATCTGCATAATAATTTAGACTAAAGTCTACAGTATTATCCTGAACTGTGATCTTTTTTCTAAACCAAACTACTCCATCAAAATTCCCTAATCCGTTAGTGTCAAAAAAAGAAGGCAGTTTCATTGTTTTCCAAGCCGAATCATCAAAATTTGATGTTGCCCAAATTGCTTTTTCTTCCGAAAATCCTTTGTCTGAAGCTGTCAAATTCTTTTCCCAAACCGCCATATCAGCATTATATTTTTGCAATAATGCAGCGTTATCAGTTTCAGATTTCATGGCTTGAATTTCAGAATCAAAATCATGAATTGTCGTTAACGCTCCAGAACTTGTCCAGGCTTCAATTAAGGTTCCTCCCCAAGAAGAATGAATTAACCCAATTGGAATCTTTTTTTCGTTGTAAATCTTTCTGGCAAAAAAATAAGCAGTTGCACTAAAATCTGCTATCGTTTTTGGACTGCAAACATTCCAGCCGTCGTGTTGTACTTTTAATGTATTTAATGGTAAAGTACTTTCGATATGTTCCGCTTGTAATAATCGTATTTGCGGATAATTCGCGTTTTCAATTTCTTCCTTATAATTACTGATTTTTCCCCAACCTTCCAGAGGCATTTCCATATTGCTTTGTCCGGAACACAACCAAACTTCTCCAATCAAAACATTATTAAGCGTTTTTACAGTTCCGTCATTTATTGTAATGGTATAAGGTCCGCCATAAATGGGAGTTTTCAAAATCACTTTCCATTTACCATTTTCAACCTTAGAAGTATATGTTTTTTTATCCCAGGAAGTTATAATAGTTACCGATTTCGCATCGCTTTCTCCCCAAAACGGAACTGAACTTTTCTGTTGCAACACCATATCATCCGTAAAGAAAGACGGCAATAATACTGTAGCATGAACGCTATTTGACGATATAATAAACAATGCCAATACAAGCATCGTATTCTTAAAAAGATGTTTTTTCAGCTGCATTTTATTAGTGATTTATAACTTTATACAAATGCGCATCTTTCGCGCCAAGGGTGACTTTTATAACATTGTTTTTTACGTCAATATTTTCAGAAGTAAAAAGATCCTGCAATTTATAATTGCCGTTTTTTATTCCTAATCTTTCTAGAGGAAGTTCATAATTTTTGCTTGAAGCGCCATAATTTAAAACCGCGATATACCAATCGTTACCAATTTTTTGTTCGAAAACTTCGGTGGTTAATTTTCCCGTATTTCCTTCTACAGGACGGAATGCGACACCATTTGCAACAATTTTTAAAAGCTCTTTATTCTGAAGCCATTCTTTTGCACGTTTGCTCCAGATTCCTTCTTTGCTATAATCGTCTCCAGTAATTAATGTACCGGTAATAACCGCCGAAATTAATCTTGCACGGTTTTCGCCTTCTGTAACATCAGCAAAAACCACATGATCTGCATCTATATAATCGTAAGCATACGTTTGCCACCAACCATAATTCACACTATTTAAGGTATATTGCGTTTGCTCAATTGTTTTCCAGGCATCACACGCAATACGACGAACGTGTGCATAACGAGAAGTTGCCATATTTGGAGAAATTGCCGCATAAATAAGCATTTGTCCGTCAAGAGCTTTTACCAAATGCTCCATTCCTACTTTGTAAGCCTGCATTCCGGTCGTAACATTTTTATCATAAAACGAAGTAGATTCCGCAGCAGCGTGACCTAAAAAGTCGATTTTAATCATTTTAAAACCACACGCTTTTAGTTTATTAATTACATAATCAACACGTTTAAGCGTTCCGGGATGCGTAGGATCAATGGCACGAGCACCATCAAAATCAAAATAAGTATTTCCGGTTTTCGTCCACATTTCACCAAAAGTATAATCGCTTCCTTCGGCTTTTCGATTTGGACCATCTTTCCAGCCCCAATCTGTAAAAGGCGCCCAATATGCTCCAGGTTCCAGACCTTTGCTTTTGCAATAATCTGCGAATTCTTTTAGTTTACTAAAATCTCCTGAAAAACCACCTTTAACCATATTATCCCAAAAAGAATCTAAATCGATAAAAGCGGTATTTCCAACACGAAATTGCGGAATTGAATTAGCAAAGAAATCAGCCACTTTTGTCGTATTATCATAATTGATTTTTTCCATCAAAACACCCCAACTATTCCAGCCAACCGGAGTTGGTTTGTCCCACGCGAAGACTAAAGGTTTCTCAACAATTCGATTCGTTTTGGCATATTCTTCCATTCCGTTTCTCCAATCAGCATAATAACCCACGAAGAATTTTGGAGACGAAACTTTATCGCCTTTTACAATTCCGTGAGCGATACTATCACGTGTAGTTTCTTTTTCTGAATATCCTGCCCAAGCAGAAAATAATGGTTCCTTGTTTTTATTGATCGTTTTTACAGCACTTTTCCAAACCGTATGTTCAAGAGAGCCAACGATAAAACCATTTCGCGAAGTATTATTAAAAAGAATCCCAACTTCTGCACTTGTATTTTGAGAAACTGCCTCTAGTTTCTTCGAATCATAACTTATAAAAGCGTCATTATCATAAGGAACGAAAACAGTTTGCAGATTTTCGATTTTATCAAAACTAACTTTTCCTAAATCTAATGGCGAAATATAATTGGTTGCAATTTGATTTCCGTTACCTAAAATTTCGATTTGAGTTATAAAATACGACTGATTGTTATAAGTTATAAAACTCTGGATTAGCGTTGGATTATTTTTGTCTTTATAAGTAAGCGTATATTTTAAACCTTTCCCTAAATCATCATGAATCGCTTCTTTTGACAAAACAGCTTCCGCATAATCGCTCACAGAAATTGTTCTACTATTCACAATAACCGAAACTTTTGCTCCCGAAAAAATATTTTTTCCGGATTGATTTACGGCAATTGTCTTTTGTTGAACATCGTAAGTAATAATTCCGCTTTTACCATAAGTCATTTTAATGTTTTTTTGGGCTTGCGCCGAATTGCAAAAAATGACCATAAATAAAACGGACAAAAACATGTTTTTTAACAGGAAATGATACTGTCTCATTAAATAAAGTTTTGGTTATTATACTATTCTATACTACAATAATACAAATTATAATTTATTCTGCAAGAACTTCAAAAAAAAATGTTCGCCAGTTCTTTTAAAAACCATGCTAAACATCACAAAATCAGCAATTTTAAAAACATAATAATATTACACTTTTTTCATCAAATAGTCAATTTGACAATAATTCTTTTTAAAGATATCCTAAAAGTTTAGTAAACATATAGTTTCTGCCTTAATTTTTTAATGCCACAGATTAATGGATCAAAAAAGATTAAAAAATAAAAAACCTTCTTTATCCGAGTGAGGAAAATTAAAACTGAGAAAACTACAATGAAAATAAAAACAATAGCCACAGATTGAAGGATTAGAAAAGATTAAAAAAATCTACTAAATCTGCGAGAGAAAATTAAACACTAATAAAATTTAGCTAAAAATTCATTAAATCATTTTAATCTCAGTAATCTGTGGCATAACTTTTTAATTTTAAACTATAAAAAAAGGAGCATTAAAACTCCTATTCTACTTTATAATATAATCAATGAAATCAAAACTTATCCATTCTTCAAATGTTTCGCTCTTAATCTGCTCAAAAACTCGGGCGTGATTCCTAAATATGAAGCAATATATTGTTGCGAAACCCGCTGCGATAATGTTGGATATCGATTCAGAAATTCTACATATTGTTCCATAGCAGTTGAAGAAACGGTTTTGAACAACCGCTTCTGTAATTTCGATAAATGCCTTTGAATCATTAACCGAAACATGCGTTCTAATTGTGGAACTTCATTGATCAGATTTTCTTTCGTTTGACGGCTTAAAACTAGTAGTTCGCAATCTTCCAGCGTTTCGATATACATATCACTTGGCACCTGATCCTCAAAACTCGTAATATCGCTTACCCACCAATCTTCGGTTGCAAATTGCAATGTGAGTTCTATTCCGTCACGATCCACAAAATATTCTCTTATGCAACCTTTATTTATATAAGCTTCAAAATTGCAGATTTCGCCCGCATGTAACAGAATTGTTTTCTTAGGAACTTTTCTAAACTCCAGACTGTTTTCAAAAATTTTAATCTCTTGTTCTGATAGTCTGGCAAATCGGGAAAGATAATCGTGTATTTTCTCAAACATCTTAAAACTTGTTTAGTAGGATTGCTTTTGGTAACAAGTCGTAAATATAAGATGTATTTATTTAACGTGTTTGTTGCGATTGTTTTTACCAACGTTAATTTATAGACAACGAATAATCCGTAGGCACACAATATTAATTTATAGACAAGGAATATCCGCAGGCACACAATATTGATTTATTGCCAACGAATTTCCGTAGAGGCGCACAGCAGTGCGTCTCCGTATAGATTACACACAAAAATTACGTATAAAAATTACGCTCTAAAATGTGCCCATAACCACATATCATCGGTAGAAAAAAAATGGCGTGAAATTCGTTGGCGTGCCGTAGGTACGCATGATTAACGTTTTGTTGCGTACCTACGGCACGCTATATTTATTTCGATTAATGTTTTTTTACCAATATGTAGTGCCTAAAGGCACATTTCAATCACATTTTTACATTTTTACATTTTTACATTTTTACATCTTCATATCTTCACATAATTCGCATTATTTTATTATTTCTTGATCTAGTTTAAGAAATTAGGCAATTTAATATTTGATCTTTGAAAATTAAACCCCAATAAATTTATAATCAATGAAAGATCAAGTTCTCCATCTACGAATTACATTGGCATTATCAGCAATTGACGATCTAATTCCTTCTTATATGCAAGTTGAAGAAGACAAAGCAATTTCTAACGGAAACGTTGCAATTTGTATTATTGACGAAGAAGGTATGGTTTATGGCCGAATGTACGGAAATGACAAAGCTCGTAAAAGACAATCGTATAAAATTGCCTGGATAAAAGCAAGTCAGGTTTGGCTTACCGGAGTTAAAACGGGAGATTACGAAAGATTGGTTTTTAATAAAATTGTAGACGAAAACGCTAACGGAATCGAAGCACCGGATCTTATTGGCTGGCAAGGCGGACAACCTATAATATTAAGCGACGGAACACAACTTTCTATTGGTTTTAGCGGTTTTAGAGGTGTTACGGATTTAGAAATTGTAACCAAAGCATTCAAAAAAATATAACAATCATAATTAAAAAAACATGACTTATTTACCAGATTCAAACCGATATCAAAAAATGGAATACCGTCGTTGTGGCAGCAGCGGATTAATGCTTCCGGCGCTTTCTCTTGGTTTGTGGCATAACTTTGGCGCGATCGATAATACCGAAAACGCCAGAAACATATTGCACACCGCTTTTGATAACGGAATTACACATTTTGATCTTGCTAATAATTATGGTCCACCGGCGGGATCTGCTGAGACCACTTTTGGACAAATATTCAAACAGGATTTTAAACCTTTTCGCGACGAACTTTTGATTTCTACAAAAGCCGGATGGCCAATGTGGGATGGTCCTTATGGAGATTTTGGTTCTAAAAAGCATTTAATTGCCAGCTTAGACCAAAGTCTTAAACGTATGGATTTAGACTATGTAGATATTTTTTATCACCACAGACCAGATCCAAATACGCCAATGGAAGAAACTATGGCGGCGTTAGATCTAATTGTACGTCAGGGAAAAGCGCTTTATGTAGGTATTTCGAGTTATAGTCCTGCCGAAACGCAAAAGGCTTTTACAATCCTGAAACAATTAGGAACTCCTTGCGTGATTCATCAGCCTAAATATTCGATGTTGGAGCGTTCTGTAGAAGATGGATTACTAGATGTTCTGGAACTAAACGGTATTGGCGGAATCGCATTTTCTCCTCTTGCGCAAGGTCTTTTGACGAATAAATATCTGAACGGAATTCCGGAAAATTCAAGAGCCACAGCACATCGCGGTAACGGAGCAATCGAAGAAGATGCAATCACGCCTGAGAATATTGCCAAGGTTAAAAAGCTTCACGAAATGGCATTAGAACGTGGACAAACATTGGCACAAATGGCATTATCGTGGGTGATGAAAGACAAAAGAATTTCATCGGTTATTATTGGCGCGAGCAAACCTGAACAGGTAATTGATTCTGTAGGTTGTCTTAAAAACACTTCGTTTTCTGCAGAGGAATTAAAAGCAATCAATCAAATTCTGATATAAATTATTATGACTATTCGTGACTAATTCCAAAATAAAAAGTTTGCCACGAATTACACAAATTCCCGCAAATTATATTGGACGCACAGATTAAAAAAATCAGCGTCAATCCGCTTAATCCGTAAAATCTGTGGGCTGTTTATAACAAACAAATACTAACTATCTAAACCATATTTATGAAAAAATATCATTTTACAACATGCCTGACCATCATGTTATCGGGATTTTTGACTAATAATCTCGCCGCTCAAAAAAGTCTTCCAAAAACCGATTATAAAAGCGTTACGGTTTATGTAACAGCTAAAAACACGGATAAAAAACTAACAAAAACCGAAACTTTATCGTTTGTTGACAAACCACAACCTATAGAAAAAGAATTTTCGGTATTTGTAGATCCTTCAAAGACTTATCAAACTATGTTGGGAATTGGTGGCGCTATTACTGACGCTTCCGCGGAAGTTTTCTACAAACTTTCGAAAGAGCAACAACAAGAAATCCTGACGGCTTATTACGATAAAGAAAAAGGAATTGGTTATACTTTGGCTCGAACAAATATGCAAAGCTGCGATTTCTCAAGTGATATTTACAGTTATATTTCCGAAGGTGACAAGGATCTAAAAACCTTTGATATTAGCCATGACAGAAAATACAGAATTCCGTTAATTAAAGAAGCTATTGCAAAAGCGGGTGGAAAATTAACTTTATATGCTTCGCCGTGGAGTCCGCCTGCGTGGATGAAAACCAATAATAATGTTTTGCAAGGCGGCGCTTTGAAACCGGAATACAACCAAAGTTGGGCTAACTTTTTTGTGAAGTTTATAAAGGAATACGAAAAAGAAGGAATTCCTATATGGGGTTATACGGTACAAAACGAACCTATGGCAGTGCAAAAATGGGAATCTTGCATTTTTACCGCGCAAGAGGAACGAGATTTTATCAAAAATTTTCTTGGACCAACAATGCAAAAAGCGGGTTTGTCTCAAAAGAAATTAATCATGTGGGATCATAATCGTGATTTAATGTATCAACGTGTCAGTACGGTTTTGGAAGATAAAGAGGCAGCAAAATATGTTTGGGGAATTGGATATCACTGGTACGAAGACTGGCATAAAAACGGAATGAACTTTGAAGCGGAGCGTCGTGTAGCAGAAGCTTTTCCGGATAAACCGCTTATCTTAACAGAAGGTTGTGCGGCTGATTTTGACCAAAAATTATTGACGGATTGGACTTATGGCGAAAAATATGGTATGTCGATGATTAACGATTTCAATATTGGAACGGTTGCCTGGACGGACTGGAATATTCTATTGGACGAAAAAGGCGGACCAAACCACGTTCAGAACTTTTGTATGTCGCCTATTCACGCTGATCTTACAACTGGAAAATTGATTTATACAAACGGATATTATTATTTAGGTCATTTTTCTAAATTCATTCATCCGGGCGCAAAACGTGTCGCTTGCAATTCCAGCAGTAATAAACTTTTGTCTACAGCATTTGTAAATCAGGATAATAATCTTGAAGTCGTTGTGATGAATCAATCTGATGATAACGTCGATTATTTTCTTTGGATAAAAGGAAAAGCTTCAAAAATAACCAGTTTGGCACATTCGATTGCTACTTTAGAAATACAATAAATTTTCTAACACATAGAAACATAGATTTTCCGGTTTATGTCTAATCTATGCGAAGACGCACTGCTGTGCGCCTCTACGAATATTCGGTGTTAATATAGAATGTGATTACAAGGTTTTAACGTCGATATGCAAAACCGTGCGCCTTGTTTGTGTTCAATATAAACCCGACAGGTTTTTAAAACCTGTCGGGTCTAACAACGCTAAAACAAAGAAAGAAGTCAAAGATTTTAACGTAGAGATGCACAGCAGTGCATCTAACTCTTTGTATATCTAAATCTAAACGTTGTAATCATCCAAAAAAAAGAATAATTATGAAAAGAGCATTAATAATCCTGAATATTTTCGTTTTGATTGGTACATCGGCAATAGCCCAAACATCGGCTGAAAAGTCAAAACCAATGAAATTACAGCAGATTCCAGGAAAAATAGAATGCGAATTTTATGATCTTGGTGGCGAAGGCATTGCGTATCACGATACTGATGAAGTCAATAATGGCAGCGGGAAACTGAATCCCGTTAACGGAAATCCTTTGAATGAATTCAGAATAAAAGAAGCGGTCGATATTTCGTATACCAAAACCGATAATATTGATGATACGCCTTATACTAAAGTTCCGATCAAGATGAAACAGCTTTATGTGGGCTGGACGCAACCTACAGAATGGATAAATTATACGGTTCAGGTTAAGAAATCCGGAACGTACAAAATTGGTGTTTTGTATACTGCAAACGGCGACGGCGCAATTTCGATTTCCGTAAACGGAAAAGATGCGACAGGAAATATGAAAATTGAATCAACGCATGACGACAAAGATCCTGTAGCATGGCGACAATGGCATCATTGGAACAGTTCTGAAAATATTGGAACTATTAAACTCGAAAAAGGCACGCAATTATTGACATTAAATATTGTCGAAAACGGAAATATGAATCTAGATTACCTGACTTTTACGCCCAATTAATATATTATTTCACCATATAAGTTATATAAGTTCTTTTAAGCTTTGCGCATATTTACAATGCAACTTATATTTCGTTATATAACTTATATGGTAAAACTATTTAAATCAAGTATTTCTACCTAAAACCAGTTCATTCTATCTTTCTACATTAGCTCAATAAAATGATCGTCATTTTTAATTCTCTTATAAAGATCCTATGAGCCATCCAATTTTTACCGCACTTTTACCAATCCAAAAAGAATTTTCATACTATTTACCTAATAGAAATTTCCTTGAATTCAATGGAAAACCTGTTTATCAATATATGATTGAAAAATTACTGAAAATTGATGCATTTGAAAGTATTGTGATCAATACAGATTCAGAAGAAGTAAAAGAATATTGCAAATGGAATGGAAAATTAAGAATATTCGACCGACCACAATCCTTAATTGGCGAAGACATAAAATCTGATTTGATTACAGCTTATACTCTTGACAAAATTGGTGGAGAACATTTTATTGAAATTCAAAGCTTTAATCCATTACTTACACAGTTTACGATAGAGAGTTTCATTAAACTATATACAGATTTTATAATTCCCGGAGAATATCACGATTCGGTTTTTAGCATACAGCGTTACGAGTTGAGGAATTATGATTTAGATAAAAGGGAAATAAAAGATGACTTCCCATTTACAATAATTGAAAACGGAATTCTTCACGGATTTAGTCGTTCTAATTTCAAAAAATATAGAAAAAAAATTGGGCCAGTAGCTATGCTTTCTGACGTAAGAGAAATTGAGAATACCCTATTGGATTCAGATAGTAATTATGAATTAGTGAAACTGATTTTTGCAAATCAGGATAAATTCCCTGCTATTTTTCATAGTGGTGTTTAAAAGCGGATGCAAGAATTCAGAAGTAAGAAGTAAGAATTAGAAAAGGGCATTTCATTACAAATGAAATGCCCTTTTCTAATTCTATTCAAATTTCAACCATAGCCCAAGGTTTCAACCTTGGGATACGTATAGTGATAATAGATTGTGATAATAATTACTTCGCAGATTTTTTTTGGCTTAGCCAAATAATCTTAGAATTTAAACGTAACATTCGCTGTTATACGAGTTGGATTTTGAGCTGCAAGTCTGTAAGACCAATATTTTTCATTCGTTATATTATCTACTTTAAGACCCAATCTGTATTTTGGCTGATCATAGAAAAGTGATGCGTCTAATACCGTATATGACGGAATAGCAAACTTGAATGTTGTGGTATTTGTTTGGTAATATTCGCTTCCGTAAATACCTCCAAAACCAATTCCTAAACCTTGCGCGCTACCTGTTGTAACTCTATAACTTGCCCATAAATTTGCCGTTCGTGGCGATCCTGCCGTTGTAGGTCGCAAACCCTGAACGCTGGCATTACTTTTTTCATATTTACTATCATTATAAGTATAACCGGCAACGATATTTAATCCTGAAATTGGGTTTGCGATTAACTCAGCCTCAAAACCTTTGCTGACCTGAGTTCCGTCCTGAATCGAGAAATTTGCATGATCCGGATCGTCACGAGTAATGTTTGTAACCTGAATATCATAGTAACTTAAAGTAGCTGAGATTTTATTAAGGTCAAACTTAAATCCTCCCTCCCACTGATTCGCCTGATTTGGCTTGAAAGTATTACCCGAAAAGTCAGAACCGGAAACGTTGCTAAAACCATTCATATAATTACCAAAAACAGCAATTTTTTCTTTCATAATTTGGTACACTAATCCAAATTTTGGAGATAAAGCCGTTTGGTTATAATTTCCTACGATAGAATCTTTACTTGGATAATAAACTCCTTTGTTTTCATATTTATCGATACGAATTCCGCCCATTGCCAATAATCTGTCGGTTACATTCAAAACGTCCGAAACATAAGCGCTATAGGTAACTTCATCATTCGATACAAAATTGTTGAATTTAGCCGTAGCAAACATTGGCGCCACTTTATCAACATTAAAATTATTATAAGCATCGCCCGGTTTTTTATAATCCATTGCCGGCATATTTACGATTGCATCATTACGTGTTGCACGCAAACTATAGTAATCAACTCCTGCTACAACTCTGTTTTTCAGCTTTCCGATATTAAATTTACCAATAAAATTTTGCTGAATATCAGTTCCATAAAACGGAGATTCCTGATACGTAACTTGTTGTCTTAATGTCGTTGGTGACATCATTTGCAATGCTACCGTATAACCGTCAGATGAAGATCTGGTTCTTGATAAGATCGTTTGAGACGTCCATTCGTCAGAGATTTTATATTTTAACTGAGCAAAAACATTGTATTGCTGACTCGTGTAATTAATGGTATTATTGGCAAAAGATAATTTATAAGGAATATTAAGCGCTTCAATACTGCTTTCTGTTCCTTTTACCACAAAAGGAGCCAATCTCGTTGGCGAAGTAGCTTTGTATAAACTAAATTCGGCGTCGATTAAAAGCGTTAATCGCTCATTGATTTCATAAGAGAAACTTGGAGCAATAGAAAAGTTTTTGTTGAATCCTGCGTCCTGAAAACTTCTTTCGCTATGAAAAGCCGTGTTGATTCTCAATAAAGCCGTTTTATCTGCGTTAATTGGCGTATTAATATCAGCCGTAAAACGATTCAAATCCCAACTTGCTGCTGAGTATGAAATTTCACCTTTGAAGGAATCAAAAGGCTTTTTGGTAACACGATTAAACAATCCTCCAAATGATGATAATGTACTTCCAAAAAGTGTTGCAGATGGTCCTTTGATAACCTCAATACGCTCTAAATTTGAAGGATCAATAGTTGTATAAGTAAAACTACCAACACCATTTCTAACTACTTGTGGCGTAGGAAAACCTCTTGAAATAGAAGTTGTTCGGCCTTGATTTCTTACTTCGGCAATACCAGCTCCGGGAACGTTTTTAAAAGCACTATTATAATCTGTAATAACCTGCTCTTTCATTAATTCCTTGCTTACTACAATATAAACCTGTGAATTTTCAATGTTTTTTAAAGGCATTTTTGCTACATCAAAACTTTCTTTTTTTGCAAAACGATTTCCTCCTGTACGAATTACGACATCATCAAGATTCTCTACAGACGAGTTTACTCTTATGTCAATATCCGCAGTTGGAGCTTGTTCTGTAATCTCAGCAGTTTCAGTAGAAGAAGCGTATCCTGCCATCGTAACTTCTAAAGTATATTTCCCGAAAGGCAATTTTTTAAAATCATATTTACCCGCTGAATTCGTTACGGCACTTTTATTTATTTCGATCAATTTTACCACAACTCCCTGACTTGCATTACCATCATTTGTGATAACAGTTCCAGAAATTTGTCCTGTAGTTGCTGTTTGCGCCTGAATAAATCCAACATTAGCAAATAAAAAAAGCATCAATAATAATGTAGAACTACACTGAATGCTTTGTATTTTTTTGAGTGAATATTTTATAAAAAAAGAAATTGGGGGTTTTGGTCTTGTCATGTTATTCTTATTTAAACTGATTCTAAATTAAAGCGCAAATGAACAATATTTTTTTTAATCTATCAAAAGAAGAATGTTATTTTTTCATTGAAATAAATCTTTTAAAATAAGCGTAAAAAATATACTACAGAAATAATAATCAGGGACAAACGACAAGCAATTCCCAAAAAAAACTAATACGAATCAAGGATTAAAAGCCTCTTTTTTCTACCGTT
This sequence comes from Flavobacterium sp. 90, assembly GCF_004339525.1. Taxonomy (NCBI): domain Bacteria; kingdom Pseudomonadati; phylum Bacteroidota; class Flavobacteriia; order Flavobacteriales; family Flavobacteriaceae; genus Flavobacterium; species Flavobacterium sp. 90. Next base: position 5,015,803 of record NZ_SMGE01000001.1, on the reverse strand, counting down.
AGGTACTAAATATTGGTAGATATATCAACAGAATAAATTTAGCGTGCCGTAGGTACGCAATTATGTTCGTTTTGTTGCGTACCTACGGCACGCCAATCAATTTGAATTATAATTGCTACCAATATTTTGTACCTAAAGGCACATTTTCAATTCTTGATTTGCATTAATATTTTTTTCAAAAATAAAAACGCCTGTATTCTTTCAGAAAGAATACAGGCATTAAAAAAAACTTAACTAAATTATTTTATAGAAGTATCAAAACCTACTTCAAAGCCTCATAAAGTATTTCTACCGGATGTTGCGCTTTTCGTCCTGTACCGTCAGCAATTTGATGTCTGCAACTTGTTCCCGAAGCCGAAATCAATGTTGCCGCTTCTTCTGAACGAATCGTTGGAAACAAAACTAACTCTCCTATTTTCATAGAAATATCATAATGTTCTTTTTCATAGCCAAAAGAACCCGCCATTCCGCAACATCCACTTGGGATATTGAGAACCGCATAATTCTTTGGCAACATTAATATCTTCTTCAACGGAACCAATGACGACAAAGCTTTCTGAAAACAATGTCCGTGCATTCGAACTCGTTCTGTTTTATCTGTAAAACTATTTGATGAAATTCGTCCTGCGTCTAATTCTTTGGCCAAAAACTCTTCGATTAAAAACGTTTTTGATGCAAATGTTTTCGCTTTTGCTTTTAAATCTCCACGACATAAATCAGGATATTCATCGCGAAAACTCAATATTGCCGAAGGTTCTATCCCGATTAAAACACCGTTTTCCGGAATTGAAATATCAAAATCTCTAGTATTTTGTTCTGCAATTTCTCGTGCTTCTTTTAGCATTCCTTTCGAAAGATACGTTCTTCCGCTGATTCCAATTTTAGGAATTTCAACTTCATATCCCAAACGATTCAGAAGCTTAACGGTCGTCTGCCCTATTTCCACATCATAATAATTCAGAAATTCATCATTATATAAATACACTTTGCCATTTGTAAAATCTCCTTTTTGAATGTAATTTTTCATCCATTTGGCAAAAGTAATTTTGTGCATCAAAGGCAATTTTCTTTCTGTCGCAAAACCAGTTGCTTTTTTAATCACATTGCCCAAAGCTCCTTTTGTAGAAAGATTATACATCCACGGAATTGCAGCAAACAAATGGTTTATTTTTGGCGTATTCCCAATCAATCTTGAACGGAATTTTACGCCATTTTTATCATGATATTGTTGTAATGTTTCGGCTTTTAATTTTGCCATATCAACATTCGACGGACATTCAGATTTACAACCTTTACAGCTCAAACACAAATCGAGAACATCGAGCAGGTTTTCATCATCAAATCGATTTGCTTTTGTAGAAGTTGTAATCGTTTCTCTCAGCATGTTTGCTCTGGCACGCGTTGTATGTTTTTCATCGCGCGTTGCCATATAACTCGGACACATTGTACCGCCGCTTTTCTCTGTTTTTCTACAATCTCCGGATCCGTTGCACATTTCGGCAGCACGCAGGATTCCGTTATGTTCAGAAAAATCAAAATATGTTTCCGGCATTGGCGTTTCCTGACCAGCCGTATATCTCAAACTCGAATCCATTGGTGGCGTATTGACAATTTTACCCGGATTAAAAACTCCCCAAGGATCCCAAACTTGCTTTATCTGAATAAACAATTGATAGATTTCTTCGCCCAACATCAACGGAATAAATTCTCCTCGAAGTCTTCCGTCACCATGTTCCCCGCTCAAAGAACCTTTGTATTTCTTTACTAAATGCGCAATATCTGTTGCAATAGTTCTAAAAATCGCTGTGCCTTCTTTGGTTTTCAAATCTATAATCGGGCGCAAATGCAATTCTCCCGTTGCGGCATGCGCATAATGCACGCAGTTTAAGTTTCGTTCTTTTAATATCGCATTAAAATCTTCGATAAAATCAGGCAAATCATTAACATCTACGGCGGTATCTTCAATTACGGCAACCGCTTTTGCATCACCCGGAATATTCGATAATAAGCCCAATCCTGCTTTTCTCAATGCCCAAACTTTATTCGTATCGTCGCCATAAACAATCGGGAAATGATATCCCAGATTTTTAGAGCGCATCAAAGCTTCCATTTCTTTTGCAACAGCGTCAATTTCTTCTTGGGAATCTCTTAAAAATTCAACCGCCAAAATTGCCTGAGGATCTCCTTTTACAAAAAAACGATTCTTGCTTTGTTCGATATTTTCTTTGGTACATTCCAGAATATAATGGTCAATTAATTCGACACTATCCGGATTAAATTTTAGCGCTTCTATATTTGCTTTTAGCGATTCATTTATACTTTCAAAATGTACACAAACCAAAGCTGCGTAAGGTTTTAGCGCATCAACCAAATTCAATTTTATTGCGGTAGAAAAAAACAAAGTTCCCTCAGATCCTGCAATTAGTTTACAGAAATTGAATTTTTCGTCGAAAGCTCCAAAAGGCATCGAATCTGCCAATAAATCCAAAGCATAACCTGTATTTCTCCTCGGAATTGTTTTCTTAGGAAAATTATCATCGAATAAAATTCGGTTACTTTCAGAAGATAATATTTCTTTTGCCTGAACATAAATTGCTTGCTCTAGTGGACTCACAACATTGATTCCGTTGCATTTACCTTCGAATTCAGCATTTGTAAGAGAACCAAAAGTAACCTCATTTCCATCGGCAAGAAAACCTTTGATTTCCAGTAAATGTTCACGTGTAGATCCATAAATAACAGATCTCGCACCACAAGCATTATTCCCAACCATTCCGCCAATCATACAGCGATTACTGGTTGAAGTTTCAGGACCAAAAAAGAGTTTATAAGGTTTTAAATGAAGATTTAGTTCATCACGAATTACGCCCGGTTCTACCCAAGCCGATTTATTTTCCTGATCTACAGAGATAATTTTGGTGAATTCCTGCGAAATATCAACAATAATTCCGTTTCCAACTACTTGTCCCGCAAGCGAAGTTCCGGCGGCACGAGGAATCACGCTGCTATTATTTTCTCTTGCAAAGGCAATAATCTTCTGAATATCTTCCTTCGTTTTCGGAATTGCAACCGCCAAAGGCATTTCTTTATAAGCGCTCGCATCAGTTGAATAAAGCAAACGCATCGTGTGATCGTAAAATAATTTACCTTCTAATTGTTTTTCTAAACCTTCAAGATTAATAGAACTCTTGGAAAGGGTATTATTGTTGTTCATTTTGATATTTTATTATATAATTATCGATGCAAAGCTCAAACACTATATTGTCATTTCGACGGAGGAGAAATCACAATAGAAACTCCACAATCAAAATCGCCAATCTTTGTCGAATCCCGTGTGTGATTTCTCCTCCGTCGAAATGACAAAAATGCGAGCAAAATCCGTGTAAATCTGCGTTTTCGCAATAGCGAATCAGTGTCATCCGCGTACCATAAAAGCACAGTTACCAATCTTTGTCGAGCTTCTCGTGGAGATTTCTCCTTCGTCGAAATGACAAAAATGCGAGCAAAACCCGTGTAAATCTGCGTTTTAGCGATAGCGAATCAGTGTCATCCGCGTACCATAAAAGCACAGTTACCAATCTTTGTCGAGCTTCTCGTGGAGATTTCTCCTTCGTCGAAATGACAAAAATACGTGCAAAACCCGTGTAGATCTGCGTTTTCGCGATAGCGAATCAGTGTCATCCGCGTACCATAAAATTTCTCCTCTGTCGAAATGACAAATCTTTGCGACTTTGCGCCTTTGCGAGATTAATTTTCTACAATTCGCTTAAGGCGATATCTAAAAATTTCACCATTTCGTCAGCATTTTGTTTACTGAAAGTCATTGGTGGTTTTATTTTTAATACATTATGCAATGGTCCGTCAGTGCTTAATAAATATCCGTTTGCTTTTAATTTTTCGACCACGATATCTATTTCGGGAACTGCGGGTTCCATTGTTGTTCTTTCTTTGACCATTTCGGCACCAATGAATAATCCATGTCCGCGAACGTCACTTATTATTGGGTATTTTGCCATTAAACCTTTCAAACCATCCATCAAATAGTTTCCAACTTCTAAAGCATGTTTTTGCATTTCTTCGTCATGAATAACATCCAGAACCGCTAAACCTGTTGTCATAGAAACGGGATTTCCGCCAAAGGTGTTAAAATATTCCAGTCCGTTATTGAAAGAATCTGCAATTTCTTCGGTTACAATTACTGCTGCCAACGGATGTCCGTTACCAATTGGTTTACCTAAAACAACAATATCAGGAACTACATTTTGCAATTCGAATCCCCAGAAATGATCTCCAATTCTCCCAAAACCAACCTGAACTTCATCGGCAATACAAACGCCTCCCGCTGCTCTGACATAATCGTAAGCAGTTTTTAGATAATTTTCCGGTAACGGAATTTGCCCACCAACTCCCAATAAGGTTTCGCAAATAAATACGGCTGGCGCTTTGTCTTCTTTCTTTAAATCTTCGATGATTCTTTGTACATCTTCAGCATATTTTTCACCGGCTTTTTCGTCGCCATATTTATACGGACCACGATACAAATCCGGATTTATAGCTTTGTGAATCCAAGGCATTTGACCCGAACCACCTTTACTGTCAAATTTATACGGACTCATTTCGATTGCTACAGTCGATGTTCCGTGATACGCATGATCGAGTACAATAATGTCTTTTTGTTTGGTATAATGACGGCTCATTCTGATCGCTAAATCATTGGCTTCACTTCCCGAATTTACGAAGTAACAAACGCTTAATTTCTTCGGTAATGTTGCTGTTAATTTTTCGGCATATTCTGTTATGGCGTCATTCAAATATCTTGTATTGGTATTTAAAGTTGCAATTTGTTTTTGCATTTTTCGAACAACGACCGGATGACAATGTCCAACGTGCGAAGGATTATTTACGCAATCTACAAAGGTTCTTCCTTTGTCATCGTACAAATATTGCAATGCTCCTTTGACAATTTTTAGTTTGTCTTTGTAACCAATGCTTAGATTTCGACCAATTTTCTTTTTACGAATTTCCAACAAATCACTATAATCATCTTCATTGATTAATCCGGCGAAACCGCACGCTTTTCTAAAAGCATCCTGAGCCTTAATTGGATTAATCTCGATTAGTTTATACAACAAATCCCAAGCTGGTTTTTCGGTAATAAAATGATGCTCATTATTACTGTCTAATGATGCATTATAAGCAGATTGTGTCACGCTAATGCAAAGTCTTCCGGCAATTAAATAGTATAACAAATCTAATTCCTGCTCTGTCAATGCATACGCTTTGTGATATCCTGCAACAATCGATGCGGCAACCTCCACTGGATTTTCTTCGTCGAGCATTGCATACGTACAGGCAATTGCCAAATTATTAATCAGCGCTGTATAAACCATATCGCCAAAATCAATCAAACCACTTATGCCATTTTCTTGTACTAAGACATTGTAATCGTTGGCATCATTATGCACATAAGCATGTCTTAAACGATGAATTTGAGGCAAAACTTCGGTGTCAAATTGTAACAGAAAATATCCTGCAATACGTCTTTTTTCGTGATTTAAAATGTATTTCAGATTATCTCCCGCTTCACTCGCACGACTGATATCCCAAGTATAATTGCGATGCATTGCAGGATGAGAAAAATCCTGTAATGCATTGTCCATATTTCCTAAAAAAGTCCCCAGATTATGGTGTAATTCGCTTGTTTTGTTTGCTACATCAACCCAAAAAGTACCTTCAAGAAAGTTTAAAATTCTGATATAATAGGTTTTGGAATCTCTTACTATTTTGGTTAATTCTTCGCCTTGTTTATTGATGCTAAAATGCTGAAAACAATCAGAAATATTGCTTTTTTTAAGGTGCTGAATTATATTAATCTGTGCTTCTAAAAAAGGAAATGGATGACTCTCATTCGACACTTTTAGAATGTATTTTTCGTTCTTCTCATTCGATAAAAGAAAATTCAATTCATCATATCCATTTAATGCTTTTACGGAAACGATTAATCCGTAATGTTCTTTTACTAAATCCTGAATAGTTGCTTCTGAAAAAGTCATTGTTACTATATTAAATTATTATTTTTTCGCCACGAATTCCACGAATTAGCACGAATTATATTCTATTTGTTTGCGTAATCTTGGAAGTTTTTTCGCCACGAATTTCACGAATTACACAAATTATTATGCGTATTTATTTTAAAAAATTCGCGCTAATTCGTGGAATTCGTGGCAAACTTTCACTTTACGTCAAACTTCTATTTCCAAATAATTGCTTGTGCCGGTTGTAATGGATTTTGTCCTACCAAAATTTTACTTCCTTGCGGAATTGGTAAGTTTACAGGCTCATTTGTGTAGTTTACGCCTACATAAAAACCGTCTCTCCATTCTACATATACACCTCTTGGCAAGTCTTCGATCGCAACTTTTGCACGTTCGTAAATTGTTCTTACAACTTCTCTTTCTAAGTTTCCGTCTTTGCTTTCAGCGCCAATATAGGTTATTGTTCCTTTTCCTAATTTTCGGGTAATTGCTGCTGCTTTTCCTTTATAAAACTGATCCGCATAAGTTGCTAAAACTTCTGTACCTTGTTTTGGATTTAAAACATCAGCCCACGAATTCCATTTGTACGTATTCGTTCCGGTTTTTACTGTTCCGTTTACATCTTCTACAAGCATATCAAAGAATTCTACATCAGCTCCAATTAAAGGCACGATTGGAGCGCTCCAATTAGCCTCAAAAAAATGCCCGTTTTTGTCTTTTTGACCCGTGCGGCAAGAAAGAATTAAGTTTCCGCCATTCTCAACATATTTTGTCCATTTGTCGATTAATTTCTGATCGATTAATTGATAAGCCGGAGCGACAATAAACGGATAAGCAGAAAAATCATCTTCTTCTGTAATAAAATCCATTGGCGCACCAGTTGATTTTATTGCCGATGTGTATGTATTTCTATGTCTCCATGTATTCCAAAACTCCGTTTGTTTTTGGTTTTCTAAATCCCATAAGTTTTCATGACTCCATAAAAATCCTGTTTTTCTTTTCGAAAGATTCTCCGGAATAACCGCTTTTGGATTGTATTCTTTACGAAGCAATTTCATGTCTTCGATTGATTGTACAAACTCTTTTCCGCCTTGTGATAAAGTTACTCCGTCAGTTCCTACGATTCCGTCGTGATACATTTCGCTGCTTCCCAACGGATGTCTGTATCTATACGTGCATGTAAAAGAACAACCTCCGCCAAAAGCTTGAGAAATCCACATATGAACCGTTCCCGGAAGCAATTGCGGGTTTATGCTTGCCCAGTTTACTTGTCCCGGTTGCATTTCCATAACGCCGGTAACGCCGTTTATAGATCTGTAATAATCATTGGCTTCTGAAATTTTATTAGGTTGTCCCATTCTAAAATTCTGACCTCCCAGAGTATTTCTTCCACTTACGGGATACATTGTGTAGGTTGCAAAATCCATTTTGTCCGTTCTTCTTGGATCTGTACCATAAACTACATTCGTGTAATTTGTTGTAATCCATTGTTTTGGATCAACATATTTACGAAGGGTTTCTGCTTGTAAATTCAGATATTCTGCCTGAGAATCTGCCGTATATCTTTTGAAATCTAAAACCGCATGCGGACTCAATTTGTCTTCTGAATAAAGCTCAGCATTTGGAATTGCGATTTGCTCGAAATTGTTATATCGAATGCTCCAGAAACTTGCAACCCATTCTTTATTCAAATTTTCGATCGTTCCATATTTGGCTTTAAGCCATTTTTGAAATCCTTTTTGTGCAGACGGACTAAAATCATCTGGCGCGCCTGGCTCGTTATCCACTTGCCAGCCCATAATGTTTTTGTTTTTACCATATCTTTTTCCGAGTTCTGTAACAATTTTTTCTACAAACTCTCTGTATTTTTCATTCGAAACAGACTGATTTGCTCTGTTTCCGTGTTCTCTGCGACGACCGTTTGCATCGACTAAATAAATCTCAGGATACTTCTCTCCCATCCAAGCTGGCGGAGTTGGCGTTGGCGTACAAAGAATTACTTTTAATCCTTGTTTTTCGGCTATAGCCAAAGCATCATCCAGCCATTTAAAGTCATATTTACCTTCTTCAGGTTCCATAAAAGTCCAGGCAAATTCAGCAAAATGCGTAAACTCAAATCCGAGTTTTTTAATGTTTTTTAAATCGCGTTCCCATTGTTCTCTCGGCCATTGTTCCGGATAATAATAAACGCCAATTTGCATTAAATCCGGCTTTGAGAAAAAACGCTGTGGATCTTTCTTTTCTGTAACTGTAGCTTTTTTGCTTTGAGCAAAAACAGGCACCGAATTGCAACTTGCAATAAGCAATCCCGTTAATACTATTTTTGTAAGCGATATATTTTGGTTGAACATATTTTGTAATGTTGTTGTGTTAATCAAATTTAGATAAATAATTTCAGTTGCTGATTTGGTGTAGTCCCTACGGGACAATATACTAACACTCAATTGTTGGTTACCAATATTTAATCTCTACGAGATATTTTATTTTAGGAATACCATTTAGTCTAAAATATTCCCAAATAATATGACTAATCAGAGATAATCCTTTAGGATTTAAATGTTGGTAAAAAACCGAAATCCCCCGAAGTAAAAATATCCCGTAGGGATTACACCAAATTCTATCTAACTATTTATCCTCTAAAAGCAGCATTAAATAATGAGACGCTGACCAGCTAAAACTAAAGGCTTCTAATCCTTTTCCGGTAATTGGCTGATAGTTTTCTCTTATTGATGTGCCTTTGTCCAAAACTCCTTCGGCATTATAGATTAGTTTGTGTGCTAATTCGTTTGCTTCTTTTGTGTATCCGTATTTCTCTAAACCGTTTATTCCAAAGTAGCTTTGATCTAACCAAACCGGTCCTCTCCAATATCCGCCTTCGGGTTTAAATTTAGGATGATTTGCTGCCAATGTTGGTAACGGAACAAATGTGTTTAGGGAACTTGTATCCAACATATTTGCTTTTGCTGCTTTGGCTTGTTCTGCTGTTGCAACTTCTGCCCAAATTGGCAAATATCCTTCACATCCCATTGCTTTTATCAATGTTTTTCCGTCAATTGTTGTGTCGTAAAACCAACCTGTTCCGGCGTCCCAAAATTGGGTTTGAATTTTAGCTTTTAAAGTTACGCTTTCGTCTTTCCATTTTTTAGCTTCTTCGGTTAATTTTAAAACCTCTGCCATTTTATTCAGATAATTTTTCTCAGCATATAAAAACGAATTCAAATCAACACTTTCCTGATCTAATGAATAGGCTTTTTCTCCATTTTTCAGGATTTTACTATCATCAAAACGAACGGCGTTGTCCATTCCGCTTTCCCATTTTGCAGCGATTACGGTTCCGTCTGTTGAGCCAAATTCACATAAACCATCTTGGTCATGATCGCGCTCTTTGTACCACCAATTGTGATATAATTTTAGCTTTGGATAAAACTCTTTTATGAAATTAACGTCTTTTGTTTTCTCATAAATTTTCCAGATTGCCCAAGCTGCAAGCGGTGCTTTAGTGTTTCGGTAATTGTTTTCTTCCAGAAGATTATTTCTGTAAATACAATCCGGAATAAATCCGTTTGGTTCCTGATAATCAAATAAAGCGCGCATTTGATTTTTCGCTAATTCCGAATCATAATTGGCTACAGCAACGGCGTGTTTCCAACTGTCCCAAGCCCAAAATCCATGAAACCATTCGTAATTATAACTCGGAAAAAGTCCGCCGTGTTTTAATCCTTCTGCGGGAATTCTTGTATTGTTTTGTAATGTCAATACTAATTTTGCCACTAAATCAGAATAAATAGCGTCTTTGTAAATGCTTTTCTTTCTGGCAATTAATTGTGCCAATTGCTTTTCTTTTTCTTTTTGTGTGTTGTTTAATAGCGTATTAAATGCTGTTTTTGCAATTGTTTCATTTTCGTTTTTCCACGAATACTGAGCAAAAATAAACGTTTGTGCAACTACAATTTCTTTGGTTTCGTTTGGTTTTAAAACCAGTTTTTCTGTTTGTGCTTTATATCCTTGTTTTGAAATTTCAAATTCGGGATTACTTTTCAAAAACTGAATATAACCGGTCGCTGTACTTTTCGTGGAAACGATTTTTAATGCATTTCCTTCTTTCGATAATTGTAAATCATCCAGAAAAATATTCGATTCATACGAAGGAAATAATGTTATCGTCTTTCCTGATGTATTGGTAATGCTTGTTTTTTGTAATACCGAATGTCCTGATAAAAAAACTAATTGTTGTTTTACCGTTAGTTTTTCATTTTTAAATTCTTGCTCTAAATGGCTGTTGTAGCTGTTTTGAGCAACTAATGCACTTTTCCAGTTGATGGCTTCTTGTTGGTTTTCATTCTTTAGCTTTAGCGAAACAAACGATGGACTTAACCAAACGCCGTTTTGTTCTGTCATTAAAAATGGTCCCGAAAATCCTGCCTGAACTTCTGATTGTTCTAAAAATCCGAAGGCAAACCATGCGCCTTTATCTGAAAATGCCAATGATTTCCTGTCGGTTGCATTTGTTGGGTTTCCTTTGTAATTGATACTGTTTTTGGCGGATTCTAAGTTTGGAAAACTCTTTTGAGACCAGCAATTTTGCAGTATAAAAAGGGATGCAAGAATAAAAAATATTTTCTTTTTGCCCATGTTATTTTGTTTTTATGGTGTGTTTTTATTTAGATATAATATACTAAATGTTTCTTTACGTTAAATACTTTTAGAAAAAAGTTCGCCACGAATTCCACAAATTATCACGAATTATTTTAAAAATAATCAACTTAATAAATTAGCGGAAATTCGTGGAATTCGTGGCAAAAAAACTTTAATTGAATTCTTTTTTTAGTGATGTTGTTTTTATGGTGTGCTCTTTATTTAGGTATAACATACTAAATGTTTCATTATGTTAATTATTTTTAGAAAAAAGTTCGCCACGAATTCCATAAATTATTACGAATTATTTTAAAAATAATCAACTTAATAAATTAGCGGAAATTCGTGGAATTCGTGGCAAAAAAACTTTAATTGAATTCTTTTTTTAGTGATGTTGTTTTTATGGTGTGCTCTTTATTTAGGTACAACATACTAAATGTTTCATTATGCTAATTATTTTTAGAAAAAAGTTCGCCACAAATTCCACAAATTATCACGAGTTATTTTAAAAATAATCAACTTAAGAGATTAGTGTAGATTCGTGGAATTCGTGGCGAAAAAAACTTTAATTGAATTCTTTTTTTACTGATTATTTCGTTTGTAATTCGGTTAAAGGAATTGGGTAAAAGCTATTTTTTGATGTATCAAAACCTGTACGCCCAACGGCGTCAAGTGCTGCTTTTGTTTTTCCCCAACGGCGTAAATCATAAAAACGATAGTTTTCTAATGGAAATTCTATGATTCTTTCGTGCTCGATTTGTGCTCTTACTTCGGCAGTTGTTGTTCCCGTCATTCCAGGCATATCTGCTCTTGCGCGAACTTTGTCAATATACGGAATCGCTTCTGCAGAACGTCCTAATTCGTTTAGAACTTCGGCTTGCATCAATAATACATTTGCATAACGCATCAATGGAATGTTGATTGCTGTAAATTCCTGATTCATTTTTTCCTGTGTACTTGGAATGTATCTGCGGTAAACCGGTTTGTCTGTACCGCCAAATTTTTCGTCATAAGTTGTTCCTAATACCAATGGATTATTTGGATCATTGAAATAAGGATCTTTGAAGAAAATTGTGCTGTAAAAACGTGTATCATAATTTCCTGTAGTTGCAATTTTTCCTTCTTTTTTGAATTCGTTTACAAGCATTGCACTTGGCAAAATTTCGTCCCAACCTCCAAGTTCAGATGCTGCCATCCAATAGTGAAGTGCGTTGCGATAGAATGCTCCATTTGCTGTAGTTTCTGAAAACTGCAATTCGAAAATAGATTCTTTCGTGTTTTTTGTAGTTCCGTCAAACATAGAAACATAATCTTTCACTAACTCATATCCTTGTACTTTGTTAAGCGCCGTTAATGCTTCGTTTAAGAAAGCTTGTTTTTGAGCAGTTTCTTCATAAGCTCTTGTCAAATACGCAAATCCTAAATAACTGTTTGCTGCTCCGCTTGTTGCACGTCCTGTCTTGTCTGCAGATTGTTTTGCAGGAAGTACATCGGCTACAGCCTTAAATTCGCTTGTAATAAAATCCCAAGCTGCTGCACGTGTTGCCAACGGAACATTCAGATCACTTTCTTTGGTCACATATTTATTTCTAATATAAATCTGATCCCAGTTCAAAAGCAATTTCATGTGGTAATAAGCACGTAAAAAACGAGCTTCGGCTTCAATTTGTTTGCGATCTGAATCGGTTAATGTTGCTGCCGGAACTTGTGGCAATTTGTCAATAACCTGATTGGCATTACTGATTCCTCTGTAATTAATTTTCCAATAGCTGGTAAATTGACTGTTTCCGTTTGTATAAGTAAATGTCGAAAGTTCTACCCAGTTTTGGTAGTTTAAGGCGTCGCTTCCTAATTCGTTAATGTCTTCACGATATGCTTCAACCGGCCATTTTACTTCGGCGAAAGCCCATTCGTCAACGGCACATTCTAATTGAGAATAAGTTGATGCTAAAGCAGATTCAGCATCGGCTTTATTTCTCCAGAAATTACCTGAAGTAAGTTGATCCGGAGATTGTTGGTCCAAATAATCACTACAACTTGTGATGGTGAACAGACCTATTGCGGATAATAATAAAAATATCTTTTTCATGATAATGTCTTTTTTAAATCGTATTAAAATATATACTGAACTCCAGTTACAAATGATCTTGTAAATGGATAAACAAAACGGTCAACACCTGTGTCTACTACTGAAGCACGTGAGAATTCAGGATCTATACCTGAATAATTGGTGATGGTAAACAAGTTTTCGACACTTACATAAAATCTAAGTTTGTCGATTTTTGCTTTACCTAACATTTTGCTCGGAATAGTATATCCCAATTGCAATTGGCGCATTCTAATAAAATCTCCACTTTCAAGAAAACGGTCTGATTCGCGGCTGTTTCCGTTTGGATCCTGCAATACTGCACGTGGTATATTACTGTGGTTTTCCGGTGTCCATGAATTTAATGTCGAAGCCAGCATATTGGTTCCTGAATTCATAGATTCGTAGAAATATCTGTTTCCGTTGTATAATTTATTACCCCAACCGCTTCCAATCAAAGCTGAGAAATCGAAACCTTTATAACTTGCTCCTAAACTAAGATTTACTTCTAATTTTGGTAATCCTGTTCCTGCATATTCTTTGTCTTTTTCGTCGATAACGCCGTCATTGTTCAAATCTTTGAAACGAATATCTCCAGGTTGTGCATTTGGCTGTAATAAAACGCCGTTTTTGTTGTGAGCTGCAACTTCTTGTGCATTTTGGAAAATACCATCTGTTTTATACAAATAAAATCCGCTAATTGGGCTTCCTACGCGAGCTTGAGTCGGAAAGTGTTCGTCTCCGTATTTCAATCCTTCTCCGTAAATAGTTTGTCCTTCGTTTGCCAATTCTACCACTTTATTTTTAAGTGTCGTAAAGTTTAAACCTGCATTATATTTAAATTCGTTAACCTGATCGCGATAGTTTACTTCAAATTCAAATCCGCTATTGCTAATTTTACCTACGTTAAGAATTGGATCATCGATTCCGGCAGATGGAGCCAGTTTTTTAGTAATCAATAAATTATCTGTTACATTATGATAATAGTTCATCGAACCGCTTATTTTTCCTTTCAAAAGGGTATAATCAAGTCCAATATTCTTAGAATCTGTCGTTTCCCATTGTAGGTTTCTGTTTTCTAATGCTGTTGCAATACTTCCCGGCCACGGATTGCTTCCAATTCCTTGTACATAACCGTTACCTAAAGTGTTTCCGGTTTTAATCAAGGTATTTGCTGAGTAATATCCTAATGCTGCTTCGTTACCCAATTGTCCCCAGCTTGCACGTAATTTTAATGTAGAAAGTATCATATCTTTTGGAAAGAAATCTTCTTGCTCGATTTTCCATCCTAAAGCTACAGATGGGAATGTTCCCCAACGGCTGTCTTCTCCAAATTTAGAAGAACCATCTTTTCTAACGGTCACTTGAAGTAAGTAACGATCATTATACGAGTAATTTAACCTTCCGAAGAAAGAGACACGATTGTATTGAAATTTTGAACCGTCTGCAGTATATGTTCCGCCTCTTCCTGCTCCAATAGTTTCAAAACCAGGATCAAGAAATCCAGACGGACGATCGATTGAAACTAATTGTCCATTTTCTACCGTATAGTCCGTTGTTTTACCTTCAACACTAACTTGATTCCAGTTTGAAGATTGACTGTTAAAAGTATTACCAAGCATTAATCCAAAAACATGTTTACCAAATGTTTTATCGATTGTGATAATATTGTCTAAAATTTGCTCGTTCCATGTTGTTCTCAATTCGCTTTGCATTGGATAAAGATGAACTTCTTTTGGATTTGCAATAAATGGTGGAAAATGAGCCATTTGCTGGTTATTTTTCACACGGTAAGAATACGCTAATTTGTATTTTATCCAAGGCGCAATATTTGTTGTAATGGCAATATTTGCTGTTAAATCCTGTCCTACGTCATTGCTTTTTCTAAAATGTTCTTCGGCAACTGGATTTGTTGCGGCCGGTAAACCATTTTTGTCTGCCAATCCGTAACCATAAGGTTGTGTTGCATCATAAACCGGAACCAAAGGCGCCATTGTATAGACTTCTTTTAACTGAAAGTTTGGCAATGCATTTTGTGTTCCGATGTACGCCATTTTTCCATCAACATCAAAAATAGATTTTTTGAAACTAATTCTTGCGCTCGCTGTTTGTTGCCCAAATTGGTTGTCAATTACGATTCCTTTTTGCTTTACTAAATTACCGTATAAAGCAAATTTAAAATCACCTTGTCTTCCCTGAACTCCTAAACCGTAATTTTGAGTAAATCCAGAACGGAAAACTTCATCCTGCCAATCTGTATTTACGTCAGATGGCGCTGTAATATAAGCTGGAAGCGGTTTTGGCGTAGTGGCATATTTATTATATTCATCATACATTCTTTTATTAACCGTGCGATATCCGTCAGCGTCTAATAAGTCTAATATTTTTGATGGATTTGTAATGCTTAAAAAGGAGCTGAAATCAACTTTTACGCCTTCTTTCTGACCGTTTTTAGTGGTTACGATAATTACACCATTAGCGGCTACAGATCCGTAAATTGCAGCTGCAGCACCATCTTTAAGAACCTCCATAGATTCTATATTGGTTGGATTGATGGTATTAATAGATCCTTGAAATCCGTCAATTATATAAAGTGGTTCTGTCGCTCCAAAAGTGTTAACTCCACGAATTTTGACACTTACAGAAGCTCCTGCTACACCACCGCTTTTTTGCACGTTTACCCCTGCAACTAAACCTTGAAGTGCCTCGGCCGGACTTGTTGTGGCTCTGGTTTCAAGACTTTCTTTTTTAACGGTAGAAATAGCTCCGGTAACGTTACTTTTTTTCTGAGATCCGTAACCTATAATTACTACTTCATTTAATTTATTGGTTTCTTCCTGCATAACCACATCAAATTGGGTGCGGTTATTTACGGCTTCACTTTTTCCTATGAAACCCATATAAGAAAAAACGATAACGGGATCTACGAGACTTGAGGAATATACCAGCGTATAATTTCCGTCGATGTCTGTTGCTGCATTGTACTTTGAGTCTTTGATAGAGATACTAACACCTGGCAATGTGTTGTTTTTATCATCTGTAACTTTTCCTGAAATTGTCTTTTGTGCTTGTGCGAAGTTGATGCTTGGCAACCATAGACATAGCAGTAAAGGAAGCAAATTTAGCTTCCTAACTAGTAGTTTTTTCATTCTGGTAATGGTTTTTAGTTAGTTAAAATTTTCTTTTTTTTTGTTTTTTATTTATTCATAGGCAAACAATTTATTTAGTCAATGGCGGTAAATCACTGACTAAATAAATTGGGTATTCTAATTTTATGACTTTTGGGTGTAAGCTTTAGTTCTAATTCGGCTTACAAGTCAAATTTAATTCCTTGAGCTAGTGGCAAACTAGTCGTGTAATTAATTGTATTGGTTTGTCTACGCATGTAAACTTTCCAGGCATCAGATCCGGATTCTCTCCCTCCGCCTGTTTCTTTTTCTCCACCAAAAGCACCTCCAATTTCAGCGCCTGAGGTTCCAATATTTACATTGGCAATACCACAATCAGATCCTGTAACAGACAAGAATAACTCGGCTTCTCTTAAATTATTGGTCATAATTGCCGATGATAATCCTTGGGCAACGCCGTTTTGGATTGCGATGGCATCTTCTACAGTTCCTGAATATTTTAATAAGTACAATACTGGGGCAAAAGTTTCGTGTTGTACGATTTCAAATGTGTTATCAGCTTCTGCAATTGCAGGTTTTACGTAGCAACCACTTTCGTATCCTTCTCCAGAAAGTACTCCGCCTTCAACAAGGATTTTTCCTCCTTCGGCAACTACTTTTTCTAAAGCCTGATTGTACATTTCGACAGCATGTTTATCGATAAGCGGACCAACGTGATTTTTTTCGTCTAATGGATTTCCAATGCGTAATTGTTTGTAGGCAGAAACAATTGCATCTCTCACTTTATCATAAATACTTTCGTGAATGATCAAACGACGCGTCGATGTACATCTTTGTCCTGCTGTTCCTACGGCTCCAAAAACGGCACCAATAACAGTCATTTTAATATCTGCATCCGGCGTTACAATAATTGCGTTGTTTCCGCCCAATTCTAATAATGAATTTCCTAAACGTCCCGCAACTACCTGCGCAACAATTTTACCCATTCTTGTAGAACCTGTAGCCGAAATTAATGGAACACGTTTGTCGCTTGTCAACAACTCTCCAATTTTATAATCGCCATTGACTAAGCATGAAATTCCTTCCGGAAGGTTGTTTTCTTTGATAACTTCGGCAATAATATTCTGGCAGGCAATTCCGCAAAGAGGTGTTTTTTCAGAAGGTTTCCAAACGCAAACATCTCCGCAAATCCAAGCCAAAGCGGTATTCCAAGCCCAAACTGCAACCGGAAAGTTGAATGCGGAAATGATTCCAACAACTCCCAACGGATGATATTGTTCGTACATTCTGTGTCCTGGACGCTCTGAGTGCATCGTTAATCCGTGAAGCTGACGCGAAAGTCCAACTGCAAAATCACAGATATCGATCATTTCCTGAACTTCTCCATAACCTTCCTGCAATGATTTACCCATTTCATAAGAAACCAGTTTTCCTAAAGCTTCTTTGTTTTGGCGTAATTTTTCTCCAAACTGACGTACAATTTCTCCACGTTGTGGCGCTGGCATTACTCTGAATTGTTTGAAAGCAGCAGTTGCCGATTCCATTACTTTTTTATAATCTGCAGCAGTCGAAGTTTTAATTTTTCCAATTAATGCTCCATCAACCGGAGAATAACTCTCTAAAATTTCACCATTCGAAAAATTGTTTAATCCTGTTGAAGTTCCTTCATTAATATCCTTTATTCCTAATTGGTCTAAAGCTTCTTTAATTCCGAATCCTAATTCTGTTTTTGTCATTCCGACCTTTTTTTATTTATTATTTTGTATTTCTCAATCGTTTGCGAAAAAATCAAAAATTTTTTTAACACATAGTCCCGATAACTATCGAGACTATTTGTTAAAATATTTGCGCCAAACGAGTATTATTATTATTATTTAGTTTCCTGCAACTTTACATCTGTACTTTCAAAAATTTTATCAGCAGATGATGCTACAAATCCTTGGTACAATTCTCCGTTTGCCATTGGGTAACGAAGCGCAAATTCATAATAGCAAGAAGGAATTTCTACCGCTCCTTCTTCAAAATCTACTACATATAAATCTGCCAATGTGCTTGATTGTTCCAATAATTGCTCTGGAGTTCCTTTGATTTTTCCTCCGGAAGCGTTTAATTTCCAACCGCTTTCTTCTAAGAAATTATTTAATTCTTCTAATGTTTTAAATCCTTTTAAAGCATTAGTATTTATAGTGAAGTGATTTGCTCTAAAACCGTAAACATACATCCACGCAGCATATTCAGATTCCTCTAATAATGATTTGTAAATTTTTTGAGAGTTTCCTTTCCAAACAGATCCGCTTAAAACCAATTCAGGATCGTTGAATACATTTTGATCACAACTGTTCAAAATATTCTGTACTGTTTCCTGCAATTCAGCAGAACATTTTTCTAATTCTAACTCCGAAATAAAAATTCTTGGAGCGCTTTTATCTGTAGCATGCTCATAATGCTTTGCGTATAATTTTTTAGTTTCAAAATTATATTCGCCTTTTGCCTCATAACCAACATTTATAAAAGGTTTTTCTAATACCTCAATATTTACACGTTTGTCATTGAAAGTACGAATCGCAATATGGTCATTCTGGATTTCTTCGCCTTTATCTTCTAATAATTCCTGTATTTTTTTTGCAGATGGAGTAATATCAGCATATTGCTCCCATAGTTTCGTAAGTAATTGATCTTTATTCATGTTTGGCTATCTTAAAATAATGTTATTATGACACAAATCTATATATTATACTGTTAATATAACATCTCAAGAATACGATTATTGACACCTAGACATTTTAGAAGGTTTTTTTTGTAATTTTGACATTTTAAAATCAAGTTTTAACAGTAGAATTGTCAAAATTGTAGAATCTATAAACAAACACAGGTTATGGCGAGTATCAAGAAGAATGAAAATACTGACTATTTAGATCGAGAAATCATGCAAAAACTTAGTGAGAATGGGAGAATACCGTTTTCTGATCTTGCTAAAGAATTGAATATATCAAATTCACTGGTGCATTTAAGGGTCAAAAAATTACAAGAAGCCGGTGTAATTACAGGTTTTGGCGTCAAACTAAATGCTAAAGAACTTGGCTTTGAAACGATTACCTACACCGGAATCGTTACTAAAGAAGCACGCTACTCCTATTCTATTGCCGAAAAACTAAAAGAAATCCCCGAAGTCATAGAATGTCATTGGGTTTCTGGTAAATATGCTTTATTCATCAAAATCGTTTCTTTCAATAATGAAGAGCTTCGTAAAATTCTATACGAGCAAATTCACCAAATTGAAGGCGTTGGAAGTACGGATTCGTTTTTCTCTTTTGGTGCGGCTTTTGAGAAGAATTTGCCGGTTTAAGACTTGGAGAAGCAAGATTATAGAAGAAAGATTGGGGAATAGTTTGTTGTTTTTGGATGTTTTTTTAATATTTTAATGATAATGTGTAGTCCCTACGGGACATTTTTTCTGGATGGGATAATTTTATTTCTACCAATATGTAACTCCTAACGGAGTAATCCGCACGGATTAAATGTTGGTAGATTTAAATATTGGTAGAAATAGAATATCAAACCATAAATGTATAATTCCTAACGGAGTATCTCGTAGAGATTAAATGTTGGTAAAACACAATGTCGTTCCTATTTTAGAGATGTCCCGTAGGGACTAAACCTTCTTTAATTAAATAAGAAAAGAAACACCAATAATTAAAAATTCGCCCATTTTATGATGTAAATTCTATTAATAATTATTAAATTTATGTTCTAAAATCGTTTTTTATGAAAAATTACATCCTACTTTTTGTTGCTGTTTTAGCATTATCATTTAATTCTTGTACAACGATGAAGAATACCACAAGCTCTTCTGATCTTTTCAATACAACTTGGGAATTAGAATATATTTCTGGTCCGCGTATTGCTTTTGATGGTCTGTTTCCTCAAAAAAAACCATTTATAAAATTTGACGAAAGTAAAGGTCAGGTTTTCGGAAATGCTGGTTGCAACGGTTACAGTGCTCCTTATACTTTAAAAGGAAATGCTCTTAGCTTTGGCGAGCAAGGTCCGGCTACATTGATGTATTGCGATGGTGGCGGTGAACAGGTTTTTACACAAATGATCAGAAAAATAGATTCTTATTCTATTGACAAAGACGGTAAGCTAAATTTGTTGATGAAAGACGTACCAATGATGAGATTTAAAAAAGTGGCTGATAAATAAAAGTCATTTCATACCTAATAAAAAGAGATTCTTCAATATTGAGGAATCTCTTTTTTTATGTAAACGAATCGTTAAAATAAGAATATACTGAAAAAATAGGTACTATTACTGATTATTATATTGTAATTATTTTATAAATTTACACTTCAAAATAAAAAATCAAACTCCTTTTACAAGCCTTTCTGAGCTCTTTTATCTTGTTTTTTGATAAAACCATTTCTCTTTAAAATGAATCGATTAACAACTCTTTTTTCAAAAAGAAATATCTCGTACAAAATTCGATTTCATGACAGGAAAAAACCATTCTGTGGCATATTTTCTATTCTGTAGTCAAAAGATATATAATTTTAAAACAGATTAAAACACAACAACCAGGCAAAAAAATACTCCCCAGAAAAAATGCTTGAAAAGAAAACAATATTGATTGGATGTGATGATACTATGGTTTTAACCAAAGTATTACATATTTTGTCGACCATAATAGACTTTACTATTTCGACTGTTTCTGTCTCAAGAGCCGCAGATTTAAATCGTACCGCAGAATCCTTAAATCCCGATCTGATTTTTTTATGTTTCAAAAAAAACCAATCCATTATAAATGATCCAAATTTTAATTCCTGCAAAAATGATATTCCAATTCTCTGTTTAACAAAAAACGACGAATGTGAATCTTTGTGCTGGTCAAAAAATTGTATCGTTTTTACGTATTCTAATAACCATCTAAATAATTCCGAATATTTAATTTATAGAATCCGATCTATTTTTTTACTCAAAAAAGGGGAAACAAGAAGTACTATTCCAACATCGTTTGTCGAAGCAGCATTTCAAAAGAATAACTCCAATAAATTAAGCCATTATGTAATGGAACTTGATCAAAAAGTTGAAATACTTTTAAAGGTAAAAGAACGTATCTCCTACCTTTATCCTAATGTTGATGACAGCACCAGAATAGAATTAATGTCGATTGTAAACTCTATAAAAACAGTCGCAAACGATAAAAAACTCTGGGATGATTTTAAAATTTATTTCGAACAATCAAATCCAAATTTTCTTTTGGCTCTAGCCAAAAAACATCCTTCGCTAAGCTCCAAAGATTTAAAATATTGTTGCTACATCAAAATGAATATGAGCAATAACGACATCACAAATCTCCTTGGAATCAATCAGGAAAGCGTACGAACTCACAAATACCGCCTGAAAAAAAAATTGACCCTTAAAAAAGAACAAGACATTATCTCGTATCTGAGAACTGTTTCTTAAATTCTCACACCATTTTCAACGGATTAAAATCCGTTGCTACAAAATAATTCATTCCTCCGGAATTTTACAAACGAGTTCCGCAGGAACGGCATATATTGTAGAGATGGATTTTAATCCATCATACGCAATCATAAACGCAATCATAAACGCAATCATAAACGCAATCATAATTACAAAAATGTGGAAATCCGTAAAACCGAAGAAATTAATTGTCTACGTCATAAATAGACAAAATATTTTTTGTCTACAAAAAACGTTTTCTGTCTATATTTTGTCTACAAAAGCATCAAATATCTTTTGATTATGTACACGAAAAGTATATTAGTATTTTTCTGTACAAATCTAATTCTCAACTACTTTTACAATAGTTATAGGTAATTTATTTCCCTATAATCCCCAAATCAATAAAGAATTAGACAAGATGATCAATCAATCACTTCAATTTACGAAAAATTTGCTCGGACAGTTTTTAAAAAACCAATTTGGTTTGGATGAAGACAAAACGGTCCTGAATTATCTTATTGAACCAAGTGGAACTTTGCCAAAAATAAATCAGAATAAAGTCGTTTTATCTTTAATTAATATCGAAAAAGAAACCAACCAGCCTTTTTACATTAGAAATAAAAAATTAGAAGACGGAAGTTATTCTAATTTCAATCCAACAGAAAAATACAACATTGACTTATTAATCAGCAGCAACTTTGACGATTATACGGAATCGTTAAAATTTCTGGATGCCATTATTGTCTTCTTTCAGATTAATAATTATCTCGATGCTTCGTCCTCTTCTACTATTCCGGATGGTCTGAGCAGATTAGAATTCGAATATGAAAAAATCTCTTACCACCAAATGCACAGTTTGTGGACTGCTATGGCGGCAAAATATCAGCCTTCGATTATTTACAAAATGAAGCTGATAAAAGTTCAGGGTCACGAAATCATGGAAATTATACCGTCTGTAAAAAACACCAGCAATACTATTGGAAAATGATACAGAGTAATTACATAAAGATCTTTGGCACTGCGGCTTATCATACTTTTTTTGATAATGGAAAATGCAATTGTCTTCACTTTATTCCGAATCATAAAACTGATATTATATTAAAAAAGTTCGGCTTTAGAATGAATCCTGTTTCAAATGGATTTGACTTATATTCTAATACAAAATCATCATTATCAGACTTATTAGATTATATTTCTAAAAGTACAGATCAAGATTTTTTTGAGTTTGATATCAAATGCAGTAATCCCAATTTCATTCTCTTTACCACATTACCCATTAATTTGCTGGGAGCTATTAATTATTCTAGTCAGGATCCTAAAAACATCAACGAAAATGGCAAAATTACGCTGAATCAAACCTTCGAAACTAAACTGATACCATCCAATTTTGGTCATTTAAAAATTTATTTCGAAGATATCTTAAAGGAACAAAACACGAGTAATTCTGTCCTTTTTGAAATAAACTTTACAGCAAGAGCAACACAATGGCAATATTATTTTATCAATAAAAATGCCGTCTCGCTAAATAATCCTTCGATTACTGAAAAAGAAAACATACAATTTGATGGTCCGAAAACCGTAACAATTCCAACCGGAGAATCGGCATTGTTGTTTACTTCGAATAAAACCTATATCACGCTAAGCGAAAAACCGAAGTACAAATTTGACTTAATAAGCAGCTCATCTTCAACCAATCAAACGAATACAAAACCCAAAGTAATTATAAAAGGACTGCCTGTTCCGGATGTTTCCAGAATAGGAATAATCGAAAATAACGACCAAAATCAGGTCGCATCACCAATGTATATCTATCTATAAAAAACTATTAAAAATGAACATTAAAAACTAAAATCAATGAATTTATCTACCATCCAAACTCCTGGTGTTTACATTCAAGAATTAAATGCTTTTCCCAATTCAGTTGTTGCAGTTGCTACAGCCGTACCAGCATTTATAGGGTACACACCTCAGGCCTCTTACGAAGGAAAATCGTATACGAATAAGGCGGTAAAAATCACATCATTTGCTGATTTTCAGGCTTTTTTCTGTTTACCGGATCCACCTGCTCCTGCAAGTCCGGCAAAGCAA
Organism: Flavobacterium sp. 90; assembly: GCF_004339525.1. Lineage (NCBI taxonomy): Bacteria > Pseudomonadati > Bacteroidota > Flavobacteriia > Flavobacteriales > Flavobacteriaceae > Flavobacterium > Flavobacterium sp. 90. Next base: position 4,992,365 of record NZ_SMGE01000001.1, on the reverse strand, counting down.
TACAGCCCTGAATACTATTTAGTAGCAGAAAAAAGTCAACCTTTAAGGGGAGATTATATGCTGATTGCAGGAACTTACTATTCAATAGTTCCAGATCCTAACACGGTTTATTATTTATACAATAGCGTAAGGCTTTTTTATGAAAATGGCGGTGGAGATGCTTATATTGTTTCTGTGGGTTCTTATGGCCCTTCGTCTGGAAAAGGGGCAACTCCGGGGATTCCTGTTGTGAACCCAAATGTGCAATTGAATGACTTGACAAATGGTCTTTCGATATTGCTAAACGAACAGGAACCAACAATGTACATTTGCCCTGAAGCGACCTTGTTAAGTTTAGAAAACAATGGAACGCTAATGCAGGCAATGCTTCTTCAGTCTACGAATATGCAAACAGCAATGTGTTTGTTTGATATTATTGGAGGCGACGATCCTGACCCAATTTTGTACACGCAGGATATTTCAAATTTCAGAATGAACACTGGTTCTAATGGCTTAAATTACGGAATGGCTTATTATCCTTTTATAGGAACTACGGTAATGCAAAATTCTGATATTGACTACACTAATTTATTTGGTGGCGATGTAAAACAATTAGAGGCTATCCTTAATCCTGCAAGTGCACCTAATCCGGCTGTTGCTACGATTATTGCCGGTATTCAAAATCCGGCGAGTACCTTGACGGTGACACAAAACAATAATGCGCTTTTGATTGCAAGTCAAACTTATTCGCTGATGATAAAACATATTTTATCAGATGCTAATATTCTGCCTCCAAGTGGTGCTATGGCTGGTGTTATTACTACTGTAGACAATGCAATTGGTCCGTGGGAAGCTCCTGCAAATACTTCAATTGTTGGTGTTTCATCATTGCCAATTTCTATTTCTGAGAGTCAGCAAGGCAATTTAAACGTTGATGCTGTTTCCGGTAAATCGATCAATGCGATCAGAACCTTTAACGGTTTAGGAATTTTAATCTGGGGATCAAGAACATTAGACGGAAACAGTCAGGACTGGAGATATATTCCGGTACGCAGAACAATGATATTCCTGGAGCAATCTTGTAAACTGGCAGCTCAGGCATATGTATTTCAGCCAAATGACAAAAACACCTGGGAAGCTGTAATCTCTATGATTAGTAGTTTTTTAAGTTCGATCTGGAAACAAGGAGGTTTGCAGGGAGCCAGCGCTTCTGACGCTTTTTCTGTTGCCTGCGGATTGGGTTCTACAATGACTGCTGATGACCTTTTAAACGGTTTTATGAATGTAACTGTAAAAGTAGCCGTTGTTCATCCTGCTGAATTTATCGTTCTGACATTTCAACAGCAAATGGCAACTTCTAGTTAATCAAATAAAAATTCAATTAAGTAAATTTTTAATTTAAAAATAAAATAATATGGCAACAGATGACGGAAGCGTACAAGGCGCAACATGGCCCATGCCAAAGTTTAGATTCGAAGTAGATCTTGGAACTGAATTAACAAAAGTAGCTTTTCAGGAAGTTACAGGAATGGATGTCGAAAATCAAATTATAGAATATCGCAAAAGTAATAGTCCGCTATTTTCTGTAGAGAAAATGCCGGGGATTACCAAATACGGAAACGTAACGATGAAACGAGGAATCTTTGTAAATGACAATTCTTTCTGGGATTGGCATAAGCAAGTTACGATGAACACGATTAAAAGAAGAACCGTTCTGATAAAATTATTAGACGAAAAAGGCGGTGTAACCATGCAATGGACATTAAACAATGCCTGGCCAACAAAAATTACCAGTACAGATTTAAAATCTGATGGTAACGAAGTTGCGGTAGACACGATAGAAATTGCACATGAACAACTGATCATAAAAAATGGCGGTAAGTAACGATTATCCCGTTAGCTTTTATTTTACACTCTCATTTGCGGGTGTAGATGCGGCTTTCAAAGAGGTATCCGGAATTTCTAAAGAATTAAGCGTTGAAGAAATTGTTTGTGGAGGCGAAAATAGATTTAAATATCGCCTCCCAACTATTTCTAACAGTCAAAACTTAGTGCTAAAAAGAGCCATGGTGCCTGCAGGATCTCAGTTGGTAAATTGGTGTGCCAACTGCATCGATCAGGGATTATCAAACCCAATCCAGCCAAAAAATGTGATCTTAAGATTGCTCAATGCCTCAGGTGTTGTATGCATGCAATGGACTTTTAATAATGCTTATCCGGTAAAATATGCCGTTTCTGACCTAAACTCTCAGGAAAGCAATATTGCTATTGAATCTATTGAACTTGCCTATACCTATTTTAATATTTCTAAGGATACAAAATTTGATAAACTTTTTACATAAACAATTATGCCAATCGAAATAAGAGAACTGATTATCAAAACAGAAATTGTAACTACAAATGCCAAAAATTCGGCTGTAGCCAAAGAAAGAGAACTATCAATCTTAAGAAAACAATTACTTGAAGAATGCAAAAGATTAATTGCCGAGAAAAATCAGGAAAACAGCTATAAACGCTAAAGCCACAGATTAAAGAATTAAAAGGATTAAAAAAAATCTGCTCGATCTGCAAAATCTGCGAGAGAACTTTTTGCCACAGATTACAGGATTTAAAAGATTAAAAAACATTTTTTGTTACACAGATTAAAGGATTAAAAAAAATCTGCTAGATCTGCAACCCGATCGATAGCGAACCGGCGAAGCAAATATGAGTGAAAAAATATTTTCGCAGCCAAACCTAATAGGTTTTGAAAAAATCTTAAAACTTAAAAGAATAAAACAATGGCAAGTTTAGAATTAATGAAAATAACGGGATATACCGACGAAGAATTTCAGAATAAATTCTCCGGAAATCCCTATTCTTTCATGATTAATCCCGATAATATCAAAATACAAAAAAGTATAGAATACAACGAGCAGCAAGCTCCGGCAACAAGCTCGGCATCGCAAAAGTACAAAAGTACACCAAGCGATAAATTAAGTTTTGAAATGGTGATAGACTGTACCGGTATCGTAGATGCAAAACGTATCGATATGTCCAAAGAAATAACAGCTTTAGAAACGATTATTTACACCTTTAATGGTAAAATACATCGTCCAAATTTTGTAAAAATACAATGGGGTCAAAATATCACATTCAACGGAGTTCTCGATTCTATCGATACCTCCTATACCCTTTTTAAACCAGACGGAAGTCCACTGAGAGCCAAATTATCATTGTCTTTTAGCCGCTATATTTCTCCAAAAACGGTAACCAGAACTGATGCTCCGGAATCTCCGGATTTGACACATATCGTCACCGTTTCTGAGGGAATGTCTTTGCCGCAATTGTGCCAGAAAATCTGGAATGATGATTCATTATACATACAAGTTGCGGAATTTAATAAACTCAACAAATTTCGAAACCTAAATGGTATCGACAAATTAATATTTCCACCAATAAATACTTCTAATTCATGAGTGCTTCAACCGAAATAAAAAGTGGCGGAATTGCAACATTCGTTGTCAAAGTTAATGGTACGGCAATAGCTGATGAACTAAGTGTGCTTTCTGTTCATATCGAAAAAAAAGTCAACCGAATCGCTTCTGCAAAAGTGACAATTCTGGACGGAGAAGCTAATACAGGAAAGTTTGATGCGAGCTCATCGTCTATTTTTGTGCCGGGCGCAACCATTAGTATAGAAGCAGGTTATGATAACACTAACGCCGTTGTTTTCTCCGGTATTATTATGAGTCAGACACTTCGTATTGACAATTTAGTAGGATCAGCATTAGAAGTTGAATGTCGCGACAATGCCATAAAAATGATTGTAGGCCGAAAAAGCCTCACCTATTCCAAACAAAAAGACAGCGATATTATATCAACCATCATAGGAAATTATTCAGGATTGAGTTCAGATGTAACCGCTACAAGTACAACGTGGCCGGAACAAGTACAATATTATGTTACAGATTGGGATTTTATTTTGGCTCTAGCCGAATCAAATGGCTTGATCGTAACAACTCTAAACGGAAAAATTTCTGTGTTTCCTCCGGGTAAAACCACAACATCAGTACTTACTGTAACTTATGGAGATACTTTATTAGAGTTTAATGCCAAATTAAACGCCGTAACACAATTAGGAAGCGTTACCGCAAACAGTTGGGATTTTAAAACCCAAGCCGTAGTAAATGGTAAAGCCGCACCGGATGTTACAGGAACCGGAAATTTAACCACAAAAAAACTATCCGAAGTCGTTGGCCTTGAAAGCTATCAATTGCTGACTTCGGCTCCTATAGAATCTGCCGATTTAACCAATTGGTCAAAAGCACAAATTATTAAAAGTGAATATTCTAAAATAATGGGGGAAGCCAAATTTCAAGGTACAAACTTAATCGATCCCGGAAAATACATGACCTTCGCCGGTCTTGGAGACAGATTCAATGGCGATTACCTAATTGGTGGAGTTGTACACGATTTGTCACAAGGAAACTGGGTTTCAGAAGTTACACTTGGACTTTCACCCTTTTGGTTTACCGAAGAACCTGATGTTATGGCACCACCAGCTTCTGGGTTACTTCCCGGAGCAAAAGGTCTCTTGAACGGAACCGTAAAAAAGATGTACGAAGATCCCGATTCTCAATATCGGGTTTTAGTCGATGTTCCATTATTAGATCCAAATGGTGCAGGAATCTGGGCAAGATTGACGAATTTTTATTCAACAAGCGGTGCCGGAGCTTTCTTCATGCCTGAAGTTGGAGACGAAGTTATTCTGGGATTCATAAACGAAGATCCACGTTATCCAATAATTCTGGGAAGCCTCTATAGCAGCACAACCATAAAACCGTTTACAGGATTAGATCCAAATGAGAAAAATTCGATAAAAGCCATCGTTTCCAAATCAGGAATTTCGGTGCAATTTGATGATGAAAAGAAAATATGGACCGTAGCAACGCCCAATAAAAATACCATCATAATCAGTGATGAAGACAAGAAAATCACGATTAAGGATGAAAACAGTAACAGTATCGTAATGTCAAGCGATGGTATTGATTTGTCAAGCCAAAAAAACATCAATATCTCAGCAAATCAAAATGTTACCATAAAAGGAAATCAAGGTGTTTCAATACAATCAAGCGCCGGAGACGTCGCAATAAAAGGCTTGAACATCAAAGAAAACGCAGACATGCAATACAGCGCTCAAGGCGGACAAATGGCACAGGTTTCGGGAGGAATGCAATTGACTTTGAAGGGTGCGATGGTGATGATAAATTGATTGTTTGTTAGAAGAAAGATTATAGAAAATAGAAGCAAGATTATAGATGCAAGATTATAGATGCAAGATTATAGATGCAAGATCTTAGATGTTTGATTTGATTATTAAGCTTTGTCAAAGTTTAAAACTTTGACAAAGCTGTTGAAATAGATTGTAAACAATAGTCTATAGACAATAGTTTACATGGTAGTAATCGCATTTTTTGTCATCCTGAGCGAAGTCGAAGGCGCTAGTAGCTCGACAAAGATTGGTCAACGCATTTTTTGTCATTTCGACCGAAGGGAGAAATCACACTAGTAGCTCGACAAAGATTGGCGATTATAGCAACGGAGTTTCGTGTGTGATTTCTCCCTCTGGTCGAAATGACAAGATTGTGGTTACTGTGTCGATAAGATGTAAGAAAATAGATGCAAGATTTATAGGAAACAAGAAGCGATAATTACGATTAAACAACTAACAACTAACAATTAAAAATTATGCCTCCAGCAGCAAGACTTACAGACTTTCACCAATGCCCGATGATTACTCCGGGTGTACCACCAATACCACATGTGGGCGGGCCAATTGTTGGTCCGGGTGCGCCAACTGTTTTGATCGTGGGATTACCGGCAGCCAGAGTTGGCGATATGTTGGTTTGTGTGGGACCGCCGGATTCTATTATAAAAGGATCATCGTCGGTTATGATATGCGGCATGCCAGCCGCAAGAATTGGCGATTCAACCGCTCATGGAGGATCAATTGTCCTTGGAGCATTTAATGTAATGATAGGTGGATAATAATACAGAACATAAAAACACGGCTTTTTTGGGTTCAGGATGGGCATTTCCTGTGTCTTTCTCTGTCGATAATCATCAGCTGAGTTTATCTGCTAATGAAACCAATATTAACGAATCTATCAATGTGATTCTAAATACCCGCAAAGGCGAGCGTACTCTCGAAGCTGAATTTGGCTCTGGAATACAGCAATTTATGTTTAGAAAAATTGATAATACGCTGAAAGGCGAAATTATAGAAACCATCAAGTTTGCATTATTACGTTACGAACCAAGAATTTTGGTACAAGACGTAAAAGTGGCTTCGACTGATGTATTAAACGGAAAAATAGAAATATTGATTACTTATATCTATTCTCAAACCAACACAAGACACAATTATGTGTTCCCATTTTATTTGAAAGAAGGAACAAACTTAGATCGTAAAAAATGATTTTAATTGATCAAAATAGCGCCATAAAATCTCTCAACGAAGCACTCGTTCCTCATCCGTATTTGATAGATGGAAGAACAGAGCAAGATTGGTTGTACTTTCTGACAGAGTTCAGCAAATTGATCAATTTCTATAATGACAGTAATACAGTTGATGGAAACTGGAGCCCGTTTTTGCTAAAAGATCCAGTTTTTTTGATGGCTTCAATTTCAAAAGCAAACTACAAAAATCTCTACTCTGACTATAAAAACAGCTGTAACGAAATTGAACGTTTAGTTAAAAATGAAAACGGAGGAAATCCGGATTCAAGTGCTTTAAATAAATTGTTTGATCGTATTACGGCGATTTATAAAATCATAGAACGCTGGACGCATTATATGCTTAGTAATACTGAAATGTACGATCTTAAAACGTATATTTTGCAAGAAGTAAAAACCAGATTAAGCGTTGACTTTTGGGCAATTCAATCCTTTAGAGAATATTTGTATAGATTGTCTGTCGATGGTCTATTTATTGTTCCTGCTCCTATTCAGGAATTTAATTCTTTTGATAAAAACATCTGGTTTATCAATAAAGACAAGATGCCTTTCTGGCAAGTTTTTGGGTTTGAAAGGGAACAGGGAATTTCACAGGAAATAGCTTCAATAACATCTTTTAGTCTGGATATTCTAACCAAAATTGGCGATCGATTGTTTCAGTTTTTAGAAACGATAATACATCATGCTTCAAAAGAATTTAAGAAATTAAGCCTTAAAAAAGGGTATTTTCCGGATACTGTTCTCCTACGCTCTTTTGTAAATACTCTAAAAGTTCAACAAGATCAATTGAATGGACTTTCTGAGAAACATCTTGATTTTTATTATAAAGATATTCTAAAACAAAAAAAATTACCTGCTATTGCAGATCATACATTTTTGTGCGCAACGCTTGCAAAACCAACACAGCTTTATACTTTGCCTACAGGAACGCTGTTTAATGCCGGAGTCGATGCGCAAAAAAATCCTATTTTGTTTGCTTCTCAAAAAACTGTAAATCTAAATCCTGCAACGATTACAAGTGTACATACGCTTTCTTGTCACGACAAAAATAATGCATCTTATAATTTACAAACGATAGTTAATCCAACAAGTATTCAATTAGATTCGGAAAATAAGGTAATTAGTTGGGAAACTTTTGGAGCAGATGATTCTACTTTAAAAACTACTATAAATCCTTCTCTAATTGGAATTGCGTTTGCTTCACCAATGTTATTATTGCGCGAAGGTCAAAGAACGGTGACACTAACGCTGGAATTTGATCAGCCGTTAGATTTAAAAACACTGGAGGAAGCAAGTTATTTTTTAAGTACCCAAAAAGATTGGTTAAAACTGAATTTACAGTCTAAAAATTTCACAATCGATCCTGCAACACAAAATACTGTTGCTACTATCACAATCGATCTTGATCCAACGGTAGAAGCGATTGAACCTTTTTTAATTAGTCCTGATGGTTTAAAAAGTGATTGGCCAATGATGAAGATCTTATTTCAGAACGTTCCTAATCCGCAGGAACCTCCTAAAATTAAGACGCTGACTATTGCATTAAAAGTAACAGGAGTCAAAACATTTCAATTGTATAATGATTATGGCGAATTAAGTACAAAAATTCCGTATCCTCCTTTTGGACCAATTCCGTTAGTGAATGCCAATTTTATTATCGGAAATAATGAAATATTGAGTAAACCTCTGGACAGCTTTATTATCGAAATAGATTGGGATAAAAGACCTGCAAATTTTGAGGTTTATTACAAACAATACAATGATTATTTGCATCCTATTAAAAAAACGGAAGACACAATACTTGGAAGAGCACTGAGAAGTGTTTTACCTAAAAAAGAGCAAGCTGTTGTGGTTGTAAATGAGTTCAGAAATACCAGTTTTACTGCGGATTTTAATATCATGCAGGAGAAAACGTGGCAAGGTCTTAAAATGACAAAAATTAAAAGCAGTGATGTCGACAAAGTTTTCGTGTCTATTGATACAGTTCCTCGACCTGTTTATTTATTCGATCCTCCAACTTCAAATAGTATCAATCCGGTTCTTAATACATCAAGCAGTTATTATGTGTATTATAAACCAGTTCCAAATCCAAATGCAGTTCCAAATTCTGATTCAAATATAGATTTAAATACAGCAACAGATATAAGTGCTGCACAAACCGCTGCTAAAAATCTGATACCTGATCCAAATATTCAAAAAGAACCTTTAAAATTTACGGAAGAAAGTTCTTCGGGATTTATAAAAATGACATTATCGAATCCGAGTTATGGTTTTGGATCTGAATTGTATGCAAATGTTGTAGCTAGTATTGCCTTGCAAAATGGTAATAAACTTGCAATAGCAAAAGATACCGAAGTAACAGATTTTATCGTTTCGGCCAATGTTCCGTTTGCGCCAAAAATACAGACCTTTTCGGCCATTTATAAAGCTACTGTAACTTACAAACTTGATGGTACGGCAGTAGATTATCCGCTGCAATATTTTATTTATACTCCATTTTCAAATTATACCATATTTGATAGCGCTACAATTGACCAAACCGAAACTAACTTATTCAACACGGGAATTATTACCAGCTCTCAAAATGATGTCGAAAATGGTTTTCCGCTTTATCCGTCTTTCGATCACACCGGAGCATTATTTATAGAATTGGACAATTTAGTTTCAAACAGCACTTTAAATCTTTATTTTGAACTGGCCAGAAATTCAACGGTACTTACCAATCATAATGGTATTTTCTGTTATTATTTAAGTGACGAAGGCTGGAAGCCAATTTCGCTACTATCAGATCAAACGAGCAATTTTAGATGTTCAGGAATAATAGAAATTCCGATTCCGGCAGATTGCAATAATAACAATACGATAATGCCGGGAACCAAAAACTGGATTTCTATTGCGGCAATTGGCAATCTTAAATCGTACTCTAAAACCACGTTTATGCAAACCAACGGATTTATTGTACAAAGAACCGGAACGACGTTTTTGACTGATACACAAAGTCCGCAAATTGATGCAAATGTAATCACGAAACCAGAAATCAAGATTCCGGAAATTGGCACAATAATCCAGCCTTTTGCATCTTATGGAGGAAAAGGCGCCGAAGATAAAGTCGATAGAAATAAAAGAGTCAGCAATACAATCCGAACTAAAAACAGAGCAAGCACTCCATCAGATTATTATACTTTGATTGCTCAAAAATTTGATCCGGTTTATTATTCAAAAGTAGTAACAAAAAATAACGACAACAGTACAAATGTTTATTTGGTCAAAAAAATAGCGTCAGATACTGATTCAAATGCCTTTATTCCGTTGGTGACAAATGAGCTTGAAATTCAGATATTAAAATATTTAAACGCCAATTCATCGCCATTTACAAACCTGAAAGTTTCCAATTTTAATCTCGAATATGTTACTATTAATGCGACATTTTCAATTAAAAGCGGTTACCAAAAAACTCCTATGAGTAATGCTGTTAATCTTGCGTTGAAGAAATATTTATCGCCGTGGATCTCCAATTGTCCTTCTCAGATTGAAATTGGACAACCACTTATTAATGCCAAAGTGAGCACATTTATTCAAAATATTGAAGGAATTGCAGCAGTTGACAGTGTTACATTTTCAAGCTATTATATCAATTCGAAAACAGGACAGCAAACCAATTTAAAAACAAAAAAAAGAACTTTGGCACCTTACGGACAAGCGACACTTTTAGTTTCGGCGCCAAGCCATAATTTTATTTTTCAGGTATAATGGATACAATTAATCAAATAACGAAAGTACAGCTTCCGCCGCATCAGGATTTTAGTTTCCTGAAAGACGAGGCTATTGATTATATCCAAAAGCATATTGGCAACGAGTGGACAAACTTTAACCCAAGTGATCCCGGAATGACAATTCTGGATCAGCTTTGTTATGCTCTTACCGAATTAGGATATTGTACAGATTTCCCAATTTCGGATATTTTAACGGATTCTAACGGAAAATTAGAAATCGAAAATCAGTTTTATTTACCGTACAAAATCCTGACTACTGCGCCTTATACTATTAATGATTACAAAAAATATCTCATCGATGGTGTCAACGATGTTTATAACGTTGCGATAATAACTTACAACAATAATCTCCCGCAATTTAATCGGGTTTATCAAGTTTATTTATATGTAAATCCGGAGATTACAGATGCGCTTAAACTTAATAAAATTTGCAAATCTGCTTATTATTATCTTAATCAAAGCCGCAACATTGGAGAGCTTTTTAATATACCTATTGCGCTTCAAGCTCAAAAATATTTGATTTCAGGCAAAATAGAACTTGAAAGTGAAGTCGACGAACACGCCGTTTTATTGGAGCTTCAAAATAAAATTCGCGCTTATATATTTCCGAAAATAGAACAGCTTAGTTATGATTCTTTAAAAGCAGATGGGTATGATTCTGCCGAAATATATGATGGTCCGTATCTTAAAAATGGCTGGATTTTGAACGATACTTTGGTCGATAAAAAAGACACTTTAAGAGCCCTTGATTTAATTCCGGTAATTGAGTCTGTCAGCGGAATTATTTCAATTTCGGGATTACAGTTTTTTCAGAATAACACCATGATTCCGTCGCTGCAATCGACAATAAGTCAAATATTATCTATAGATATTTTGAAATCTTATAAAGAGAATAAACTAATATTAACCACTAACGGAAAAGATGTGCCTGTTGATAATTTTATTCCAATACAAATTGATACGATCAAATATCAGGAAACGGCAACAAGTTTAAACAATAAACCGGCTATAAAATTGCCAAAAAGTAGTTTTAGAGATATCAATAGTTATTATTCTATACAAAATACATTTCCGCAGCAATATGGTATTGGTGACGACAAAATCGAAGACGATTCGGCGCCAATTCAAGTAGCACAATCACGTCAATTAAAAGGATATTTGACCTTATTTGATCAGGTTTTGGCGAATCAGTTTTCGCAATTAGCAAATCTTTCAAAGTTATTTTCGTTCAATAATTCGGTTTGTGGAGCGCCTTCGGACAATGATAGTTTTTATGCCTTAAAAGATAAATTCGAACAAAAGCATTTAGAATATCCGGTTCCGTACAAAATGTTTTCGCCAAGTTATTTTTATCAATCTTTGTATAATGTTCCTCATATCAAACCTTTATTAAAAAATAATACGGCGTTTGATTTCAGTTCTAGCGAAGAAACTAAAAAGGAAATGAAAGAAAAAAGCTGGTTCGAATATCAGCAAGACCCTTATAATGCCTACATTTTTGGGATGATGAAAATCATGGAAGAAGAAGATATAAACTTCGACCGACGCAATAAATTACTGGATCATTTGCTTGCCAGACACGGCGAAGCACCAAAGGTTATCGACACAATTATCGATGGCACAATTTATACCGGAAATAAGAAAAAAGATCAGATAATCGTGAAAAGTTTGTATTTGCAAAACCTTGATTTATTGTCTTATAACCGACTAAAAGGCTACAATTTTCTAAGTGCTTCAAAAATATTGACGATCAATAATCAAAATATTGATTTGAATTTGGGAACGATTAAAAAAGAGCATTTTGACTATATCAATGAGAATACTAATGATTTTATATTCAAATCGAATCATCTTAATCAAAAAGAAAAACTACATAAAAGTGATTTCATTAATTTTTCGGGATTTGAGTTAAAGCTGAATCTTTTATTTGGATTAAAAAATATCTATTATAATTTTATTTCAACTCAAATTGAAACTTCGGCAAAATCTATTGAAAATAAATTGACTGTTAGTAAAACAATACAGAAAGCTTATTGGTTTAAAGAAAAAAGAAACGGTAGTATTTTTATCGAAACGGCAATTCTTTTAAGTAAATTAAAATATCATCTCGAAATCGTAAAACAAAGCGACAATACTTTTTATAGCATTCAAAATACAGATTACCAATCGATTGCTAATGTAAATTATATTCTAGCTACAACAAGTCAAACGGTTCTTGATATTCAAGTTGCAAAAGGTTATTTGGAATTTTCGAACGAAAAATATGCTTTAATTCCCGATGAGTCTCAAACCGTCATTGACAGCGATTATATAAAAAATAGTTCATCAGATTATTTATTTAAGATTACGGTTATTTCCGGAAACGGAACAATTACAATCAATGACACGCTTTTTAAGAAAAATGCAATTGTATTGCTTCCTGATTTTATTCCTGAATTTAAAAAGTCTGAATTCAAAAAACGTTTAAAACAGTTTCTCAATATCAGCTTTCCAACAAGTATAAAATACGAATGTTTGTTTGTGAGCCTTTACCAATTAGAAACTTTCACGTCAGTTTATAGCAATTGGCACGAGTGTTTGACTTTCAAAACGCCTAACAATTCATCTGATACACAACAAGATAATCCGCAAATTGTAAAGCCTTTAAATCAAGAATTTTATGCGGTGAATTTGATCAATAGTTTAACCCAAATTTTAGAAACAAAAAATGGAAGAAATAAATAGCCATATTGTATCGAGTCTAAAGTGGGACACAACTTTTGACCAAAAAAGGGAAAGTTACAGGCTTCAGGAACGTTTGAGTACCTGGAGCAAAATTTCTTTGCCCAGAGAAGTTGCCAATATATTTACTGAATTGTGTCCGCCGGAACAAAGCTGGCGAATCGAAACGCTGGAACTTGATCTTGGTTCTTGCGATTATAGTGACTTGGAATTTGATTTGAGTCGAAAAATAAGTAATTTATTAAGAGAAAAAATAGCCGAATTAATTCTGTATCAAAACAGTCAGAAGCAAAATGGAATCGCGGTTTACAACAAAGAAAAATCGATTCTGGAGAATCTTATGGTCTTTTTGCTCGAAGGTTATTTACCGTGGAATTACCAAAACAAAGAGGGTTCTGTAAACCAAATTATGGCAGAATTACTCCAAAATAATCTTACCGAAGTTATTGCGATTATCAAGGAAACAGGAATGACGCACGAAGAAGTCAGAAAACGAATTTCATGGCAATTTGACGAGAAAAATATAACCAAAATAATTGCGGCGCTTGAACCCAATAATAGCGGATCTATTATTGAGTTTAGCTCGATTATGACTAATATTCAGGTCAAAGAAACTATTATTCAGACTAGTACGGCAAGTTTCAAAAAGAACTTGTGGTTCTTTATTCTGAACTTTTTGCTGCTGGAACGCGGAACTCTTTTCAATAAATTGGCGTTCATGAAAAGCAGTATTCTGCAAATGGCAAATCATTATAATATCGCTTACGCGGAACTTATTCTTTTGATCGAAAACACGATTGTAAAACTCTCTGATAAAACATCTCAGAACAACAATTTTATTGCTTGTCTTAAAATACTAACTCAGGAATATGAAACGCAAAAAAGCGAAAATTATAAACCTGAAACGAACACAAATTACTGGAATGTTCTAGAACAATTGCTAAAAAATAAAAGCGATCGAAGATTTAAAGCGGACAAAAACAATCTAAACGAATTGATTGTTGCCTTACATAATGAAAACAAAACCAAATTTAATGCGTTGATTCATCCCGTTTTAAAGGATGAAAGTTTGCTTGTTTTATTGCTTCAGGATTTGAACGAAACTTCGATACAAATACTTTTTTCGAGATTGGATTCTACTCCATCGCTGCTTCATATGGAATCTGTAATTTATTTGAATAAGCTGAGTCAGACTTTTAAATTAAAAACAAATAGCAAAGCTTTATGGGAAATTGGCATTCTTTTTCTCATCAAAAATAAAAATGCCGACAATGCTACATTTCTGCTTTTTTGTATTAAAGAATTAAGCAAAAGAAACAATCTGAATCACGAGCATTTACTGGCAATGTTTACGAATGCTAAAATTCCTGCGACGATAAAAAACAATAATTCGGCAACGATATATACGAACTTAAATGCTATTTATTGTAAAGAAATAAACAGCAATAATTCTAATTATCCAGCAATTCACTTTAAGAATCTTGTTGCAAAACTGGAACTTGAATTGCAAAAAAATGCTACTAAAAGTGTCTTTTTTATTGACTTGCAAAGATCATTAATCAAGACTATTTTACTGCATCCCAAAATGGCTTTTGAAGTAATGCTTTCGTACGGAAACAAAGAAGTTTTGAAGAAAATACTTCCGGTGATTCTAAACCGTGAAATGCTGCAATTATTGGTAAAAACTGCCAATTACAAAAAAACAAAACTCGTACAAACGATACAAGTTGTTTATGAAATTCTAAACGAAAAAGACCAATATGATTTTCCTGAAGAATTAATGACAGATAATTTATTGTTGCTTGGGATGCAGGAAATATTGTTTCATCCGGAACATAACTCGTCTTTATTTCTGGAAACTATAATTGTACAATTGTCCAAAAAAGTTACAGATACAAGACGCGATGATTACTTTCAGTTTATCGCAAAACTAATTCAGTCCAAACGAATTAAATCTTTTGGCGTTGCGATCAAAAAGACTTTTCTAAATCAATTAAAGAATACAAAATCTATTGATACGCTTGCGCTTGCATTGCTTATTCAAAATACATCGCAACAAGATCAAGTGGAATTAGCGCAATTATTGACGACGAATTTTACTGATTCGGAATTTGTTTTGTTGCGAAAACAAGATCGAAAGGAAAGCGAAAACATCTTGCGGTATTTCCTGGCAAACGGAAATGCGCTGAAAAAGAATTGGATTCAGAAAACTTCGGAAACTATAATTCGAAATGTAAAATCAGTTTCAAAAACCAAAATTGCTCAGGAATTAAACGAGCTTTTCTGGAAAACGATTTTAAAATATTCGGCTTATAAAGGCAATGAAGTTTTATTTGAAAAACTGCTTCAAAAAGAACTGAAATCGTATTTAAAGAATAATGTTGTGAAGGAAAAATTTCAACTTCAAAACGAAATAAAATCTTTTGAAGCCACAAATTCAGTATCAGAATTAGATCATTTTTTCGAAAATAATAGTATTTCCGATTATACGGTTTCTAATGGAATTTTGGAATCTTTAAACAACAATATTCTGTTTGAAATTGAGAAATTATCGGAGAAAGAAAAATACGAATGGATTTCATCGATTATCATAGAACGCCAAATTCCTTCGGCTTTTATTATTTCTAAAACTATTGAAATCAAAGATATTCTGAACGTAATCATTGTAAAAGAACCTAAGATTTTCTTTAGAATACTCCAGAAAGAAATTATTCCTGAGGCACAAATGGATTGGCTTTGCCGAAATATTAGCTTTCATAATTTGTGCAATGCGATAAGTCAACTGGACAAAAATAGGGAATCGTATTTGAGGATTCTGGAGAAATTCAATCATGTTTTAGGTTCGGTTACAATCAAAGGTTTGGCTTCTAAAGAAATGCAGCATCTTTTGCTTCGAAAACTTCTAAAAGCTGCCACAAATGACAATTGGAGACTGATTGCGATTGATAAAATCTGGACTGAACTGATCTGGGAAGTTGTTGCCAAAAAAGGAATTTCTAAAAAAAGCTTTCTGACTGATCTTGAAAAATATATCTATCAGTTTCCGCCTGCTTTGCAACTTGGTTTCAAAGAAATTCTAAGAACGGAAAAACAATCAGCTCCTATTTTAAAACAAACTGAAATACTCTCGAAAATGGAATTAATTAAAACTAAACAAAGCCCGAAAACCAGCCTCAAACAAGGCATCGCGGTTAGAAATGCAGGAATCGTACTCCTGAATGATTATATCTCGATGTTGTTTGAACGCTTAAATCTTGTTGCCGAAAATAAGTTTATAAGCAATGAACATCAGGTTCGAGCGGTGCAATATCTACAATATGTAATCACGGGAATGCAGGAAACGGAGGAAGTTTATTTGCCTCTAAATAAAGTTTTGTGCGGTTTGCCTTTAACAGATACTGTCCCGGATTTTATTGAAATACCGGATAATGAAAAACAATTAATAAACGGTTTGATACAAGCTGCGATTTCGCATTGGCCGGATATTGGAGATTGCTCCATTGAAGGTTTTCGCGGAAACTGGCTTGTTCGTGACGGAATTCTGGTTGAACAGGAGGATAAATGGGAACTTACAGTTGACAAAAGGGCGTATGATTTGTTGATTAACAGATCTCCTTTTGCTTTTTCGATTATAAAATACCATTGGATGGATAAGCCGTTGCACGTGATGTGGCCTTATTAATCTAAACGTTGGCGACAATATTGAACGCGGATGACGCGGATTCGCTTTGCGAAGACGCAGATTAAAACGGATTTTATAGGCTTAATCTTGTCATTTCGACGGAGGAAAAATCACACGCGGGATTCCGCAAAGATTGGCTAGCGCATTTTGTGTTAACACATTTTTTGTCATTTCGAGGAACGAGAAATCTCCACAAGTAGCTCGACAAAGATTGGCGATTTTGATTGCGTATGATGGATTAAAATCCATCTCTACAATATAGTTTGTTCCTTCGGAACGCTTTATAAAATTCCGGAGGAATGAACTATTTTGTAGCAACGGATTTTAATCCGTTGGACAATGTGAATCGACAAAGATTGGCGAAAATATTGAACGCGGATGACACGGATTCGCTTTGCGAAGACGCAGATTAAAACGGATTTTATAAGCTTAATCTTGTCATTTCGACGGAGGAGAAATCACACGCGGGATTCCGCAAAGATTGGCGATTTTGATTGTGTATGATGGATTAAAATCCATCTCTACAATATAGTTTGTTCCTGCGGAACGCTTTCTAAAATTCCGGAGGAATGAACTATTTTGTAGCAACGGATTTTAATCCGTTGGATAATATGAATCGGCAAAGATTACGTTTCGATTGCAAAGAATAAATCAAAGAATAAAAATTAAAAAACCTTGAATACGATCTTGAAATATAAATTAATCAACTAAAAAAAACTATTATGAACAGCTACAATGAAAATCTACATTCTAGTGTATTGTCTTCATTAGAAAGTCAGGAGATGACCAAAAAACAATTGAGTACACAATTGAATGCTTCTATGTTTACGCTTTATTATGCCGAAGGAGCCGAAATTGTTGCAGAGGAAAAACTTGAAGCAACAACGAGTATGTACAAGGAAAAACAACTTATAAATACTGTAGTTGTTAAGAATAAGAACATGGCAGACAACTTGTTATTATCTGCTAATCAACAAAAAACGTATACTACACAATCTGTTACTAATATGGCTGTTTGCGCATCAAACATTCAGATTGCATCAAATTCTATTGTGCGTTTAGCGAGTGATATTGGTAGTATTTACAGTATTATTAATGCTGCAGATTATGGAACTCAAATTTACCAACAGGCTTTTGAGGCTTATAATTTAATTAATAAAACGGCTTATAATGCCGAGGAAACTTCGCAACATGCGATGGAAGCTTCTGCATCGATTGCAGAAGTTGCAACATCTACAGTTGCTGATGAAGCTAAACTTACAAATACTTCTGTAAACAATTTATTGCAGGTTACTACAACTGATTTAACTGCAATTACGGCTGTATTAACAACTGATAATGACACTAAATCTAAAGCTAGTATTGCTACAAGAGCTGCCGAAGGTGTAATAAAATGTAGTATGGTTGAATATGAGGCTTCTAAAAAAGCGTATGAATTTAATAACGAAAAATTCAATCAGAACTTAAATGTCCATGTTCCGGCTCCGTTTGATGAAGCCAAAAGTCATTTTACGGTTTCTTTTAATTATTACAAAAGTCCGTTTTCGCCAAAAGACAAAGACACAGAAACTCAAAATCTGGGCTTAGATAAACCAGTTCAAAACTATAATATCATCTTGGTTAAAGACAGTAAAAAGTCATTCTTCAATGTTTCGACTGCCGAAGATTTATTGACAAATCCTTCTCAATTTAAAAGAATTGCTGTTCCGTCTGATTCGTCAAAAATAGGGACTTCTGTAAATATTCGTTTTAATGAATTGTTGGATTCGGATAATCAAGCTTTAGTATTGGGGCAAAATTACGTGGCTTTTCTTTTGATCATTTTTACGGAAAACTACAAAAAAGAAATCAACACATTTGATGAATATCTGTCTGCTCCGTCTGAAACTTTTGCTTTGACACATACTTTGAATAATGCCGACGCAATTAATATTTCAAGAGAAAGCGGATCTAAAGACTTGTCTAAAATAAACTTCACTGTTGAAAGAGAAGCTGATTTAAAAGCTTCTGAACTAGAATACAGATGTTTTTTATTGCCTTATCCTGAAGATTTATTGACTACAAATGAGGATTTGACTACGCTTGAATTTAAAATTGAAACACTGGAACTTGAAGAAGAGATTAAAACGGTTGAAGAGGAAATTAAAGCTCTTAACGAGGAAATCGAAAATATAAATTCCGGAGCAAGTGAAGTAACTCCTGATGCAACTAAATCTGCAAAAGATCAGGATTTAGCCAAACAAAAAAACAGCAATTTTAAAAATGCTCTAAACGAAGCTAAAGCTAAATTGAATATTGCTAATGACCAATTGAAAAAATTGAAAGCTGAATTGGCTGAAACGGAAAAAAGCGCTCCTAAACCGGTTAAAAATAAAAATGCTTTTTTCTTCAATTTAAACCTGGCCGAAAATATTCCTGCTGGCAATTATACAAATGCTAAACACCACAGAGGCACTTCGCATGTGGCTGAAATTGACTCTACTTCTACTGATAATTTTGGGAATCCATTAATCGAAGACAAAAAATACATTCCGGTGGTTTTATCCTTCTATAATGGTCCTGAAGTTAGTAAAAGCAAGTATACAAACAGTCTTTCTGACTGGCAAAATACTACTCCGGTTGCCTATTCTACAAAAGAAACTCTAACAACAACTAATTAAAACCACAACACATGGAAACTCAAATATTACATTCTGGTCCAAAATTGCAAAGATATGGGATCACAGAAAAGAAAAAAGCAGAACTGGATTCGTTAAAAAATCAGGTTATCGACGCGGGAGCAATTGTGCAGCAACAACAAATAATCGTGAATTCGCTGAATGAAAAAGCAACAAAATATCAAGGTTATTTATTGGTTGCAGACGCCAATCGTACACATGCTTTGAGCAATAAAAACCTGATTGATCAGGTTGTTCAAAACGCTTATGACCTGGGTTATAACTCCAGAAACGCTTTTAACAAAACGACTGCTTCAAGTGGCGATGCTTCGCTTGTTGCGGAAAATATTAGCGATTTGATCAACAAACTGATTTATTCTGTAGAGATTATCAATAAGTTATCGAATCTTGTTATTCGCAAGAAAGCGCTTAATCCGCTTATTTCTGATGATTTGATTTCAAGAATAAATACAGCAGGAACAGATGCAAATAATGCTGTTGCACTTACTTTGATCGCTTTAAAATCAACATTGGCTGCAGAAGCTTCTATTTTGGAATCTGAAGCTGCAATTACGTTAGAAAATAAACAAGCGACTAAGTTGTATCTGACCTTAACGGATGAAAAATCGATAGATGCACCATTGTCATTACAACCTGTTACTGATAGTTCGATAAGAGCTTTGTTGTACAATGCTTACAAAAATTCTCAGCTTGCATACGATAAAGCGAATATTGCAAATGATGAAACTGCAAGACAATTGAATTATGCAACTACTAATTTGAGCAAAGCACAAATCAAGCTTCAATCGCTTCAATCTGGTTTGGCGGCAGCAACTGCAGCGGCTTTGGCTTCTTAAGATACATTACAAACACGAATTTCACGAATTTACATTAATTCATTCGTGAACTTAATTACACAATGTTAAGTTAACCAATATGCTTTGTGCAACTTAGTGAAATTCGTGTTTGCTTTTTTTGCGTTTATGTCCAAAGGGCAACACTTATTACAATAGTGTTTCTGTGGACTTTAATCAATAAATTTTAAGGTTATGGATCGCACTTACAAGAATTTTTACAGACAATTTTATCTTAAAACAGGAGGATTTCTGCCTACAAAACCTTTGAATAAAAATCTTTTTCCGGGCGATTATTTCCAAATAAAAAATGGCGAAATAATTCTCTTAGGAAACATTTATCGAAATGCTATTGTAGCGCATCAGGATATTGATATAAGCGGTGTGATTGCGTTGAATGCCTCTAATTGGAATTTTAGCGACGGGATTTCAAAACCATATTCGGGGCGAGCGCATGCACACGCGGCAATTGATGGTCAGATTGAATTTAGTAAACAGATATTGGCTTTTGCAAACAAGGGAAGTTTCATTTTTAAGGCTGAAGAACCGGAATCCATAAAAATTAATAATTGGAATGAAATCCAACAACAATTAATTCTAAAACTAACACAGACTTTATACTCTTTCAGAGAACTTTATGTGGTGACGGAAAGTGCTACGGCTTCTAACACAACTCTGGCTACGGCGGGCGAAGCAAATGCGGAACTGGAATTGGCATGTGAAGCGGAAAATTTTGGTCTGGTTGATATTTTTGGACATCATAATACCAAAACGATTCAATCGAAGGATATTGAATATTATCACAGGGAAACTAAAAGAAAACCAGCTTATTTCAAGGCTAAAAAATTAGTGGTTCAGGACGAAAAACTGGCTTATTTTATTAGTGATTTTATCGCCAAAGAAAATAATATGAGCGAATGGACGGATTCTTTTTTTGATTCGAATTTCCATAATGAGATTGATTATAATACTCAAATGCTAATGCAAAATGCTCAGGGTTTTTATCTGGATATGCTGCAATGCAATGAGTTAAATCCAAATACGGCTTTGTTGTATTTTAAATGGGTGGATGCTAATCTCGACGATGTAGAAAAACTATTTGGCGCTTATGGAAACTAATCCTGATATTATCGTTTTGCATAATGAAATGGATTGGCTGCAAAGGGTAATCGATCAGGTTATTTGCAGCTATTTGCTTCAGGAAGGTCACGAAAATCGCTGGCAGGATATTCCGTTGCCCGAAACTGAAACTGATACTGATATTGAAGATAGCGTTTATTACAAAAAAATAATAGAATGGGATTTGAGTCTCTACGAGCGACTTTGCCTTGCGCTGATTCTTGCGCCTCAGATTAAACCTGAAGTTCTGGATATTTTCTTTAGCAAAAATGCCATGTATGATCGTGGTTTTACTGAGTTTGGCGGAGTTGTCAATAAAAATCACAGCGGTTTTTTACCAACTGGTCAAACTTTGTCTTTTTTGATTACGGCGGTTAATCCTGAATTACGAATCGAAATACTACAGATTCTGAGTTCGGCAAATATTCTGGCAAAAGAACAGGTTTTGGTTCTGGAATCTACAGAATCTTATATGCCCGTTTTGAATCAGGTGATTTCGATTAACGAACGTTGGTTACACTATTTTATAACAGGTGTTTTACCCAAACTTGAACATAGTGTTTCGTTTCCGGCGCAGCAAATTTCGACCAATATGGACTGGGACGATTTGGTTCTGGAAGACCATGTTATGAATCAGGTTATGGAAATTAATGCGTGGCTCAATCATGGTGAAACTCTTATGAAAGAATGGGGTCTTGAGAATAAAATAAAACCGGGTTATCGAACGCTTTTCTACGGACCTCCTGGAACGGGTAAAACGCTTACGGCAACTTTACTGGGAAAAAACACAAACAGAGAAGTTTACAGGGTTGATCTTTCGATGATTGTCTCGAAATATATTGGTGAAACCGAAAAAAACTTGTCTAAGATATTTGACGTTGCTCAACACAAAGACTGGATTTTATTTTTTGATGAAGCCGATGCGCTTTTTGGAAAAAGAACGAGTGCTACCTCATCAAATGACCGACATGCAAATCAACAAACGGGATATTTATTACAAAGAATTGAAGATTTTCCTGGCGTTGTTATTCTGGCATCTAACTTAAAAGAAAATATGGACGAAGCTTTCTCGAGAAGGTTTCAATCGATGATTCATTTTACAATGCCAACCGCCGAAGAAAGGATTCTATTATGGGAAAAAGCATTCTCAGGAAAATGTCAGCTTGATCCGGATATTGATATCGAGAACATTGCCGAAAACTATGAACTGGCTGGCGGTGCGATTATTAATGTGTTGCGCTTTTGTGCTTTGGCAGCAATTCAAAAAAATGAAACTATTGTAAGCCGTCAGGATTTGCTGGAAGGCATTAGACGTGAATTTAAAAAAGAGAACAAAACACTGAAGGTTACTCAACTGAATTGACGCATTATGAAAAAGAATGAAAACATAATTCAAACTATTCCTGATGAGGAAACTTTATACTATTATAAAATGACTCTTAAAATTGGGAACTGGAGAAAACATTTTGATCTCAGTTATGTCAATACAATAATTGCAATGGCACTGCATTTTTT
Source organism: Flavobacterium sp. 90 (assembly GCF_004339525.1). Lineage (NCBI taxonomy): Bacteria > Pseudomonadati > Bacteroidota > Flavobacteriia > Flavobacteriales > Flavobacteriaceae > Flavobacterium > Flavobacterium sp. 90. The sequence continues at coordinate 4,969,567 of NZ_SMGE01000001.1, read as the reverse complement.
TACTAAAAAGGATCAGATTTTATTCAATGGTTTTCTAATTACGAGTCAAAATGTGTATCTAATGATACAAACTAAAGAGGAAACAATAGAATCAGTGGTTAGTAAAATTGAGCTTCGAATTATTTATTTATTAAAAAATAATCCAAAGAAACTAAAAGTAAACCGGGACGAGATTTCTTTTATCGCCGATGATGAAAGTTTTTTTTATGAAGCCCAAAAGCCTTTATTCAAAATACATCCGTTACGTAATGAATATTTAGAAAAACTAATTACAGGAAAAAAAGTAAAACTGCCTTATTTTGATCGTACTCTTCAGAATCTGAAAGCAACGATTCATAATCATCCGTATTGTTCGGCTATTTCTTATTTAGGTGGTATTAGCGCTGTAAAAGTTACCGAATTTCAGAAAGCAGATAAGCCGGATACTGATCGATAAAAATTAATCTGAAAACCAAATCAACAAAAGCTACTAACAAAATAAAACCATAAAAAAATGACTACTCCAACAACTAATAATTTCAGCGTATTTGGTATTGATATTTCGAGATATCAGGGCAACGAAATCAATTTTTTAAACAAGCAGGTTGACAAACTTACTTTTATAATCTGCAAAGCTACTGAAGGAATTACGTATACAGATTCGAGTTTTAAGACAAACTGGCCAGCGATTCAGGCAAAAGGATATGTACGTGGCGCGTATCATTTTTACCATTGCAATGATGATCCTTCCAAACAAGTTGCTAATTATTTGGGCGTTATGGGACAGTTTTCAGATACGGACTTTCCTCCTATTGTTGACTTTGAAGAAAGCAGTATTGATGCGGGTGTAAATAAAGCGAGTATTCAGCCAAATTTGTTGCAGTTCTTAACTTTATTAGAACAAAAAACAGGACGAAAACCTCTTATATATACGGATAATAATACGGCAAATGCTTATTTGACTGATCCTTCTTTTGCGGGTTATGCGTTATGGATTGCCAATTATAATCCTACGCTAAAAATACCAAATGTCTGGACAAACTGGACAATCTGGCAACAATCTCAAAGTTATAAACTAAATGGTCAGCTTAATGATTATGATGTTTTTAATGGCGATAGTAATGCTTTTTCAAATTTCATTCAATCGAGTTAAGATTCTGAAATAATACGCAGTTATATCATTCAAAAAAGAAGAAAATGACGCAGCAACATAAAAAAATATCGGAAAATAAAACAGCTTTAACTGCTGCAAATGCAAATCGAGAGAATAATACGGTTCAATTAAAAGACAATCGCGAATATTCTCTTGTACAAAGAAAACTGCAGGAACATGTAGAAAATAGTCTACAAGAAAATGCAATTTCTGATACTGGTGTTGCGCAGTTAAAAGGTGGTAAAAAAAGAAAAAGAAAAGATTCTGAAAGCGATGAGGAAAGCGACGATGGCGATGGAAGCGGTGATTTTGTACCTCCACAAGCAAAAAAACAAAAGAGATTTAATGTCCCAAATGATACTACAGAACACGTTATAAAACATACTGCTCACAAACGCGAAAATGTCAATAGTAACTATGATGATGTTTATACTTGCCCCGGATGCAGACGTCCACTTGCTTATACCAAAAAAGGAAGCAAGAAGCTGGAACTTACCAGATATGCTTTTATCAGTAAAAGTGGTAATGATCATGAACAACGGGCTTTGGCATTAGACCATTATCCTACTTGGGCGCCGCGAGAACGTAATTTGAAGTCGAGAGGTGCAACTAATGAAGAAATAAGAGAAGATCACAATGATCCGGATCGTTTAAGGGCTTTTTGCAAAGTATGCAATGAAAGTCATAAATATGAGAAAAAGAAAAAAGTCGATTATGAAAGCGATACTGATGAAGAAGGATATCATACTCCTGATGATGAACCAAAGAACAAAGGTTTTTATAAAGATTTCCGCAAGGATCCAGATCCCGATTCCGGCGGCGCAGGCATAACTACATAAAAAGAAAATGACTCAACAACACGAAAAAATATCCGAAAATAAAACAGCTGTAACTGCTGCCTATAATGGTGGCGGGACTACTGCTGCGCAATTAAAAAACAATCGGGAATATCCTGTTGTACAACAAAAACTTGCTGAAAAAAGGATAACGCAACAAGCTTCTTTTACTCCTGTTCAAAGAAAAGCAAACAACACTGGTTTGCCCGATAATTTAAAATCCGGAATGGAAAATCTTTCCGGTCATTCTATGGATGATGTAAAGGTTCATTATAACTCTGATAAACCACAGCAACTTAATGCTCATGCTTATGCACAAGGATCTAATATTCATATTGCATCAGGACAGGAAAAACATTTACCGCATGAAGCCTGGCACGTTGTACAGCAAAAACAAGGACGGGTAAAACCTACTTTGCAAATGAAAGGCAAAGTAAATGTGAATGATGATAGCGGTTTAGAGAAGGAAGCTGATGTTATGGGGAATAAAGCCTTGAATATTCAGTTGAAAAAAGAAATTAAGCAACCCAATACGCTTAAGACAGTAAATAATAACGGAAGTAGCTCTGTAAGACAATTAAAAAGCGAGCAAACTACAGATTATGGAAAATTTATTGCTGATCCGTACCGAATCATTCCTGCTACGGCACCTGTATCGGGGGCAAATATCGAGTTGAAATTTGAACCCAATGAAAAAGTTGAGGGACGAATAGGTCTTGTTCAAACAGTAAAAAGAGACCTTTATACAGTTGATGGTAAGCATGCTACAAAAGACAGCGACTTTGGACTAATGAAAGGCCAGGTTCTTGAAGGGGAAAACAAGGGTTGGAGAGTAGATCAACTTCCGTTTGGAGAAACAAAAGGAGTACTCGGTTATGGGAAAAAGAAATTTCTACAAACGACTAGTCCAGTAGCATATGGATTCGCAAACTATCATTCAGGTCATGAAGCTTTGCCAGAAAAACTTTCCGATACACCCAACCCAAAAGATACCTTACCGTCTCATGGGTATAAAGGAAACAAAACTCAAACGGGTTATAGAAAAAATAATACGATAATACCTGCGATACTGGAAGATACTCCAAACCACCCAAAAAATGGAGGTTCAAAATTTCTTGCAGAAACTGCGGCGATCATTCTGGATGGTCCAATGCAAAAGACTTACCTTGGTTCTATAGAATGGGGATATGAGGCAGCGGTTGGAAAATCGGCACAACTGCTGCCTGCAGCTATAAATTTAAAAAGCATGGGTATTCCATCACCACGGTTTATGGAAGCTGCACTAGCGTGGAATAGAGTAGAGAAAATAAAAGATCCATATAATGGGATAGAGCATTTAATTATTCCATTACCTGTTCAATATGCTGGTTTCAAAAAAGCCAAAGATCTTCCAAGTCTTATAGAAATTATCAACGAATTTTTGCAAAGCAATCACGATGCTCCAGATACTAATTTAGTGGCTAAGCAACTTCTGACAATGGCGGAATCTGAAGGACTTCATGCTCATAATCAGATACAAACAGGAATCCCTCAAAGCATAAAGAAAGTAGAAGATGTCCTTAAGATGCCACTTGGATTCCTGGGCTTTATATCAGGAATGCCAACGGCCAAACTTGTATTCTCATTGAACCAGAAACTCGAATCCCTTAAAACAGAACGTGAAAGAGCACAAAAATATTTGACAGAGTTGGAACCTCTATTTGTGAAGCTCGAACCTATAACGAAGAAAACTTATACAGACAAAGCATTAGACGAAAAAAACTCTAATTCACAGATTTAATAACGGGTTCCCAATATTTTAATACGATATGGAAAATAGTTATGAAAAAGCCACAACACAATCTGTTGCGAATAGTCTGAATGAAAAACCCATTCAGAACAAAGCAATTGCTTTACAAGACAATCGCCCTGCTTCTCTCCTACAAAGAAAAGCAAACAATACTGGCTTACCCAATAATCTAAAATCCGGGATAGAAAATCTTTCCGGTCATTCTATGGATGATATCAAAGTGCATTACAACTCTGATAAACCTCAACAACTTAATGCCCATGCGTATGCACAAGGATCTGATATTCATCTTGCATCAGGACAGGAAAAACATTTACCGCATGAAGCCTGGCATGTTGTACAGCAAAAACAAGGACGTGTAAAACCTACTTTGCAAATGAAGGGCAAGGTAAATGTAAATGATGATAGCGGTTTGGAGAAGGAAGCTGATGTTATGGGGAATAAAGCCCTGAATATTCAGTTGAAAAAAGCTGATATTCAAATTATAGAATCAAACGTTTCTATACCTGAAGTTAAACAATTGTCTAAAATCAGCAAATTACCTCCAGTATCAGGCATTGTGCTTCCTTGTGGACATGAAAGTCAGGGAATAGTACAAAGAATGATTTCGGTACATCATCCGAAAGCAAAAGATATTGAAGAACTTGAAAAATACGTATACGGAACAATAATTAATGATCGCAGACAAAACTTTGAAGAAGCTGTAAAGGAACATAAAAATACTGGTCTATGGATGCAAAATATACGAGATTCGCTCGATAAAAAAGATATTGTCAGAGCTACACAACAAATAATGCATCTAATTGATCTTGTAAACGACTCTGAAACCAGAGAGCCTCATCACCCAAACCCTGTGCATAAAGGCAGAAATGGGCTTGCAAAAAAACTGGCATTAGAAAATGAAGCTCCCTACACTATAAGTAAAACTGCTTTGAGTACTGCTATTGTTAATAAGGCCCGCAAGTTAATTATTGCTTCTCGCCAATTAGATTCTAACAAATTTATGCTAGGTCTTTTGGTTCTTCCTGATGGTCAACAAATTTTTGCACTTTCTGGAAATAAACCTGAAATGGTACAATTAGTTGAAATGATTTTGGAAAAAGATTTTCAATTGTTCAATAATAAAGTTTATGATAAAACCTCGATTTCTCCTGAGGATGAAGCAAAATACGAAGAAGATGTCAGTGACGAAATAGGTAAAAATGACAAACACTTTGGTTATCAAGATAAAAAAGTGGTTAGAAAAAGAAGGGAGAGTAAAGAAGATTTAGGCTCCTTTCCTGCTAACTGTTCAGCTGCGGTAGCTTTATCGGTTGCAAAAACCGTTGATCCTAAAGCTTTTACTGGTTCGGGAAAAATGGGTTTGACCGAAGTTTTTGTTTCAGGAAACCCAAATTCAGAAGTGTTGATTTATAATAAGCTAACTGCGGAAGGAGAGCGCTTTACAATGCATCATGAAGATGTTCCTTCTTGTCACGTTTGTCAAATGCAACTAACCAAAGTAGCATCTGAAGTAGTAGAACTTGAGAGACAAGGTATTACGGAAAGAGTTAGAATGGAAATCGATAAAACAAGTTATAGTATAGAACAATCAACGAAAAAATTAACTGCTTTAAAACAAGAAAAGGAACAAAAAAGCCCTTTGGCAAGTCAAGAAAAGGGGCTGAAAGAAGCACTTGATGAAGGTAACGAAAAGCAAGCAGCTTTGAAGAAAGATCTTTCAACTGTGAAAGGAAAATTAGAAAAAACTACCAAAAAATTAAACGAATTAAATACTGATGTCGCAAAGCTAGAAGACGAAATTAAAATTTTGAAACAAGAGGAAAATGGATGGGATAATGAGGTAAAAACTTCCCGACAATTTAAAGCCAAAGTACTTGTTTTGGAGTCCAACATAAAGAAATTGGAGGACAAGATTACAAAACTTGAAGCAGATTATAATGAGTTACATAAAGCAGGTTCAGGATTTGGTATTCTTTTTAGTACATGGAAAAGCAAAATAGCCGCTTTGCAAATTAAATATCCCGGAGTTAAATCAGATGATATGGAAAGTAGATTGTTACAAGAAATTGATGCTAAAAAGAAAAATAAATCTAATGAAAAAGCAGAAAAATCAAGGCGTTTTGGAGCAAATACTTCTGCTGATTTTAATGCCAGAGCAGAAGACGCTGATCAAAAAAAAGTAGCCATTTCAGACGAAATAAAACGAATAACTGGTCCTAAAAATGAAAAGAGTGTGCTTGTTAAAAATTTAAATATCGATCAGAAAGCACTACAAGAAGAAAATGACAGACTAACCCAAGAAATCGACAAATTGATTCTGGAAAACGAAAAATTAGAAACTGATTTAAGTGAATCATCAGCAGCTGTAAAAGAATTACGTGAAATCGATAAACAGATTAAAAAGCTGGAAACAACACAAGCCAAGGAAATCCAAGAGTTGAGGATTCTTGAATTAAAACAAAATGTCTATCATTAATAATAATAATAATAATAATAATGATGTTTTAAAAATTAAAAATGACTCAACAACACGAAAAAATATCCGAAAATAAAACAGCTGTAACTGCTGCCTATAATGGTGGCGGAATTAATGCTGTGCAATTAAAAAACAATCGGGAGTATTCTGTTGTTCAACGAAAATTTGCTGAAAAAACGATAACGCAACAAGCTTCTTTTATACCTGTTCAAAGAAAAGCAAACAATACTGGTTTGCCCAATAACCTAAAATCGGGCATAGAAAACTTATCCGGTCATTCTATGGATGATGTCAAAGTGCATTATAACTCTGATAAACCTGCTCAGCTTAATGCTCACGCTTATGCTCAGGGAACTGATATTCATCTTGCATCAGGACAGGAAAAACATTTGCCTCACGAAGCCTGGCACGTTGTACAACAAAAACAAGGGAGAGTAAAACCTACTGTGCAAATGAAGGGCAAGGTAAATGTAAATGATGATAGCGGTTTGGAGAAGGAAGCTGATGTTATGGGTGCGAAGGCTTTGCAAATGAAATCGGAATCAGAAGGGATAAATTCAGGATATAAAAAAACTAATACAACAACTCCTACAGTACAAAGAAAGGTGCTTATAAATGGTGTTGAAAAAGAATCAAGGGAATCGGGATTTGATTTATTTGATTATGACCATCCATATTGGTTAAGTGATAATTATATTCGAAACTATCTTTCTGAAGAAGAGTTTGAAGCGCATGATAGTGGTAAACCTGTAAAATGTGGATTATTAGAAACCTTGGGACTATGGTATCGATTGCCATTTCCTTCTGCAGTTGCCGGTGGTCCAGCTACTGCTTTTTTTCTACTTGGTGAAAATCATGGATATAACCCTATTGCTTCAATTTTGAAAGCCTCAAATCAACAAAATGCAAAAGTATTAGTTGAGTCCAGTGCTGCTTTTAGACCCACACAAATGGGCGTTGGTGCCGGAGATGCCGCCAATCTCAGTACTTTGCCTGAGAATGCTAATAGGCATCATATAGAATTAGGATTATCCAAAGCTCTACATGCTTTTGCCTATCTACGGGCACCACTACCATTTAACCAAAAAACTAAGACACTCCCCGCCTTTGCCAATTATGAAGTCGCAGGAGGAACAGATGTTGTTGGAGTCCACAGAATGCTTCCGAAAGCAGATCAAGATGCAGTGACATTTGACGCTTGGAAAACCGAAGCAAATGGTAAAGCTAAATTTAGAAACGGCAATGGTATATTATATTTCCTACGCGACACAGCTAGTGGACCAAGAGGTATTGAGCGCCCGAAAGGACCAGGTGCCAACAATTACAATCAAGGTGGCGCAATGGAAACATTTATAGCACGCCCAGAGATCCCACTTTTATTACCTGAAAATGTAAGAGATGCCTATAGAGAGGTAGTAGAATCTGATAAAGATGATAGATCCACTGAGCTATATAGACAAAGATATACTGCTGCTTATAATGCGCTTAGACAGGCATCAACAAATAATATTAATATTGTCTATCCGGGAAAAACAATATTAGAACGCGCAGCATCAGTAAATCTACCACTGGGAGCAGCCGCAGGACATGCAGAGATAGGTATGCAAGATCGAAATACTGTAATGCTGGCGGGCTTACGAAGAGCCATAGCAGAAGGTGGATATGTAGCTGCATCACTTGGTTTTGCTCATGTACATGACATTGCCGCTTGGGAAAATGCAAATCACCGTTTAAATATTCTAATTATAACTTATGGTGAGTTTATAAAAGACTTCAGTCACGAAGCTGAATAACAATAAAATGACCAATTCACAAATTTAATAACGGGTTCCTAATATTTTAATAAAATACGATATGGAAAATAGTTATGAAAGAGTCAAAACTCAATCTGTTGCCAATATTCTAAACGAGAAAACTATTCAGAATAAGACAAGAGAACTTCAAGACAATCGCCCTGCTTCTCTCCTACAAAGAAAAGCAAACAATACTGGCTTGCCCGGCAATTTAAAATCCGGAATAGAAAACCTTTCAGGTCATTCTATGGATGATCTCAAAGTACATTATAACTCTGATAAACCTGCTCAGCTTAATGCTCACGCTTATGCACAGGGAACAGATATTCATATTGCATCAGGACAAGAAAAACATTTGCCTCACGAAGCCTGGCATGTTGTACAACAAAAACAAGGACGTGTAAAACCTACTTTGCAAATGAAGGGTAAAGTGAATGTAAATGATGATAAAGGTCTGGAGAAAGAAGCGGATGTTATGGGTGCGAAAGCTTTGCAAACGAAATCAAAATCCGTAGGTATAAAATCGGAGAAAAATAGAAACTTAAATTTTAACAATTCAAATCCAACTCATACAAAAAACGATCATCCAGTTGTACAACGTTGGCTTGACCCTGCTCTGCTTTCGAATAAAGGCGGAGATAAACGCATCAAAGATCTTTTGCATAAGGCTTTAAATTATAATTCACATCGCAAAGGAAAAACACATACTATGCGCCTCAATGAATTACATATTCTTCAGGTTTCGATTATGCATTGGTTGGATGAGTATAGTGTTCCTGATCAAAATGTGAGTAAAAATGCACTTTGGGTGAAAGATTTAATGAACGAAGTACAATTAGAACATCAAAATCTGGTAAAAGTAAGTATTCAAAATAACGATGATTTACCTCCTGTAGCAAATTTTAATACATTAAAAGCAGAAGAACAAAAACAAGTAACAACTATCTGGCACCAATTAGTAAAAGGAACTGGGAATGTGCATATTACTGAAGAGGAAAACTATACTAACTCAAAGACCAAACTTGCAGCTTCTCGTATTCATGAAGGTTTTCGATTTGAGGTTCTTGCTCAATTTGCCCGTTTATTAGAAACTGAAACCGGAAGAAACATTGTAAATCATGTAAATAAAGATACGAAAGGCAAAAAACCAGTAACAATTAAGCCTGGATTTGCGCATCCCTCACAAGGTGCTCCCGCTGCCGTGTTTGCTGCCGGACCAACTATTTCTAATAATAGTGAAAAGCTAACACCACTTCCTGTTTCTCCTAATCAAATGTTTAAAGGTGAAAAAGATGCGAACAAAAAACGAGAAAATTATAAAAAGCAATTTGTTGAACTTGATTTAACCAAAATTGCTGATAATAAATTGAAAGGTACAGCTATTTATAACGCCCGTAAAAATAATCCAAAGGCAAAAGGGCTAAAAATAGGTGATAAATATTTTTTATTTGGTTCTGGCATTGGAGTTAATGTTACCATAACGAGAGATATTCGGGATGCCGAAGATCATCATACTTCAAGATCTGTAGATGAAAACAGAAATGAAATTCCCGCTCCAAATTTTATAACGCTGGGGCACGAACTTGGGCATGCTACACATATGCTTGACGGAGTTTCTTTGAACAATTCAAAAGTAAGTGATCATTTATTCCCTCACGTTGGTGTAGTTGGCGCCGAAGAATTGAAATGGTCCAATATGGAAGAATATGGTAATATTCATTCTGTTGAAAACTCAATTCGAAAAGAATATGGAATGAAAGAGCGTTTTGGACACATCAATCAGTCTAATGTACAATGGGAACTTTTAAACAAAATTATTAATGCTTTTTTACCATTATGCGACCTACAACCCGAGGATGACAGAACAGCTGTTAATGATCTTTTAGGGCAAGCCGGTAATCTGACCAACGCTATGAAAATCCCTGAAGCGCGTATAGCCATTAAAGGTGCTGCAACAAGTTTTATTTTGCATATGCATACTGTCTTTCCTCAGTTTCTAGTTTCAGAAAGTGATGCTGTAAAAACTCAATTGGAAAGCTTCAAAACTCATGTTAATTCTGCTCACGCTGATGTATTAGCAAAAGCAGAAGCAAATATTGCACAATCAATTTTATTAATCAACCAGGCAAATGCACGAATTCAGGCGATTCCACCACCGGCACCACCGCAACAAGGTGGCTTTTTTAGTCGTTTGTGGCCATTTTAGAATAGTATAATTATGAGATCTAAATAATCAATAAAACAGGAGCTTTTAACAATAAATAATTTATTCATTAACCATTAAAAATCAACCATTATGAACAAAAATTTCAACGGAATGTGCTACGCACCATATCCTCACGGATATGATCCATCAACTGCAAATCATACTTTAATCTTCTATGGAAGTGATGTTGCTTATGATTGTATGACTCCTATGTGGGGAAAAGAATATACTTCAAAAGCGGGAAGTCATTGTGATCTTAACGGACCTAATAAGGCCAGAAATGACATCCAGACATTGGCTAATATGGGCGTTACTCTTATTAGATTGTACGATTGGGATCCACGAAATAATCACTTAAATTTTCTGGATTATTGCAATTCATTTAATATCAAGGTTCTGGTATCTGTTTCTTGTTATTTTGTAAAGCCAGGTGATGAAAATGGACTTAAGGATCGAAATACCCAAATTCCTAAATTGATAGATTCTTTTTCTAATAGCCAAAAAACAGATTACCACAGTGCTGTTGCAGGAATTGTTATTGGAAACGAACCTACCAGAAATGGTTATAATTTTCAACACTGTATAGATTTTACAACATCTTGGGCTGATATTGAAGCGTCAAAATATCCTAATTATAGAGAAGTACCAATTGGACATCCGGTTGATTTTGCAAAATATGGCGCTAAGTATCCTTGCTTTGGTTTCTGGGATCCCTTATTTGCAGTCTTAGACAAAAAAACAACTAAAAACTTAAATAAGCGTTTATTCCTGGCACCTCAAACTTATAACAACCGTTTATATTTATTTGAAAATGCTGAAGAATCCGGAAAAGGTTATGTTGATTTAGCATACGAAAAATATCAAAAGCCAATTATATTTACTGAAATCGGACTCGACAGATTAAAACCTAATTATCAAGAATTTGTAGACGGACAACTGGCAGGAAGTATTGAGTACGCTGCTAAAAACCCTGACAAATTATTAGGAATCTGCTTATTTCAATTTGCTGACAAGGTCTGGATTCCCGGAACTACTGAAGGTTCACACGGTACACGCAGTCAAGGCAACGACATAATGTGCACTATTAACTACATAAATGCAGATTTTACACATTGGGATACAAAGGATCCTCTGAATCCTCCTCTGACGGTAAATGCTTTAATCCCTACTCCATTAAATGATATCGTTGTAAAAAATTATAAAAAAACTTAACTATTTATAATTCAAAACTGAATCATAGATCTTAAAAAGTAGATTCCTAAAACCCAAAAAATGGAACAAAATCATATAAAATTATCTGAAGACAAAACACAGACAAGCGCAGCTAATGTCAACGGTAATGCTATACAGTTAAAAGATAACAGGGAATCAAGTTCTGTACAAAAAAAGCTTCTGGAAAAAGCTGTTGGTCAGGAATCTACTTTTAAACCTATTCAGAAAAAAGCAAATAACACAGGTCTGCCTAACAATCTGAAATCGGGAATTGAAAATCTTTCGGGACATTCTATGGATGATGCTAAAGTGCATTATAACTCAAACAAACCTCAACAACTTAATGCACATGCTTATGCACAAGGCACAGATATTCACTTAGCTTCCGGTCAAGAAAAACATCTACCGCATGAAGCCTGGCATGTCGTGCAACAAAAACAAGGCAGAGTAAAACCTACTATGCAAATGAAGGGCCAGGAAAATAGTACTGAAAATGTGTCTTCAGGAACAATACAGAGAATGAAAGTAGAACCTAAACCGGATACTCTAAAAATGTTAGGAAACGATACAAAAACTATCAAAACGTTTAATACTCTTGTAAGTATTATGCAACATGCACTTTTGCCCGTTTTACCGGCTGCTTCTATAGAGATAGAAATAATTAATAAAGGAGAAACAACTCCTGCCTGGAATTATCATAAAGGGACAATATCTCATCCGGGAAATAAAGGAAATATTGGCGTTGAATTAAATAGATGGTATCTCGAAAAAGCTTCAATAGGAAGCTTAATTGGAATGTTTATTCATGAAATTGGGGTACACACTTTTGCAGATAATCTTATGGGAGCTGAAATAACAGATAAGGGGCATTTGGAGGCTAATGACGAAGATGCTGATCTTGCTATTGAATTTAAAGATCAAAGTAATGATCATCGAAATGATATTAAAGGCAAAATAGAAAAATACCCAAATGAAATTGAATCACGAAAGAAAAAAGGGAGGCCAAGATTTCGTGATCATGTAAATCTGGCAAAAAGTCTGGCAGGGGGAAATAGTAAAAGATATAATGTTTATAGAAACCTATATTTTCATGCAGGAGATGCTATAGTAAATAAAATAACAGATGAAAGGAAAAAAGATGAGGCCTTAAAAGATTTAACTTTTTCTTTTTTATTTGATTTGGGAAGAATAGTAGCCACAGATGATGGTAACGCTATGTCTATTTTTAAAAATACAGATGCCATTGGACAGTTAATGATTATCTATCGTGATCGTATAGTAACAGAATTTGTATCAAAGCATAAATGGCTGAAAAATGCTTCGAAAAATATTAAAACAGGTAAATGGCCCTTGCGTCGCTTTTTAGTTGCTCAATTGGGTTCTTTGGCTATTTCTTCAAACCCTCTTGCTCAAACAGCACGTTCTTCTGTTGGAGGTCTAATAGCAGGCGGAATTGTACTGGCAACCGGAACAACTCTTGCAGCAGCAGCAGCTCCGGCAATAGCAACTGGTATTGGTATTGGAATTGGTCTTCATGTTTTACAGAAACTGTTTGGTGTCTGATAAAATTGAGGTTAAAACTTAAATACGGCATTATTCTCCAAAACCAATTCACTACGAAAAGTATTCTATTACTTCAAGAGTCTCCAGAAACACAAAATAAAATAAGAATAAACTTAGAAAAATATGTTTTTCTGATAGTTATATCATATTTATTTTATAATTTTAGTATATCAAATCGAAAAAGCATACTTCAGTATAAGCCTACAAAGATATTCCCTATTACAACTTTCAATAAAGTCTCTGTATTTTGATTGACAAAAATCAAGCTTCTTCAGCTACAATCAATCAAAATTAATATGACACAAAAAAGCGATCTTATGACACGAAAAAACTGTTCTGTGTCATATTATCCGGATTTTACGCATTGGATATTTAATTTTAAACATTGAAAAGAGAAATGATAGCGCTGGAAAGTTTGAAGGAAGAACTACTTCGTAAGAAGAATCCTAAACCAGCCGAAAGTTCTTTAAAAACAGGTAAAAACACCTGTTTCTAAGAGAGTTATATAAAGTAATTTAGCATTGTATTAACATAAAAATATATTTCAATTTAAATCTTGAAATCATTAACAAATCTCATTTATTAACTAACCATTAAACAAAAAAATTATGGATGTATTTTTAGGAACAATTCTAGCATTTGGATTTAACTTTAACCCTAGAGGTTGGCAATTATGTTATGGGCAACTAGTTCCCATATCACAATACAATGCACTCTTTGCTCTACTTGGAACAACTTATGGAGGCAATGGAACATCTACATTTGCTTTGCCTGATTTAAGAGGTAGATCTCTTGTAGGTCAAGGACAAGGGCCAGGCTTAAGCTTTATTAATATCGGAGAAGTAAGTGGTAATGAAAGCATTACGCTTACATCAAGCAACATGCCTATACATGGTCATCCACTAGCTGCGGCTACTTCTCCTATTACTGTAGCTGTCAATGCAATAAGCTTAAAACCAATCAGTAATGATCCTGATGGTGGTAATAATTATTTTGCTGCTGGCGGCAATACTCCAAATATCTATAGTGAAACTGGAGGAACAAGTAATGCAGTTGGTGGTGTAACTGCAGCAATTAGCGGTGCTACAGGTGTTGCAGGTGGTAGCCAACCATTTGGTTTAAGAAATCCTTACCTGGGAATAAACTATTGTATCGCTATGGAAGGAATTTTTCCAAGTAGAAACTAATACAATTAAAATGAAACAGAGGCAATTATGCCTCTGTTTTTTTAATCTCATTTTATGGAAGATATTATTAAAATAGGAATTCTAATTCCAAAATCACAACAATACCCTACTCTGGACAAAGATTTTATGAGAGGATTAAAACTTAATAATCTCAATGTGAAGTTTTTTGTAGAGAGCATTGGTATTGGTGCTGATGAAAAAATGATAATTGATAAAATACAAAAATTAAATTTCCAAGAGGATATATCTATTATCGTTGGTTTTTTTGGGCATTATAATATTTCTGAGGTTTATAACTATACCTCCAAAAACGATATTCTATTGCTTGCTGCAGATACCGGAGCAACTATGCCTTATGAAACATCTCCTTATAAAGGTGTTTACATAAATTCTTTTGGATTAACTGAATCCTGTTATCATTTAGGAACTTATTTAACTGCCAAAAACTATCAAAAAGTCGTAACCTCAACTTCATTTTATGATTCAGGTTATGGTATGCTGGCGGCAATTGAATATGCTTTTAAAGAAAAACCTATTTTTTCAGGCCACTATATTACTCCTTTTGTGCCCAGAGAAGACGAATCTGAATACATGGGGCAATTTATTAACTCGTATGAACCTGATGCTGTTTTTGCTTTCTACAGTGGTTTGTATGCCGAAGAAAATGCCAATTTTATAAACAAAAATAAAATCACTAAAAAGTATCCGTTTTATGTTACTCCGTTTTTTATCAATGATAAAATTCTTGAGGATTATAAAAATGAACCGCACGATCTTTATGTAGTGAGTTCATGGATGCAAAATGATAGTGACAGTAGCAACTTTACAGAGAACTATAAAAATAAATATTCAGAGGAGCCAACGATCTTTTCTATTTTGGGATATGAAAACGGACTTATATTAGAAACCCTTCTTCTGAATGCAGAAAACAATCTTAGTATAAGTTCTTTAATTAACCTGATTAGCAAATTGAATATTACTGGACCAAGAGGCAATATTAAATTTGATAAGGACACTAACAGAACAATATTTAATTACTATATGTATAAATTAAATTTTGATTCTTCTAACGATATAAGCTTTAATAAAATTGAAACATTCGTAAATGACGGGCAATTTACCAGAGCTTTTAATTCATTTACAAAGCCCGATTATGTAGGCGGATGGCAAAATGCCTATTTATGTCATTAAACTAAACTGTATGTTATGAAAAAAAAATTACTCTTATTTATCATCTTTTTGTGTACATTTTTTGTACAACAAAATCTTCGAGCCCAGGCAACCGTCTTGGCGCCAGGTGATATAGCCTTTATTGGTTATCAAGCGGGAACTCCAACCGATGGTTTCTCTTTTATCACTCTTAAAGATATCAATGCCGGAACGCTTGTATATTTTACAGAAGATGGTTGGGGAAACGGTTCATGGATTCCATCAAACCCGGAAACACATTTATTGTGGACTGTACCAGCCTTTACACCCGCTGGTAAAGTTATATCAGTAGTCGAAACTTCGGCTGATACTTTTACAGTCACAGGCTCAAGTGGAGTAACACTTGCGTTGAATACAGGTTTTAATCTTACTAATGCCGGCGACCAGATATTGGCGTATCAATCTGCAACAGGTCCAGAACCGGCATCACCTACGTTTATTGCAGGTATACATGCAGATTTTAATTCTTCAATTTATGACCCTATAACTACATGGACTACGGTAGCAGGTGCAGCAGCAGGTGGAGCATCTGAGAGTTCGTTACCACCTGGTTTAACTAATGGTACAACTTGTATTTCGTTATTTCCGGCACCTGGTCCTGAACAAAATAACAGCAAATATATAGGAACTTTAACAGGTACTGTTGCTGATTTATTGTCTAAAATTAACAATCCTTCAGCCACATACTGGTCACACAGTGCTGGAGCTACTGATTTAGGAATTACTCCTACAAGTTACCCAACACCGGCAGTATCTACTGTTGTTGTTGCAACTGTTTCAACTACTACAGCTACAAGTGTTAAAGCTGTTTCTGCTGTCATGGGCGGGAATTTAACAGCAGATGGTGGTGAAGCAACCGTTCAAAGAGGAATTGTTTGGGCGACAACTGCAGCTCCTACTATTACTGACCATAAAGTTCAGAATGGAACTGGAACTGGAACATTTAGTGCTACTATAACTGGACTTCCCTCAGGAACAACTATTCATTACAGAGCTTATGCTACAAACAGTGCCGGTACCAGTTATGGTACTGAATTGACATTTAATACAGGAGCAGGTTTAGATACCTCATCGACTTCAAAAGTTAATGTCGCGTGTAATGCAGCTGCAACTGGTTCTGCAACTGTAACTGTAACTGGTGGAACATTAAACTATACTTATTCATGGTCACCTTCTGGAGGTACGGGAGCAACAGCTTCTAATCTTACAGCCGGAAATTATACTGTAACTATTACTGATGGTGAAGGAACACAAATTACAAGACCTTTCTCAATTACAGAACCTTCAGTACTTGATGGAGCACCTTCAACAACCGCAGTAACTTGTTTTGGACTAAATAATGGTACGGCAACTATTACTCCATCAGGAGGTGCAGGAAGTTATACTTACTCATGGTCACCTTCTGGGGGTACAGGAGCAACAGCATCTAGTCTTTCATCAGGAACTTATAGTGTTACTATTACAGATGGTAATTCTTGTACAAAAACTATTCCTGGTATTGTTGTAGGAGGACCTACAGCTGCTCTTACTGCAACTTCTAGCACAACTGCTGTTTCTTGTTTTGGAAGCACTAATGGTACTGCAACTGTTACTCCGGCAGGAGGAACAGGAACGAAAACCTATTTATGGTCTAACGGAGCTACAACTGCTACAGCTACAGGACTTGCAGCTGGAACTTATAGTGTCACCGTTAAAGATGCTAATCTATGTTCTACAACTGTAACGGGAATCGTTGTAGGAGGACCTACAGCCGCTGTTAGCGGAACTTATGTTACTACATCGGTGTCTTGTTTTGGAGGAAATAATGGTAGTGCTACCGTTACTCCAGCAGGAGGTGTTGGAGGGTATACTTACTCATGGTCTCCATCAGGAGGTAGCGCGGCAATGGCAACTAGCCTTACAGCTGGAACTTACAGCGTTACTATCACAGATAATAATGGCTGCCCAACTACTGTTACTGGAATTGTTGTAGGCGGACCATCAGCAGGACTTGCGGGAATCGCAAGTACAACTGCTGTTAGTTGTTTTGGAGCATCAAATGGTAGTGCAACTATTACTGTATCAGGAGGTACTCCAAATTACACGTACTTATGGTCAAACGGAGCTACAGGAGCAACAGCATCTGGGCTTACAACAGGAGTTTATAGTGTTGTGGTTACTGATGCTAACGCATGTAGCCGAACTTTCAATAATATTTCAGTAGGATCAGTAACAGCTATAAATCCTGTTCCAACACAAGTAAATGTAAGTTGTAATGGAGATAGTACTGGTTCTGCAACGGTTACTCCTACAGGAGGATCTGGAACATATACTTATCTTTGGACTAATGGCGCAACTTCGGCCACAGCATCAAATTTAGCACAAGGAAATTACTCTGTAACGATTACTGATTCTTTTTCTTGTTCAGTAACACAAGCTTTTACTATTACTGAACCGCCTGTATTAATAGCTTCTCAGGACACATTTACTAATCCGAGTTGTAATACTGGAACAAACGGATCTGCAACTGTTGCAGTTTCGGGAGGAACATTCCCTTATACTTATTCATGGTCACCATCAGGAGGAACCGCAGCTACGGCTTCAGGTCTTTCGGACGGTACATATACTGTTACAGTTACTGATAGTAAAGGTTGTACAACAACACAATCTTTTACACTTGTTCAGCCTTCTGCTTTAGCGGTAACGCCTTCTCATGTTGATATCTTATGTAATGGAGCTGCAACTGGTTCAGCTAGTGTAGCTGTATCAGGCGGAACACCTGGATATACTTACTCATGGTCACCTACAGGAGGAACAGCAGATACTGCTACAGGTTTAACAGCAGGAACTTATACGGTAACAATTACAGATAGTAAAGCTTGTTCAACTACAGAAACAATTACAATAACAGAACCAGCAGCATTAACTGCTACTCCGGGAACAACTGTTAATATAAATTGTTATGGAGATACTACAGGATCAGCTACTGTAAATGTAACTGGAGGAACTGGATCTTACTCTTACTCTTGGGCACCGTCTGGTGGTACAGGAGCAACAGCTTCAGGACTAGCTGCCGGAACTTATATTGTAACGGTAACTGATGATAATATCTGTTCAACAACTCAGACTTTCACTATTAATGGACCAGCAGCTGCCCTTTCAGCAACTACAGCATCAACTGGAGTTAGTTGTTTTGGCGGGTCTAATGGAACTGCAAGTGTTACGGTATCAGGAGGAACGCCTGGTTATTCTTATTCATGGGCACCACTTGGTGGTTCGGCATCATTTATTTCAGGCAGACCTGCCGGAGATTATACTTGTACAATTACCGATTCAAAAGGATGTACATTAACTGAAACTATTACTATTAGTTCTCCTACCGCAATATCTGGTACGATCTCAAAAGTAGACGTTTCCTGTAATGGAGGAACAAACGGATCTGCAACTGTAACCCCTTCTGGTGGAGTTGGTTCTTATACATATTCATGGTCACCTACAGGAGGTAACGCTGCTACGGCATCAGGACTTGCTCAGGGAACTTATACTGTGACTATTCAAGACGGAAATACATGTGGCGCTACAGTAAGTGTTACGATAGACGAACCTTCACTTTTAACAGCATCAATTGCTAAAACTGATGTATTATGTAATGGTGGAGCAACAGGAACAGCGACTATAACTCCATTGGGCGGAAATGGTTCATATACTTATATATGGTCCCCAACTGGTGGTACTGCAGCAACGGCAACTGGTCTGACACCTGGAACTTACAGCTGTTTAGTTACTGATGCTAAAGGTTGTTTTGTATCAGAATCAGTTATTATTAGTGAACCTGCAGTCTTAAGTGCTACAACAAGCCAAATAGATGCAACTTGTTCAACAGCTGGACAAGCAAGTGTAACTGTTAGCGGCGGTGTTAGTCCTTATTCTTATTTATGGTCTAATGGTCAAACATCAGCAATTGCAACGGGATTAGCTGCTGGTAGTTATTCTTGTGACATCACAGATGCTAATCTATGTACGATTACTAAAAACGTTACTATTAATACAACCAATACTTTAATTGCTACTACATCTCAAACTGATATTTTATGTAATGGTACGAGTACAGGTTCTGCTTCAGTAGTTCCAACAGGAGCACCGGGCCCATTTACTTATGTTTGGTCACCGTCTGGCGGAAATAGCGATATTGCAAGCAACCTTTCAGCTGGTAATTATAGTGTAACAATAACTTCTGTAAATGGTTGTTCTATTGTAAAAAACTTTACAATTACAGAACCTACTGCTTTAACAGTTACTCCATCTCAGGTTGATTTATTATGTAACAGTGGAAACAATGGATCTGCATCTGTAGTTGTTACAGGCGGAGCTGGTTCTTACACTTACGCATGGTCGCCGTCTGGCGGAAATGCTGCAACAGCATCAAATCTTACTGCAGGAACTTATACAGTAACTATTACAGATGGCAATTTATGCCAGACAACTCAATCATTTACAATCACAGAACCAAATGCTCTTGTTGCAACAATTGTCCCAACGGACGTTTCATGTAATGGAGGAACTAACGGATCTGCAACTGTAACTGCAACCGGAGGAACTGGTACTTATTCATATTCATGGTCTCCTACTGGAGGAAATTCAGCGACAGCTTCAGGCCTAACTGCAGGAACTTATACAGTTACTGTAACTGATGCAAATAGCTGTTCTACAACTCAAAGTGTTTCAATTGCAGAACCAACCGTATTAGTTGCTTCTATTGGAGTTCAAACAGATATTACCTGCAACGGACTTAACAATGGATCTGCAACTGTAGCCGTAACTGGAGGAACAGGAACTTACACATACGTATGGTCTCCGTCAGGCGGAACTGCTGCAACTGCAACTGGTCTTAGCCCGGGAACTTATACCGTAACAGTTACTGATGCTAACAGTTGTTTTACAACACAAGCTTTTACGATTACTGAACCAACTGTTTTGGCAGCTTCAGCGGCAGGTCAAACTGATATCGCTTGTCATGGAGGATTTACAGGATCAGCAACTGTAGCTGCAACTGGAGGAACAGGAACTTATACTTATTCATGGTCTCCATCAGGCGGAACTGCTGCAACAGCAACAGGACTTAGTGCAGGAACTTATACAGTAATTGTAACTGATGCAAATAACTGTTTTACAACTCAAAGCTTTACATTAACAGAACCTAATGCTCTTGTTGCAACTATTGTCCCAACAGACGTTACTTGTAATGGAGGATCTAACGGATCTGCAACTGCAACCGTAACTGGAGGAACTGGTACTTATACTTATTCATGGGCACCAACTGGTGGAACTGCTGCAACAGCTTCAGGATTAGCGGCCGGAACTTATACTGTAACGGTTACTGATGCAAATAGCTGTACAACAACTCAAAGTGTCTCAATTGCAGAACCAAGCGCATTAGTTGCTTCTATTGGAGGTCAAACCGATGTTACTTGTAACGGTCTTAACAATGGATCTGCAACTGTAAACGCAACTGGAGGAACTGGAACTTATACGTATTCTTGGTCTCCAACTGGCGGAACTGCTGCAACTGCAACAGGACTTAGTCCGGGAACTTATACAGTAACAGTTACTGATGCAAATGCTTGTTTTACAACTCAAAGTTTTACAATTATAGAGCCAACGGTTTTAACAGCTTCAGCAGTAGGTCAAACGGATGTTTCTTGTCATGGAGGAACTACAGGATCTGCAACTGTAACTGCAACTGGAGGAACAGGAACTTATACATACTCTTGGTCTCCATCAGGCGGAACTGCAGCAACTGCAACAGGACTTGCAGCAGGAACCTATACAGCAACTGTAACAGATGCTAACAACTGTACTTCAACACAAAGTTTTACAATTACAGAACCTAATATACTTGCTGTATCTATTGTCCCAACAGACGTTACTTGTAATGGAGGAACAACAGGATCAGCAACTGCAACCGTAACTGGAGGAACTGGTACTTATACATACTCTTGGTCTCCATCAGGCGGAACTGCTGCAACAGCAACAGGACTTAGTGCAGGAACTTATGTAGTAACTGTAACAGATGCAAATAGCTGTACTACAACTCAAAGTGTCTCAATTGCAGAACCAAGCGCATTAATTGCTTCTGTAGCAGGTCAAACTGATGTTACTTGCAACGGACTTAACAATGGGTCTGCAACTGTAAACGCAACTGGCGGAACAGGAACTTATACATACTCTTGGTCTCCATCAGGCGGAACTGCTGCAACAGCAACAGGACTTAGTCCGGGAACTTATATTGCAACAGTAACAGATGCAAATAATTGTACTGCAACACAAAGTTTTACAATTACAGAACCAACTATTTTAACAGCTTCGGCAACAAGTAAAACAGACGTAACTTGTAACGGACTTAACAATGGATCTGCAACTGTAACTGCAGCCGGCGGAACAGGAACATACACATACGCATGGGCACCTTCTGGTGGAACTGCTGCAACTGCAACAGGTCTTAGTCCGGGAACTTATACAGTAACTGTAACAGATGCAAACAATTGTGTTGCAACACAAAGTTTTACAATTGCACAACCAGCTGTACTAACAGCTTCAGCAGTAGGTCAAACAGATGTTACTTGTAACGGACTTAGCAATGGATCTGCAACTGTAACTGCAACTGGAGGAACAGGAACTTATACGTACTCATGGTCTCCGTCAGGCGGAACTGCTGCAACCGCAACAGGACTTGCTGCAGGAAATTATACTGCAACGGTAACAGATGCTAACAACTGTACTTCAACACAAAGTTTCACAATTACAGAACCTAATGCAATTACTGTAACAATTGCTCCAACAAATGTAAATTGTCATGGAGGAACTACAGGATCTGCAACAGCAACAGCAATTGGAGGAACTGGTACTTATACTTATTCATGGTTGCCAACTGGTGGAACCGCAGCAACAGCAACAGGTCTTATTGCAGGAACTTATACAGTAACTGTAACAGATGCAAATAGCTGTTCTACAACTCAAAGCGTAACGATAACTGAACCAAACTTAATAGTTGCTTCAATCTCAGTCGACTCAAATGTTACTTGTAATGGAGAAGCTAATGGATCTGCAAGTGTAGCTGCAACCGGAGGAACAGGAACTTATACATACGCATGGGCACCTACTGGTGGAACTGCTGCAACAGCAACAGGACTTGTTGCAGGAAATTATACTGTAACAGTAACAGATGCAAATGGATGTAGCGCAACTCAAAATGTTGCAATCACTGAACCATCTGTCTTGACTGCAGTAACTACACAAACTGACGTAACTTGTCTTGGAGGAACTGATGGATCTGCAACCGCAACTGCAACTGGAGGAACAGGTTTATATACTTATATATGGACTCCATCAGGTGGAACCGCAGCAACTGCAACAGGACTTAGCGCAGGAAATTACACTGTAACTATTACAGATTCAAATGGATGTGCAGTGACAAAATCACTTAACATAATAACAATTCCAGACGTAACAGCTCCGGTACCTAACTTGGCAACATTGCCAGCTATCAATGCTAGTTGTTCAATATCAGCAGCTCAGATTACTGTTCCAACAGCAACTGATAACTGTGCTGGAATAATTACTGCAACTACAACAGATCCTTTAAACTATACAACTGTTGGAGCTCACGTAATTACATGGAGCTATGATGACGGACATGGAAATGTTTCAACTCAAAATCAAACAGTTAATATAACAGCATCTCCTTTAGATCTGGTAACATTCATAGACACAGAGTTTACTTATAACGGAAGTCTTAATACTATACAAGTAGGAAATCTTCCTGCAGGAGCAACAGTAAGTTATGCAATAACTCCGGCAACAGGAACACCAAATGGAGCAATAAATGCAGGTGATTACAGCATAACAGCGACAGTAACACCATCTGCAAGTACGCCAAATTGTTCTCCTGTTACTCTAACTGCGCAGCTTACAATTAAAAAAGCAGCACAATTAATTACTTTTGCAGCGTTACCAGTTAAAATTCTTGGAGCAAATAATACCTTCAATTTAGCTGCAATTGCAAATTCAGGATTAGCAATACGTTACTCATTTACCTCTCCTACTGCCCTGCCGGCTGCAAATGTATCTGCAACTACAGGTTTAGTAAATTTATTAAGAGCAGGTTCAATATCAATTACTGCACATCAGGATGGTGATAGCAATTACTTACCAGCTCCAGATGTTACTCAACTTCTTGTGATCAAGAACAATGATGTATCAATTGCAAAAATTACTATTGGAAGCCAAACATTCCTGACTCCTGGTAATAATATCAAATATGTAATGGTATGTGATGAAAATAATCCAAGTGTTTCTATTGTAAATGAGACAAATGCTGTAATTTCTCCATCTGCTAACTTTAATATCAGTACTCCAAAACCTGGAATTTATACACAAAACGTAACAGTTACTTCTGAAGATGGAACTGTAAGTAACAATTATACGATAACTGTAGAAAAACCATTTGGATTCTTTGATATCGTTCGTCAAAAATTCAATAACGTACTTCTTGTAAATAACAATCCTTTAACAAATGGAGGTTACGAATTTGTATCTTACGAATGGTTTAAAAATGGTCAGCTAATTGGAACAGGTCAATATTATACAGCAGGAAATGCTCTTGGAACAACATTAGATCCTACAGCAGATTACAGCGTAAAAATGACAACAAAAGATGGAAAAGTACTTCAAACTTGTAACAGTAAAATTAAGTTGACTAAAATTGCAGAAGCGAAACTTTATCCTAATCCAATTAAAACAGGAAAAACGATTACTGTAGAAGCAGATTTCCCATCAGAAGAATTAGAGAATATGCAAATTACTCTTTATTCTGTAACAGGTCAATTGATCAAAACAGTTAAATCTACTTCAATACAAACTGAGATACAATTACCTGAGGCAGAAGCAAGCATGTATATTGTAGTTGTTGAAACTGCTAATATCAAGAAAACACTAAAAGTACTTGTAAATAAATAAAATCTGTCAGTGCTATTCATTCAATAGCACTGACTTAAAAAACAATTAAAGATGAAAAAATATATAAACTATATAACATCAACATTGATGATTACGGCACTTTTAGGAACATGTCTAAAGAGTAATGCGCAGGATAAAAAACAAGAACTATCGGTTTCTGTTGCAGGTCCGTTTTCATTTCTGAATTATAGTACTGTTGGTCAAACAGTTCCTGGAAACGGAATTAGTGCCGGACTTCGCTATTCGTATTATTTAAACGAAGGCATAAGTGTTGGTATTGGTGCAGAATATCAAACGTATAGATCTGATGTAAAATTCGCGTCTCTAGCAGGGCAATATACAACGACTGATGCCGAAAATGAATCATTTCAATTCAGATACAAAGCAACTCAATTAAGAGAGAAGCAAAATTTAGGATATGTAAATGTTCCAATTACGATTCAATATGAGAATCCGGGATCAACAAAATTGTATATAGCTGCCGGTGTTAAAGTAGGATTCGCAGTAAGCGGAAACTACGAAACAAAAATGGACAATCTTACTACAAGCGGTTATTATCCACAATACAATGTTGAATTGTTTGCTCCGGCATTTGCAGGATTTGCAAGTACGGATGATATCAAAGTAAGCAAACAAGATGTTACTACAAAAACCTCTTATTCTGCTACGTTTGAAACAGGTTTAAAACAAAAAGTAGGAGACAGAAGTTCAGTTTACATCGGACTTTATCTGGACTATGGATTAAATGACATAATAGATAAAAGCAATAAAAATCTAGTAGAATATAATCCTGCATTGCCAGTACAACTGCACTACAACAGTACACTTAATACACAATTCACAAATGACATCAGATTGGTTTCATACGGACTTAAATTGAGATATGCCTTGAGATAAGTTTTTACAATTTAGATAATCTTTCCTTAAAAGGAAAAAAATTAAAAGCCGATTTTCTTAACGAAAATCGGCTTTTTGTGTTTATAGATAATCCTCCGCAATTTGTGCCGTCAGGCACTAAATATTGGTAGAAAAACATTAATTAAAATGAATATAGCGTGCCGTAGGTACGCAACAAAAACATAATAGTTGCGTACCTACGGCACGCCAACGAACGTTGAGCCAGTAATTGTTACCAACATTTCGTACCTAAAGGCACATCTTTTTTTTTAACACAAATTTAAAAAAAGACCTTTCCGCACTTTGCGGTAAAAAAAAATCTGTTTCATTACATGTAATCGTTCGTAATGAATGTAATTATGATTGCGAAGAATGGATTAAAATCCATCCCTACAATATATTTTGTTCCTTCGGAACTTCTTTAAAAAACACATAAAGCTTTGCAAACTTTGTTTTTTTCACTTTGCTTTCTTTACTGTAAAAAAATCATTTGCTATTTTAACAAAAAATCACTTCCTATTTCTTAAACACTTTTAATCGATAATCCTCCGCAATCTGTGCCGCTAGGCACTAAATATTGGTAGAAAAAATATGAATTGAAATAAATTTAGCGTGCCGTAGGTACGCAACAAAAACATAATAGTTGCGTACCTACGGCACGCCAACGGACTTCGAACCTATAAATATTACCAACATTTTGTACCTAAAGGCAAATCTTTTTTTCAAATACTAATTAAAAAACACAAAATTCGCAAAATTCGCAAAGCCATTTCTAGATAAAGCTTTGCGAACTTCGTGTTTATTAAGCGTAATCCAAGAAAAAGACATTTGTCCACTTTGCAGTAAAAAAATAAAGCTTAGCGAACTTTGCGTTTTTCACTTTGCTATCTTTGCGGTTAAAAAATCACTCCCTATTTCTTAAAAAAAATCACTTCCTATTTCTCAACCAATTCTCTACAGGTTCCAAAACAGTATTTACAGTAACAACCAAAAACGTACAAATCAAAGCCTCCGCAAAATATCCCGAAGCAGCAATACAGCCAATAGCCGCGCTACACCAAATAGTAGCCGCCGAATTTAATCCATGCACATTTGCACCTTCCCTAAAAATAACTCCCGCACCCAAAAAACCAACCCCCATAACAACTTGAGCAGTAATACGGGTAACATCGATATTTGGTGCCGTTCCAGCCACTTTTATAGACAACAAAACAAAAGCCGCCGCACCGGTTGCAACCAGCATATTTGTTTTTAAACCAGTTTCTTTATGATGCCATTGTCGCTCAAAACCAATAATTAATCCAGCGAACAAAGCAATTACAAGTCGGGTTAAAAATTCTGTAGTACTCAATATCATGTAATTTTATAAGGTTAAAATAAAAGTTTCTAAAAAGCAGATTTTTAGATTTCTACTTCGATAGTTTGATTTTCTAATATGTTTTTTAACTGAGGAGCAAATTCCAATCCCCATTTATCAAGAGCAGAAATCAAAGGCATTAACGATTCTCCTTCCTCCGTTAGAAAATATTCTACCCGCAACGGAACTTCATAATAAACCGTTTTTCCTAAAAGCCCGTGAAATTCCAATTCCTTAAGTTGGTTTTGCAATACACGTTTCGTAATACCCGTAATCGCATTAACCAAATCCTTAGGACGTTTTATTCCTTTTGAAATTTCATCCAACAAACAAAATTTCCACTTAGAACCAAACACTTCCATAGCTACAGTAAGACCGCAGTTATAATCAATTGGTATTTTTCGCTGATACATAAAATATTCATTTAGTACTACAAAAATAGAAAACAAATATCGTTTTTATAAGAAAAATGAATAGGGATTAATTTATCACTATGGGATTAATTCGTCCCTTATTGTAGTATTTATCAATGTGTTTGATCTTTGTAACAACAAATTTTAAATGAAAAAAAATGAAAACACTCGTAATTATAATTCATCCCAATATCGAAAAATCCATTATAAACAAAAGATGGATCGAAGAATTAAATAAATATCCCGATCAATATACCTTACATGATTTGTACAGCTTATATCCGGACGAAAAAATCGACATTCAAAAAGAGCAACAATTAGTAGAAAATCACGATAAAATTATATTTCAGTTTCCGTTGTACTGGTTCAATTGTCCGCCTTTATTTAAAAAATGGTTAGATGAAGTCGTAATTTCTGGATGGGCCTACGGAAAAACCAGCACTTATAAAATGGCCAATAAAAAAATAGCCTTAAGCATTTCTGCAGGAATTAATAAAGAAGATTACAGCACAAACGGAAGATATAAATATACCTTAGAGCAACTAACAGCACCATTTGAAGTTTCTTTCAATTACATCAAAGCCGATTATAAACCTTTGTTTGCCTTTTACGGAGCAGAACATGAAGTAACCACAGAACAACTAGAAAATAACACTCAGGAATACATCTCTTTTCTGGAAGCTTTGTAAAATATTATAATAACATAATCTTGTCATTTCGACGGAGGAGACCCGAGCAATAGCGAACAGACGAAGTAAATCACACGCGTAACTCGACAAAGATTGGCGACAATAAAACCAAAATCTTGTCATTTCAACATAACCCGTGGTTTCAACCATGGGATTATTATTGTGGTTGTTTAGATGATGATATGTATTGCGTTCCCATGGTTGAAACCACGGGCTATATTTAAAAATGTTTCTTATTATTTATCTTTTATAGATTGATTTTATGGATTGATTTTATTGCAGAGGCACAAAGCAGTGCGCCTTTATTGTCTCAAAAGATTATCTGCGTAATCTCATCATTTCGATTGAGGAGAAATCGAAATGACAAGATTAAGCAGATAAAATCCGTTTTAATCTGCGTTTTCGCAAAGCGAATCTGTGTCATCCGCGTTCTATATTGTCGCGAATCTTTGTCGAGTTACGCGTGTGATTTCTCCTCTGTCGAAATGACAAACAACAGAAAAACCTCTAAAATCAATACTTTAGAGGTTTTAAAAATTTCATATAATAAAGCAAAAAACACACAACAGTTTACATCAAACATCTTGCATCTTGCATCTAACATCTAACAAAAAACATTTCACCAGAGATACCTTAATCCAGATCAAAAATTTTCCCCAAATGCTCTTCCATAATAAAATAAGGATCATTAGTCTGAGTTACAGAACGCATATGAATCAAACTCGTTTTACTCATCATTCTTAGCATTTGTCGGCGTTCACATTTTACAATCTTGCCATTTTCCTCACGTTGTCCCGCCACAAAAGCACTTCGCCCATGTGCGCATAAATGATTATTCACAAAGATAACATCACCGGAATTTGGGACATATTCACTATTTATAAGTTCCTTAGCCTCATTCCAAAATTCAGTTAAATTGTAAAGCGCTTCCGGAGTTTGTCCTGCATTTTCATTGAATATTTGTTCCGCAGCATCAAAGCGGATAAAAGGAAGTTGTCTGTTTCCATATAAAACAGAAGCCGTTGGTCCCGGAATCGCTTCATCATCTTCATAATTAGCATCTTTTGGACACTGATAAATCGGATCAAATAATTTTTCCATAATCTCATTGACTTCACCGTGCGAACGAATCGAATATAAAGTTGAAGGAACCCTTTCCTCATTTCTTAGATAAAGAAAACTCAAAAAGTCAGCCTGATTGCTCAAAAAAGCATCTTCAGTATGAACGTACAAATCCGTTTTTGAACCGGAACCTGTTTGAGTTGCAGCCATTTTTTCGTCCGGAATCACGGCGTGCAAAAGTCCTCCGCCCTTTCTTTGCGCATAATATTGCACCGGTTTAGAAGGAACCGCGCCATGAAGAAGCGAACATATAAATCCGTATTTATTCAGCTTAGCATAATCAGCGCCTTGCCAGTTTGGAGGCGTTGGACCTAAATCTTCCTGATCCACTTCCAAAAGTCCTTGAAAAACAATTGCCCCATATTGATTAGCCGAAAAATCAGAACCAAACTGACTCAAAATTCTGCTAATACGTTCCGGAAGCAATTGAAAAGCGTGAAGATGAAGCGCGGCAATATAATCGGGGTTTTCATAATGATCAAAAGCTTTTACTAAAAGATTGCCAACATTCGACAAAATATTCCGTTCCTGAGGCGTAACTACTACTATTAATGGCTTTGTAGGAATTTCAAAACTTAAACTTGTTTTTACAGGCCTTTCGGCTGCAATAATTGATTGTGATTTCATTTTTTCAATTCATTTATAGTTATTAAAAGATGTGGGTAATAAAATTTACAATTACTTAATATTCAATTAAATAAAACTTAAACACTAAGTACATATGTTTTAATATGTACGGACATTCGTATAAATTTTTCTGCATTTATTTTTTTTATAAAGATTAATTTATACATTTGTCAAACACTATTCTTATTTATTCTAAATAATATTTACTTACAAATATATTTTTATTTAATCAAAACAAAAAGAATTTTCTTAAAAAAATTTCAAAAATGTATGAAAATTAAATACAAAGCCAGCAAATACGGGCAATCAGAATCTTCTGATAAACTAAAAAAAGTTTCCAGGAATATTCGTAACAGAAGAAGCGTCTTTGCCAATGAGTTCATCAAAAAAGAATTGCCTGATAAATTGCTTGAAGAGATTCTGATTAATGCTACTTGGGCACCAAATCATAAAATGACAGAGCCTTGGAGATTTATTGTTTTTAAAGGAAAATATCTAAAAGAATATGGCGAATACATGGCGCAGTATTACACGGATTTCTACAGTGAATTATCTCCTGAAGATCAAAAAGAAAAACTTCGCTATCTCGCCAATTATCCGCTAAATGCAGCTTGCCTTATCGGCGTAATTATGGTTCGAAATACCAAAATTAATCTGCCAGAATGGGAAGAAATTGCTGCAATTTCATCGGCTGTACAAAATATCGCGCTTACCTGTACAGCACATAAAATTGGCAGTTATTGGAGCTCCAAAGGAGTTGCGATAGATTATGTTTCTCAATTTGGTCTTGCTGAAAACGAAAAATCATTAGGACTACTCTATCTCGGATATTATCCTGAGGATTTAAAATCATCCACAAAAAAGCGAACTCCCCTACCCAAAAAAGTCATTTATCTAGAATAACAATAACTAAACCCCTTAAACAACTATTTTATGAATACCACGCTAATCAACGAAAATCAACCTACAGATAAAGCAGTCCTGGCAGAACAGGATCTTTACAAAGACATATTTCACCAAAACTCTGGTTCAGAATATGCAAATGCTGTAAAACTAGCACAGGAACGTGTTTCTAATTTTCTAAAAAACACAAAAAAACCTTTTACAGGAATCAGACCTGCGGAAATGAAAACCAAAATCGAAGCCATAGATTTTGATTCACCACTACCCGATTATGAAAGTCTGCTTAACGAAGTCGACGAAATCTATGTAAATCATGCCACAGCTTATCATCTTCCGGAGTATATCGCGCACTTAAATTGCCCTGTAGTAATTCCGGCTTTGGCAGCAGAAGTTTTGATAAGCGCTATAAATTCTTCGCAAGATACTTATGATCAAAGTGCCGGCGGAACTTTTATGGAACGTAAACTTATCGACTGGACAAGCGAACAAATTGGTTACAAACAAGGCGACGGAATCTTTACTGCCGGAGGTTCGCAAAGTAATTTAATGGGATTGCTTTTGGCTAGAGATTATTATTCGTTAGAATACCAAAAATGGAATATCAAACTGGACGGACTTCCTGTTGATGCTTCAAAATTCAGAGTTTTTGTTTCTGATAAAGCACATTTTAGTAATCATAAAAATGCATGGATTTTAGGTCTTGGAGAACAAGCGATCGTTCATGTTGGTGTCGATAAAAGATACCGAATGGATCCTGAAAAACTGGAAAAAGCAATTAAACAGGAAATCGAAAAAGGCAATATTCCAATTGCGATTACAGCAACCGCAGGAACTACCGATTTTGGAAATGTAGATCCGCTAAAAGCTATTGCAGAAATTGCCAATCGCAATAATATATGGCTTCACGTTGATGCAGCTTACGGTTGTGGATTGCTTTTGACAGAAAAACACAGACATCTTTTAAACGGAATTGAACTCGCAGATTCTGTAACAATTGATTATCATAAATCCTTTTTTCAGCCTATAAGCAGCAGTGCTTTTATCGTGAAAAATAAACTTCACTTAAATATAATCAAACATCACGCTGATTATTTAAATCCAAAAGAACAAAACTACGACGCACTTCCGGCGCAAATCAATAAATCAATTATTCAAAGTACACGCCGTTTTGATGCCTTGAAACTTTGGTTTACGCTTCGTTATTTAGGTAAAGAAAAGTTGGGACAATTTACCGATACTATTATCGAAACAACGCAAAAAACAGCCGCCTACATAGAATCTGATGAAAACTTCGAATTATTATGTCATTCAGATATGGGCGTTTTAGTGTTTAGATATCTTGACGGTCCAGCCGAATCAAACTCTTGCGAAGTCAATCAATACATTAAAGAAAAACTCTTTTTTAGCGGAGATGTATTAGTTGCAAGTACAAAAGTAAACGGAGAATTCTATTTGAAATTCACCATTTTCAATCCGATTACAACCCTAAATGACATTAAAAACATTCTTAACCTCATAAAACAAAATGGAAATGAATACCACAGACTTAACTAATTTTCATCAACTGGCAGAACAGGTAAATTTTAAATCCCTGCTCAATTGTTATTGCAGAGAATTCAGCAATTGGAGCCGTTACGAAGGCATTCCAAAATACGATCAAACGCTGGCTGATTTCATGCAGACGATTAATCACAGTACATTCTTCAGATTTGATTTTTCAGCTATTGGTCAGGAAGTTTTTGCTCCGCTGACTTATTTTTCTGAAAGCGGTGTTCATTCGTTTGGTTTTCCAATTGTATCACGCAATATTGAAACTGACGAAATCAAAGCCATAAATCCAATGGAATTTACAGCGTTTGTAGCTTCTTATTCTAAAACAGAATATCCTGATATAGATGCAATTCCTACGCAGGAACGTATGGAAAACAGTATTGATAATCTGGCTTTATATCTGGAACATTACAAAAATAGCGATCATTCTGCCAACAATGCCGAACAAACTTTTATAGAATCAGAACAATCTTTGATTCTTGGACATAGCGTGCATCCGTTGCCAAAAAGCCGAGAAGGTTTTACAAAAGACGAATTGCTGAAATATTCTCCTGAAACCGCAGGGAAATTTCCTTTGCATTTTTTCCTTATTCATCCGGAAAATATAATAGAAAAAAATGCAGAAGAATTTTTATTCACAGATCATCTGAAAAATGAAATTTCGAAATACGCAGATAAACACGCCAAAGAATTACTGGATTTTTATACCAATTATAAAGTAATTCCGGTTCATCCTTGGGAAGCCCAATATTTATTGGATCAAAAGGAAGTAAAAGAAATGGAATCGAAACAACTTTTATTCAATCTTGGGCAATTTGGACCTTCTTATACGGCAACTTCCTCTGTTCGTACCGTTTATAATGCCGAAAGCGAATGGATGTACAAATTTTCATTGCATGTAAAAATCACCAATTCATTCCGCGTTAATTATCTACACGAATTAAATCGTGGTTATGACGCTGCATTACTGATGAAAACCGATTGGGGAAAAGGCATTCAGGAAGATTTTCCACAAATTCAGCTTATTACAGATCCTGCTTTTATCGCCGTTACTTATGAAGATCAAATTATTGACGGTTTTAGCACGAGCATTCGTCAAAATCCTTTTCATGGAGCCAATGCAAAGAAAAATGTAACGATGGTTGCTTCACTTTCGCAAGACGGAATTTTGGGCGAAACACCAAGAATCGTGAATCTTATCAATGAAGCAGCCAAAAGACAAGATTCTTCTGTAACCGAAACAGCACTTTCATGGTTCAAACAATATCTAAATATTACGATAACGCCTTTGGTTGGAGTTTTTAATAAATACGGATTTGGTTCTGAATTTCATCAGCAAAATATGTTGGTCGAATTCGATGAAAATCTTTTTCCTATAAAACTCTATTTCAGAGACAATCAGGGTTATTTTTTCCGTCAGGGAAAAGTTGAAGAATTAGAAAAACTGATTCCGGATTTCGGAAAAGATAGCAGATCTTTTATCGCCGAAAAAAGAATTATTGATTTCTGGGGATATTATCTTTTAGTAAATCATTTGTTTGGAATAACAAGTATTCTGGGCAAAAACAAACTAGTTGACGAAAATGTATTGCTTAATTTGATCTATGAAGCATTAAAAAAACAAGAAGATTCAGATACGACAGGTTTAGTTTCGCATTTTACAAATAGTGTGACATTGGTGGTAAAAGGAAATCTGTTAACTAGTTTAAATAATATGGATGAAGCCAGCGCGCCAAGAACAAATCCGGCGGTTTACAGAACTTATCCTAATCCTTTAAACAAACATTTTTTCTCTAAAAAACTGATTAATCCTAAAGAAAATACAACTGTTTTCAGTCGCTTTTTCGAAAAAGAAAATGTAACGATAACCATGCGTCCTGTTGATATTGACAAAGATATTGAGATGCTTCACGAATGGTTTCACCGTGAACATGCTTTGAAAATCTGGCAAATGAACTGGCCAATTCGCCAAATCGAAGCCTTTTACAGAATGCTACTTCCCGGAGATCATGGGCACAGTTTTATTGGCGAAGCAAATGGAATTCCAACTTTTAACATTGAAGTATATTGGGCAAGCCGCGATATTGTAGGAGAATATTATGATGTTCTTCCGTCAGATTATGGAACGCATCAATTTATCGCACCAACAGATCCAAAACTAAAATACGGATCTCCGGCAACACAATCGATGATGGATTTTGTTTTTGGAGAACCAAAAGTAGGCAAAATGGTTGGTGAAGGATCTGTAGATTCCATCGCGTCAATGATGAATAAAGCGCATGTAGGTTTTAAAATCGAAAAAGTGATCGAAATGCCACATAAAAAAGCCAATCTAAACTTCTGTTACAGAGAATGGTATTGGGCAAAATTTCCTGCTGCCAAAGATTTTCAAAACAACACAATTTCAGCACCTCAAGTTTAATTCGTAAAAATACCACAATGAGTACAGAAAAAATATACTCCGTAATCGGAATCGGAATTGGTCCTTTTAATCTTGGACTTGCCGCTCTTATAGAACCTGTTGAAGAATTATCGGCACTGTTTTTTGATCAGTCAGAAAGTTTTGACTGGCATCCGGGACTTATGCTGAATAATGCAACACTTCAGGTTCCGTTTTTGGGAGATTTGGTCACAATGGCAGATCCTACAAATAAATATAGCTTTCTAAATTACATCAAAGAAAGCGGACGTATCTACAAATTTTATATCCGAGAAAATTTCTTCATTTACAGACGAGAATACAACGAATATTGCAAATGGGTCGCAAATCAATTACCAAATTGCAAGTTTTCTCATAAAGTAGTTTCAATTGATTACGTTGATAATCTTTATAAAATAATGGTTATCAATACGCAAACTTGCATAACAACAACTTATTATGCCAATAAAATTGTTTTAGGAACCGGAACTTCTCCACATGTTCCGGACTTTATAGATCAGGAAGTTTTGCCAAATGTAATTCACGCATCTAGATATCTGGATTTTAAATCACGCATTAACAAAAATGCATCTGTGACTATTATTGGTTCAGGACAAAGTGCGGCCGAAGTATTCCGTGATCTTTTGCCTGAAACTGAAAATGGTTTACAGCTAAAATGGTTTACACGTTCGTCTCACTTTTTCCCTTTGGATAATAAATCAAAACTAACGCTTGAATTGACTTCTCCTGAATATGTAGATCATTTTCATAGTCTTTCTGATGAAAAACGAAAACAGCTTCTGGCGAGACAACACGGACTTTACAAAGGAATCGATCAGGAATTAATCAACGAAATTTTCGATAGTTTGTACGAAATGAGTTTAGAAGATAAACCTCTAAATGTAGAATTACGTTCGAATATGCGTCTGACTTCCGTTAACGAAGAAAGAGACGGATCTTATAATCTTGATTTCGTTCACACAGAATTAGACCAACCTTTTGAAGATCAAACAGATTATGTAATTCTCGCAACTGGATATAAATACAAAGAACCTGGAATTCTTACAGGAATCGAAAGCAAAATCCAACGTTTAGAAAATGGTTTATTCAATGTAAATCGCAATTATACAATTGACAAAAACGGTACAGATATTTTTGTTCAAAATGCTGAATTACACACACACGGACTTTCTACTCCGGATTTAGGAATGGGCGCTTACAGAAATTCATGGATTATAAATCAGCTTGCGAATCGTGAAGTTTATAAAGTCGAAAAACGAATTGCATTTCAACAATTTGGCGTACAAAAAAACACGCAGGAATTGTCTGAAGCCAATGTTTTGGAATTAATAAACGAGTAACTAACTGTGTATAATTGATAAAAATATTTAACACATAGTCCCGACGCTCAATGTCATTAAGTTAAGCTTTTTAGAAAATAAAATTAATCTCGCAAAGGCGCTAAGACGCAAAGTTTAAACACAAATGACAAACCCTTTGCGATTTTGCGCCTTTGCGAGAGATTTATTCGGCATGACATTGCCCAACGGTTCGGGATCGGGACCAGCTATGTGTAAAGAAATGAGTTTCTTTTAATATCCTTTTTTCACACATAAAATATATGTCTCTATCTGTTAAAATTAATACGCAAACGAATTAAATAAATAAGAAAAAATAATCAGGATGATAACCCCAGAAAACACATTCAAAGACGCACAGCATCTCAACTCAGCGACTTGGGATAAAGTAAATCGAAACCTACTCGCCAAAAGTATCGCAGAATTAATGCGTGAAGATGTTGCGAAACCACAAATAGTTAGCCGCGAAGAAAATGGTTTGACACATTTTATATTAGAAACCGATAAAGAGAATATTTATTACAGTTTTTCGGCTTATCCAAGGTTTCTGAATTACTGGCATATTGTCAAAGAAAGTATTCATAAAATCGAAAATGAAGTAAAACTGGATCAAATTGATGTTCCGAATTTCTTTATTGAACTTCAGGAAACTTTCGGGATCAATTCTTTCACACTTGCTCATTATATCGAAGAATTGCTGCATACTTTATATGCCGATGCTTTTATTCATTCGAGACGTCGTTTGTCGGCTGCAAAGTTGGCTGATGCCGATTTTCAAACCATCGAACACAGTCTCGACGGTCATCCGTGGGTAATTGTAAACAAAGGCCGAATAGGTTTTGATTCCGAAGATTACGAAAATTACACGCCTGAATCCGGTCAAAAAACACGATTGGTTTGGATTGCTGCTCATAAAAACAGAGCAACTTTGCGCCTCCAAACCGATATGAACGATCAGAGTTTCTATGAAAATGAAATTGGTTCTGAAAAAATAGAAACCTTTAGAAACAAACTAATTCAGACGAAAGTAAATCCGGACGATTACATTTTTATTCCCATCCATTTATGGCAATGGCAAAATAAATTAGTCATGCAATTTGCCAATGATATTGCGTCTAAACATCTTATTCCGTTAGAATTAACCGAAGATATTTATAGTCCGCAACAAAGCATTCGTACTTTTTTTAACCAAAGCAAACCCAACAAACATTACGTAAAAACGTCAATGTCGATCTTAAATACAAGTCACATTCGAGGTTTATGTCCAAGACAATTATCGATTGCGCCACGTTTGACAGGTTATTTGAAAGATATTCTTAAGAAAGATCAGCATTTGCAAAAAATGGATGTTGTGCTTTTGGGCGAAATGGTTTCGGTTAGTTACACACATCCAAATTACAGTAAAGTTGCAAATACGCCGTATCAATACAACGAATATTTGGGTGCAATGTGGCGAGAAAGTCCAATCAATTATCTAAAACACGGCGAAAATTTAATGACAATGGCAGCCTTGCTTTATGTCGACGATCATGGTAAAAGTCTTGTCGAGGAATTGATTGAAAAATCAGGACTTTCGACAGAACAATGGCTAAAAGCGTATATGACGGCATATCTAAAACCTGTGCTTCAAATCTATTATCAACATTCTTTATGCATCGATCCGCATGGACAAAATGTGATTCTTATTCTAAAAGATTACGTTCCAACGCGAATTGCTTTGCAAGATTTTGTGGGTGATATTTTAATTAATGAAAAAGGAAAGAAAAAACTTCCGCAGGAATTTATCGAGAATATGTTTGTCGCTTCTCCAAATCCCGAAAATGCGCCATTAACGATACTTATTGCCGTTTTTGATGCTTTTTTCAGATATCTGAGCGATGTATTAATTACGTCAGCAAACTATTCTGAAACTTCTTTCTGGAATTGTGTTCACGAAATTATTTTAGAATATCAGCAAGAACATCCGGAGCTTCAGGACATGTTCGACAAATACAATTTATTCATTCCGGAGTTTAAACGTCTAATTTTCAATAGCCGACGTTTGTATAATGGTTATGAAGAAACGGTTGGTTTTCCACACATGAAAAAAAGCGGTTTTATTCCAAATCCGTTGCATCAATTGATCCATCAGGAAGTATTAATCGAAAAAGAAAACGCATGAAAGAAGCTATTTTAAAAACACGTTCTTTCTTTAGTCTTTTAAGGCGTTCTCTTGCCGGAAGCGAAAGCAATTTCACATCAGGAAGTATCAACAAAACCATTATTTTATTGTCTGTGCCAATGGTTGCAGAACTTTTGATGGAATCTTTATTCGTTTGTTCAAACTTATTCTTTGTGAGTAGATTAGGTACAAATGCTATTTCTATTGCTGGCGCAACAACCACTTTTATTACGTTTTGTTATTCGGTTTCGATAGGTTTAGGAATCGCAGCATCGGCAATGATTTCACGAAGAATTGGCGAGAAAAAATTCAAAGCTGCCGGACAAACTGCGATGCA
Source organism: Flavobacterium sp. 90 (assembly GCF_004339525.1). NCBI lineage: Bacteria > Pseudomonadati > Bacteroidota > Flavobacteriia > Flavobacteriales > Flavobacteriaceae > Flavobacterium > Flavobacterium sp. 90. The sequence continues at coordinate 4,931,333 of NZ_SMGE01000001.1, read as the reverse complement.
GGTAATTTATGTCACAACACCAATTGCAGCACTTATAAGCGTTGTTTGTACGATTTGGGCAACCGATATTATGAGCGCAATGGGACTTTCTGCCGAAATGGTTCAGGAAGGAACTTCGTACGGAATCGTGATGTTTGCGTCAAGCGGATTTTTGATTCTGCGTATCGTAATCAACGGAATCTTTCGTGGCGCGGGCGATGCTTCTACGGCGATGAGAATACTTTGGGTGTCAAATGCAATCAATATTATTCTATGTCCAATTTTCATTTTCGGATGGGGACCAATTCCCGCTTACGGTCTATTAGGCGTAGGATTAGCGACATTAATTGCCCGAGTTATTGGCGTACTTTATCAGGCTTGGTATTTAATAAGAGGCAAAACAGTCATGAAAATCGGTTTGGCACAAATGGTCTTTAATCTGGCTATTTTCAAAAGAATAGGAAAACTGGCTTTTGGCGGAACAGTTCAATTTATAATTCCTGCTTCAAGTTGGGTATTTATGATTAAGATTATGTCGCATTTTGGACCTAATGCATTGGCGGGATACATTCTGGCACAAAGAGTAACTTCGATTGCGACAATGCCAGCCTGGGGATTAGGAAATGCAGCCGGAATATTAACCGGACAAAATCTTGGCGCAAAACAACCCGATCGAGCCGAAAAATCAGTTTGGAGAGCCGGAATGCTAAATATGGGATTCTTGGTTTTAATTGGAATTTCGTGGATTTTCCTCGCTGTTCCCGTGGTCAAAATCTTCACAGATATTCCCGAAGTGATTTCCTTTAGTACAAGATATATCCATTTTATTTCGATGGCATATATACTTCTGGGATATACAATGGTTATTTCAAGAGCTTTAAATGCTGCAGGCGAAGTCAAAGTCGTAACCTGGCTTTATATTTTAATGTTTTATATCGTTCAGATTCCGCTGGCGTATGCTTTAGGAATTTCTTTTGAACTGGGATCAAATGGTGTTTTTACAGCCATTCTTTTGTCTGAAATTGTATTGGCGGTTGCCTGTATAATTGTCTTTCGAAAAGGAAAATGGAAACATACTAAGGTTTAAAATTTTGTTTCACGCAGATTTTGCAGATTAAGCAGATTTAACTGAGTAGTATAAGGATTTTGGTCTGTTTTTGTCATTCCGAGGAACGAGGAATCTCCGCAAGTAGCTCGACAATTTAAGAAAAGTACTGTGCGTTAGTTTCTTGTGGGGATTCCTCCTCTGTCGGAATGACAATAATTCCGCTAAATCTTTTTAAAATCTGCGTAAAAAAAATCAACACATAAAAATATCAATTTAATTTTAATACTATAAAATGAGTACAATAGAACAATTACACGGAGTATTTGCAAGAGCTTTTGAAATTCCTGTTGAAGCAGTAAACGACCAATTAGAATATCAGGCTATTGCCGAATGGGATTCTATGAGTCATTTAGTTTTGGTAGAAGAACTCGAAAGCACTTATAATATCTCTATCGAAATGGAAGATATTCTGGAAATGGGAAGTGTAGCAAAAATAAAAGATATCCTTAAAAAATACGGATTCGAAATTAATTAGAACAACGCGTTATACTTTTTTAGTACATAGTTCCGAGGCTAATTGTCAATAAATTAAGCTTTTTTTTGACGATTATACCTGAGAAATTTTCTCGCAAAGTCGCCAAGTCGCCAAGTTTGAATAATTACTTTGCGGCTTTGCGACTTTGCGAGAGATTCATTGGACTTCGAAACTATGTATTAAATCATTTTTCAATAATTACAACTAACCGATTAAAATAGACCTAAACTTATGGAACTATACGATTTAATCCGAAAAAACGAAAAACTGATCTTTACAGATTCGAGTACAGGAATTTCAAAGTCGATTGCAGATATGCATCAGTCTCTTGAAATTGAAAACCTGCGTTCTGTCGTTTTTATATACAATGATAATCAGTTGCCGGCAATAGAAACATTGCTGAATTTTTATCAAAGCAGATACACAATTGCCTTATTAGGAATGGGATTATTAGAGGATTTTAAGGAGAATTTAGAACAAAAATATACTCCATATTATATCTACGATCCTACGCGAACAGAAATCGAAGGTTATGTTGCAGTAAATGCATCAGAAAGTATTGTATTGTTTAAACGAAATGTGAATTTAATTTATCCGATACATGCCAAAACCAAACTTCTGCTAAGTACTTCCGGAACTACAGGTTCGCCAAAGTTCGTAAGACTTTCTGATGAAAATCTGGTTCAGAATGCAAAATCAATTATGGAATATATGCCAATCCGAACTGATGATGTAGTGCCATTAAATGTGCCTATAAATTTTGTGTACGGATTATCTATTTTCACTACAAATTGCATGAAAGCAAGTCAAATTGTATGTACGGATAAAGATGCTTTTCAGAAAGAATTTTGGGCGGATTTCAAAAAATACGGCTATTCTACTTTAGGCGGAGTTCCTTATTTTTATGAGATGTTGTACAGCATTGGCTTTTTCAAAAAAGATCATCCTTCTCTTAGATATCTTACGCATACTGGCGGAATGTTAAACCATAAACTGATCGAAGCAATTTCAGATTTTAGTGAGAAATTCGGTAAACAATTCTTTGCGCAATACGGTCAAACCGAAGCTTGCGGAAGAATGGCGTACTTGCCTCCAAAAGATTTATTACGAAAAGGAACTTCGATTGGTTTACCAGTCAAAAACGGTCGTTTCGAAATCGACAATGAAACCGACGAACTGATCTATATTGGTCCAAATGTATTTGGCGGTTATGCCAATATCAGATCAGATCTTCAGTTTTTTGAGCAACAGGAAAAACTTCATACCGGAGACAAAGCCAGAAAAGACGACGAAGGTTACTATTATATTGTAGGCCGAATAAAACGAATTGTAAAATTATTTGGCGTACGCCTCAATCTTGATGAAACAGAGCTTCTGCTGAAAGATGCTTTGGGCGGACAAACTTTTATTTGCTTAGGAATAAACGATAAACATTTGGCCGTAATGTACACAGACAAAAATTTAAACAAAGAGTTGATTCTAAAAGTCTTAAAAGCAAAACTGAATCTTCATGCTAATTCTTTAAAAGTAATGCCTATCGAAGATGTGCCACTTACGCCAAACGGAAAAGTGAATTATCCGCTGCTTAAGGAATGGCTTGAAATGGAGAGTTTAGTTTAGTATCCAGTCTCTGTTTTCAGTTTTCTTGTTAGTCCGAATGTAATTTTTTTTAAGTTAATGAAAATGTTTTTAATGCTTATCTAATGGATTTCTCGCAAAGACGCTAAGTCGCAAAAGAATTACAAAAACTTGGCGACTTTGCGACTTTGCGAGATTTTTTTTAGAGACTTTTTTAAAATAAAAAAAGGTTCCTGACAAAAAATCGCCAGAAACCTCTCAAATAAAAAAAAACAAAAAATATTATATTCAAGTTTACAGTCGCAGTTTTCAGTATTCAGTCGCAGTTTACAGTATGCGCATTTCAAACTGAATACTGAGACTGAGACTGAATACTGAAACTAGAGACTAGAAACTATAACCAAGAGCCAGATTAAATCTTGTACCATTTCCTCTTGTATAGTTGGCATTTGTACCATAAAACTGAGCCGTTGTAGTATAATAATCGGTGTTGAATATGTTTTCAATTCCAAGTTTTACTCTGATACTGTCTGTAACTTTGTAGGCTGTAGCCAAATTCCATAAATTGAAAGAATGAATTGGACCTTCGCCAATTGCATAAGCACCTTTAGCATTTGGCTGAAAAAGATCACGATCACCAACCAACATCCAATACAATTCTACGTTTAATCTTTCATCACCATATTTTGCATAACCCGTTACTTTTACAGGAGGAATTCTGTTTGATTTTAGGTAAATATCTGTAGGTCCGTAAAAATGTCCATCAGAATCTTTATCGCCTCTTCCTTGCACATAAGCGTAGTTTCCTCCTACTGTCAATTGCTTCAGAATTTGATAATCTGCCTGAACTTCGTAACCCCAAACTCTTTCCGGTAAACGTTCTGCAACTAAATAACCATCAACCTGAACCAGATTTGTTCCTAGTTTTGAAGTACTGAAATAATAAGCGGCACTTAAATTAAATTTCCCAAGCTGACTACTAAAACCTCCTTCGTAATTGTTTACGATAATAGGTTTTGTCTGTAGTTTTGAGATTGCATCTTCTTTGGCATTTGTAAGCACTCGGCCAAGATCGAATACAGAAAAAGATTGAGAAAAACTCACAAAAGGATTGAAGAATCTAAACTTCGAATATCTCACCCCGGTATTAAATACAAAAGCATCATAAGTAAGATCACCGCCTTTAACAGCAATACTTCCCGCGCCATTTGCTCCTGTTGCAAGCGTGTTGTAATCGTCGATATTAATCTTGATATTTTCTGCACGTAAACCAGCTTTTACATTAAAATCACCAAAAATCTGTGTCGATAATTGCGCATATGGAGCAAGATTGACCATGTTTATATTTGGAACCCAAACTCGCCCGTCAACAAGTTTTTGATTTGTTTTATCATTCAATAAATCAAGACCATACGTTACATCTCCTGTGAAATTTGAAGAAATTGTAAATGGCGTATTCAGATAAACTCTAACACCTTTTTTGGCAGAAGCAGTTTGAGATTGTCCACTTCCGTAGAAGAATGTCGAATTAGAAAATATCGTTAAAAAGTCCTGAAAATAAAGATTTGCCGTAAACGAAGTATTCCCGAAAAGCTGTTTGTTTACATATTGAAGATTTGCATTGTGATTGTAACGCGTTCCTTCATCAACTCCCGGTCTGTTGCCCAAAATACCAATCGCCGGACTTACGCCATAAACACCATTTTTAAGGATAAAATCAGAATCCTGATTCGAACTGAAATAATTGTACATCACCTCAATTCGCTGTTTGTCTGTTAAATCATATCCAAGTTTCGTAAAGATATTATAGGTTTTGGTTTCCCCTAATCCGTATTCCGGAGAAATAACCTGTCCTTCGCCATCACGAAAAACGCCTGTTTTATCGTAAGTCCCGGAAACCATATAATTGAATTTATTAAGTCGACCGTAAAACTGTTGGTTAAATCTATATCCTAAAGTACTGTCTCCTTTAATGTTTCCGTTCGTTCCTGCTTCACTATATCCGGCAAATTTCTTTTGAGTTTTACCCGATTTTGTAATATAATTGATCAAACCTCCATCGGCACCATTTCCGTAAATTGCAGTTGCACCTTTGATTACTTCAATGCGTTCGATTACCGAAGGATCGATAGAACGTATTTCTCTTCCTGCTGATTTTAATGGCGTAGATTGCGGAATTCCATCAATAAGAACCAACGGATTTCTTCCGCGAAGTGTTTGTCCGTAGTTACCTGTATTATTCGTTGCCGATCCTAAACCCGGAACTGCATACGCCACAACATTTGCAATATTAGGACTAACAATCGATAAATCTTCGATATCCTTGGCATTAATTACCGTTACAGAAGAAGGTGTTTTTGATAATGTTTCTACTTTTCTGCTTGCCGAAACGATGATTTCATCCAGTTGATCGCCATTATTGTCTGAAGCTTCGTCAAGTTTTCCCGTAAACTTCAATTGAAGATTTACAGTTTCGGTTTCATTATTGGTTACATAAATATTCTTTTCAATCGTTTCATAACCTGGCAAAGAAGCCTGTAGAGTATAAGTATTTGCAATAACTTTATTGAATGTAAAACTACCGTCACTTTTAGCAGTGGTTCTATATTTTGAACTTATAATGATAATTGTAGCTCCTGAAGCCGATTTTCCGTCAGAAGTTGTTATTTGTCCTTTGATCTTTCCGCTATTTTGTTGTGCAAAAGATGAAATGACCGAAAATAGAAAGCTAATAATAAGTAAAAACTTTGATGTTCTTAAACTAAGATATTTCATTGATTTTAAGTTTTGGTTAGGTATTTTGCTTTTATTTAGAATGAATAAAAACAATGCAAAAGTAGAAATTAATCATTGTTTAACAAGTAATATTTTGATTTATTCCCTATAAATATGATTAAGACACTTTCTTTTGTACAGAAAACCAGCGGTTTTGTTGGCTTTTCGAGCTTTAATAAATGTAATCCGAAATTCTTCTGAATAACCATATATGCAGAAACCAACAATAACTTTAACAAGTAAATTATTCGTTTAAGAACTTCTTTTCTTCATTCTAATATTAAAATTCTGAATGTTTTATTTTGAATTAAAAAAAGAGCATTTTTTCTAATGATATTGTATGGATTAAGTCTAAATAAGTATAAATTTGCGCCAGAACTTTAAAAGTTCTCCCCTGTTTATTAATACAATCAATCACCCAAATCTAATTGACGGGTTCAGGAAAACAGCATTTATGAAGAAAGGATTTAAAAAAAATATTGGTCTATTGCATTTATGGCTTGGACTTGGTTCTGGATTAATTGTTTTTATAGCTGCCTTAACGGGAAGTATTTTGGTTTTCGAAAAAGAAATTGACAAAGCCATAAATCCTGAATATTACAATGTTACTACGATTGGAACGACTAAAAAAACAATCGATTATTGTGTGGATATGCTTCAAAAGGAGCATTCGATAAAAAAGATTACTCGTATTTATACTTTTAGTGATCCTTCGCGAACTATTCAAATTTTAGGAAAGGATTCGGATAAAAAAGCCCAGTTTTTTTCTATCGATCCTTATACGGGGAAAATCCTGGCGCAAACTCCGCAAGAAAGCAGATTTTTTGTTTTTGTTTTATCCCTACACAGAGAATTATTATTGGGCGAAACAGGTTCAATTATTATGGGAACTTCCTGTTTGATCTTTGCTTTTATGCTTATTTCCGGTATGATTTTGTGGTGGCCTAAAAAAATCAAAAATCTGAAACAAAGACTTACGGTAAAATGGAGCGCTTCTTTTAAAAGAGTAAATTGGGATTTCCACTCTACTTTTGGTTTCTACAGCTTTTTAATTCTGTTAATTATTTCTTTAACCGGATTATCATTTGCGTTTACATGGTTTCAAAATGGTGTTTATTTCTTAACTGAAGGAAATGCGAAAAAGCCTTCGGCAAAAGTAGAAAACCCAACTAAAATTGATCCTAAACTCAACAATACTGCGTTCTATCAAAACATCTATAATAAAGCCGACAGCATTTTTCCGTACACGGGAAACATACAAATCAGAATGCCGGCTGACACGATAAATAGTATTGTAGTATTAAAAGAATATTCAGAAATAACGATTCCAAATCAATCCAGTGCCGCTTATTTTGATAAATATACCACGGAACAAATTGAAGCGAGACCTTATGACAAATTTTCAACGGGAGACAAAATTAGACGTTTAAACTACCCTATTCATACGGGAAGTATTTATGGTCTTCCTACCAAAATAATTGCATTTATAGTTTGTCTTTTTGCTGCGACATTGCCAATTACTGGGCTTATAATCTGGTTGGGAAGAAAGAAAAAAGGAGCGAAAAAATAATTTAAACACATAGAAACATAGCTATTAAGAACTAAAAAAAGAGGCGTTTCACTTTTATTGAATTCATCCCGACGCTTCGGGACTATCTATGTGCAAGAAACAAGTTTCTTTTTAATCTTCTTATGGATAAAGAAAAACTATGTTTCTATGTGTTAGATATTTTTGTCATTAACAATTGGATTTTATCAAATAGAACAAAGCAATAATTAAAGAAAAAAGGATTTAAAGCCTTATTATTAAAGCTTTAAATCCTTTTTTCTATATTATTTCAGCGTTACTTAAGCAGGAATAAGATTTGTTGCGATACCAATTCTATTCCAGGCATTAATTGTAATAATAGCCAAAATTACCTGAGCCAGATATTTTTCATCCAAAACTTTAGCCGCGGCTTCATACGTTTCATCTTTTACATGATTGCTAATCAAAGTAATTTCTTCAGTTAAAGCTAATATTGCTCTTTCTTCGTCTGTAAAAAACGGTGTTTCGCGCCATGCATTCAAAGCATAAATACGTTGTTCTGTTTCACCCGCTTTACGAGCATCTTTGGTGTGCATATTGATACAAAAAGCACAACCATTTATTTGTGATGCTCTAATTTTAATCAATTCTTTATGCGTTCTTGTCAATGATGTGCTTTCAATGAATTTTTCAAGTCCCAGAATAGCGCTGTATCCTGCTGGTTCTACTTTGTCAATGTGAATTCTTGTTTGCATTTTTATAAATTTTTATATTATTAATCCTTTCTTTTAAAACTAAAATATTGTTTATTAATATTTTACAATACAAATCTACAACAGTAATCTGGATGTAAAATATGCCAATTTTCAAATAAATACCAGCCCAGATAACAAATGAATCTCTCTTTTAAAAATGTAAACCTTATAAAAGCTTTTCTACTTTTCTTTTTTAATTTTAGTTTTAATATCAATACATAATGATGCAAATTCAACGATATTTGTATTACGTGATTAAAGAATAATTCAAAGAGTTGATTTATAAAATTGACTTATTCAAGTTTAAATTATGATCTATAATATGAATGAAAATCTAATAAACCGTTATCAGATTAATTTTGTCAACTCAACGGAACAATTAAATAATTATCAAACGAAAATAACCAAGCAACCCAATACTAAAAATAACTATCTCAATTTATTTTTATACGAATGGTCAAATCCTCAGGAAATCAACGAGAATTTATTGCCTGATATAGAAACTGCTCTTTTAGATAGAAACTATCAAGAAAGTAACTCAAGTGAAAATGTAAGCATTATGATTTATCATAATAGAGTTGAACTTTATGATGATACTAAAATTGTTTATGAACTTCCTACAGAAGACTTCAAAGAAATAGTTATTGGTTGGCGTGATTTTTTATTAACTCCGCCATTAAATGGTACTAAAGTTTATCAAGACAATCAAGTTGAAAGATCTGAAAATCGACAAGAAATAAATTCTACAGAATCTAGTACAGTATTTGAAACGACTGAAAGCGAAATTTCAGACATTGAATTAAAAACCTACTCTAAACAAAATAAATTTGTATTTATATTGTCGCTGGTTTTATTTATAACATCTTTTCTTTTTTTCTTCATAATTGTACCTTCGTTAGATGTTGCGAGAATAATAATTCCTGTTTCTATTGTAGGATCTATTATGATAAGTTTATCTGGCTTTTATTGCTTGTTATATTATAAAAGTTGGAAGAAGGATTTTATAGAAAAAGTCGGAAAGCCAAAGTTAAACATAGAGACCTTTGTTCTTATTTGTAGCTTGCCAACCGCTTTGTTTTATTTCATAATTTCATGGAATTTCCTGGAAGGTCCCGGTCATAATCTATACAAATTAGGAATAACTCTTAAAGTATTAAAGTTTCTAAATCCTTAAAAAATGACTTCAAACATAAAATACAAAGATTTTGATGGTAATTATATTCCGGAGCAAAAAGTATCAGATTTAAAATTCTACTCAAAAGAATTTTTCAATAATGATGAATTGAAATTAGTTGAAGATTATGGTCCCAAAGGAAGAACTAATGAAATTATTTTACGAGGAGGAGAATATTACTTATCTGCCGATGAAGATTTGCAAACAATTGTTAATCAACATAAATCTACTGGTAATTATTGGAGCTTTTTCTATAATAAACAACAAAATAGTTTAGGAGATACTTGTTGGGAATATCATTTTTACAAAAAAGGAGAACTAAACAGAAGCGGAATCAAAGTTTTCAATACTGATAATCTGTTAATTGCGTCATGTACAATAGATTTAGAAACCAGTGAAATAGACAATAAACGCAAATACTTTTATGGAGATCCAAATATTTATAAAAGGCCAGAATATGAAAGTCATTTTTTAAGTGTTTCTTATCATAGAAATAATGATGTAAGCGACATATATATTTATGACGATGATTATCAGAGCGCAGATGAATTTTTAGCTTCTTTTGATTCTAAATATTTCGATTGGGCATTACATCCTTATTTTCATAGTTTTATGCCCATTATGCAACAAGATTAATTGTCTAATTCTTCCTGTTTTTATCTTTCATTAGAAAATCCTGAAATATATTGCTCTGAATTGTTTATTCCTGATAAAATTTTTCTTCGATTAATATCTTAAAAGATTTCACGGCTAATTGTATATATTTACCATTTAAACCGAAGTTTTTATTATGGAAGATTTTTTAATTGGTATTGGAAAAAGATTAAAAGAAATTAGAAAGAAAAATTCGCTAACTATTCATGAAGTTGCCAACATGGCTGGCGTTAGTAATGGTTTGATTTCCAGAATCGAAAACGGAAGAACAATTCCTTCTCTGCCTGTTTTAATCGAATTGATACAATCTCTGAATACTGATGTAAGTTACTTTTTTGAAGGCGTTGAAAATACCAAAAATGCCAAATACATTCATATTAAAAAAGAAGATTACCAAAAAATAGAAAAAGAAGACAAAGCCGAAACTACCGGTTTTAATTACTATCATATCTTTAGTAAAAGCATAAATTCTATAGGTTTTGAAGCCGTAATTCTTGACGTTGAACCCAATTGTAAACGCGAAAAAGTAATTACAGATGCCTGGGAATTTAAATATATCATAAAAGGAAGCGTAACGTATCTTATTGACGACGTTGAAGTTATCGTAAACGAAGGCGATTCGTTATGTTTCAACGGAAGACATCCGCACGTACCTGAAAACAGAACTACAGAAAATTGTGTAATGCTGGTACTTTACTTTTACTCTGAAAGTAATAGTTAGTCTGCATAACTCTAAAATTTAACCGCGTATTTTTACCGCGTATTTTTACCGCAAAGTCAGCAAAGGTTTTGCGCAAAGTTCGCAAAGCTTTGTGTTGATCTAGCTTTGCGAACTTTGCGTTTACTAACCACAATCCGAAACAAAAAAACTTTGCGTTCTTTGCGGTTAAAAGCCGCAAAGGTTTACGCAAAGTTCGCAAAGCTTTGTGTTGATCTAGCTTTGCGAACTTTGCGTTTACTAACCACAATCCGAAACAAAAAAACTTTGCGTCTTTGCGGTAAAAAAACACGATAAAATTTAACGCTTAAACAAGTAAAAGGCTACCTCCAAAATAGAGATAACCTTTTAAAAACAAAAAACACAAACTGTTTTAATTTCCTGCCGGAAGCCAAGAGCGTCCATCCAGCGACCAAGCCGAATTGATTGGCACTCCAAACCATGACAACGAAGAATATGCGATATCTACCATTTTAGGAACTACTCCAGTTGCAGTTCCGCATTTTAAAGTAGCTGTACTTGTAGTCCATGTTGGCGTATTTGGAAAAGCAAGATTAATATGTTGCGAGCTGGAATCTGTAAAACTATTTCCTAAACCGTTATCGCCTTTCCAATATCCAATAAGATTTGCATAATCAGGATGAGAACTTGTCACAGACGCACACGTATAATTAAGAATTGAAGCTTCAGACAAAGCCTTATTCCAAACGCGAACCTCGGCAATATTTCCGTTTACGTTTGCACCGTATGTCAAAGTTCCGTCTTGTCCAACTGCAAAAGGCAAACCAGAAGTCAAACTTCCAAAAGTGCTAACAATTGCTGCTTGTCCCACAAAAGCGCCATCTTGATACGTTTTTACCAATTTTGCCGTGCGATCAACAACCATTGTCAAATGATGCCATTTTCCATCGTTGATTGAACCTCCTGAAATATCAACGCGATTTTGAGTATCTCCAATATTTACTTTCCAGGTTCCGCCAGTATTAGCACAAATCACAAATCCGCGGTTTTTGCCACTTACCCAATTTTTGTTTGAAACTAATGAAGGATCACTTGAATAACCGGAAGTTTTTACTCTGCACTCAACTGTAAAACTTGAATTTCCTAAATTGTATAAAGCATTATTTGTTGAAGCATAAATACTATTCGAATTAAAATTTGCGAATTTACCTGTGATTGATGTCGTAGGATCAACCGGTTTTTCGATTTTAGTCGATGTGAAATTCTTATTATTGAAGATTGTAAAAATATTTCTTTCCTCATAAGATGTTCCTCCGTGCGATCCTGTCGAACCTGTAACGATTCCGCCATGATCCGGCGCTACAATTACCAACCAATCTTCATTGGCATAATTTGGTCTGTTTTTTAATGCGGTTAAGATTTCACCAATATAACCGTCTGTAGTTTCGATTGCAGCTTTGTATTGAGACACATTAAGCGAAAATCCATAACTGTGACCCGCGTGATCTACATCATCAAAATGCAGAAATAAAGCGTCTGGATTGTCGTTTGTTAATGCCGTTACAACTTCATTTTTAACAGCTAAATCTGTAGTTAAAGTTTTTTCTACATCAATTCCGTCAACGATATAAGTGTTTATTGGCGCCCAATGCACGATTGACATTGTATTTAAAGCAGCGTTATAGGTTTCAAGACGTTTTAAAAAACTTGGATAAGTTCCAAAATTTGGACTTGAAAATGAATTGTCTGTAACGCCATGTTTCAAATGAGTTACTCCGCTAAGCATTGTCGACCAGCCGTTTCCGCTCCAGGTTGGCGCTTCGGTCAAAGCATCTAAACTATATACTGAGTTTGGCAATAAAGCATGAACATTTGGTGTGTTTGCGCCCATTAATGCATCTCCGCGACAGCCATCGATTCCTATAATAAGCAGCTTTTTAGTACCGCCGCTTAAAGCTGATTTGCCTGTTTTTAAAATAGTCTTTGCATTTACTGAACTTTCATCACTCGTAAGCATTGGTTCATTAGTACAGGAAGTCACTAAAAGTGCACTTGCAAGAATTGTAATGTAACTTAATCTAAAAATCTTTTTCATTGGGTTGAATTGTTTTAATGGGTTACTATTGATTTACTTGTAAAACTATTTCCTGCAGGGATTTTTATTTTAACTAATTAGTTTATTATTGTTTAGATTAAAATGTTTGCCACGAATTGCGCTAATTTTCACTAATTAATTCGTGTTGATTCGTGAAATTTGTGGCAAAAAAATTAATTCATAATGCTGTACAACGAAGCAAGAGAATCCAAGATGTAATCCGGTTTTGCTTCTTCGAGTTGTGATCTTGTTTGTGCTCCGGATAAAACACCAATTGTGATTCCGCATTTAGCATTTTTGCCTTCTTCGATGTCAATTGCCGAATCTCCTGCTTTCAGTACTTTTGAAGCGTCTTTGATTTCGAATAATTGCATTGCTTTGTGTATCATATCCGGAAACGGACGTCCTAATTCTACATCGTCAGCTGTGATTAAGGCATCGAACTGATGGTCTTTTTTCCAGTTTAATTTCTCTAATAATGTATTCGCAACATGACTGCTATATCCTGTATTTAAAACTACTTTTACGCCGTCTTTTTTAAGATTTTCAAGTACATTTTCAACTCCTTCGATAGGTAAAACTTTAGCCGTAAGATATTCCTGGTCTAATGTTTCTTTAAAATATTCAAATATCTCCTCCGATTTATTGGTGTCAGTTATATTGATATGTTTTAAAATATCTTTTATCGCCTGATGTTTTTCTTTTCCTGCTCCTAACGAAAGCACCAATTCAAGAGAAACATCAATTCCGAATTTATTGATGGATTTATGTAGTGATTTATAGACTATATTTTGTTCATTTATTGTTGTTCCGGCCATGTCAAAAACAACCATTTCAATTTCATTAATTTTCATTTTGTGTGTATTTGTGTTTTTTCACCATTAAGAAATTAAGTTATATTAAAAAGCTGAGCTTAACTTTTCTTAATCTCTTAATGGTTCAAATATTATTTTTAATTTTGAAAATCTGTGTCTATATTTTTCACGCAGATTTTGCAGATTTTTTCTCTAGCCTTTAAGTTTTTTCTCTCGCAGATTTGGCAGATTGCTTCGCCTGTTCGCTATCGCTCGGGTGAGCAGATTTTTTTTAATCATTTTAATCTGTGGCTAAAAAAACTATGCGTTAAAAATTTTATCGATGTTATGTTTTGCAAATCCTGCGCTTCCGGTCATTCCCTTTCCTCCTATTCCGGTTATGATGTGAATATTTTCGCCAATTGTATGTTCAAAAATATCTTTGGTTTTACATTGCGAATACATTCCGAACCATCTGTTTTGGATTTCGTAAGTTGGTAAGTCAATTATCTTTTTGGCTTCTTCAATCATAAAATTATCGATGTCCATATTCAAATCAAATCCCAGAGAATCTATATCTTTTGCAGCAGCATATTCGTGCGAATCTCCCAGAATTACAGATCCGTCCAAAGCTTGTTTGAATAAAATATGAACGCCATATTTTTTCTCAAAACTATCCGGATTTTCTTTTGCTTTGATTGCTGCGTAAGATTTACATTCTTCAAAAGATTCGTATCTTCTAATCGTTAATCCTGTTAAAATAGAACCGTCTAATTTGTAATTATGCTGCGGTTTTGTTTGCAACATCTGAAGTTTAGAAACTACCAAATCGCTATTGTTATAAATTTCAGGATACAGTATTTTGAAATCGCTTCCGTTACAAATAATAATTTTTGAAGCTTTGTATTCTAATCCTGCTGAAGTGGTTGCAATTACTTCATTATTTATGTTTTCGGTATTCAAAACCGTGGTATTCATATGTAAATCAAGACCTAAATTTGCGGTCATATATTGATGCAGTTTATGAATCATTGTTGCAGGTTCAACGGTTACTTCTTGCGGAAAAAATAATCCTCCTGTACAATAATCAGAACGTAATCCGGCGTATTTTGCCAGACATTGCTCTTTTGTCAGCAAATTTGATTCGTAATCATTTGCTATATTTATTTGATGCAACTCTTCTATTAGCTGCATTTCTTCTTCGTTTGAAGCTAAATATACCGTTCCGTTTTGACGAAGATTAATATCAAATTGTAACTGAATATCTTTGTAAATATTTAAACTTTCTTTTCCGAAGTTCTGCCACTTTCTGTCCATTCCGGAAGGTACAACCTGACCAAAATTTCTAACTGTCGCGCCTTCGGGTTTGCTGTTTTTTTCAAGAATGGCAACTGACATTCCTTTTAGTAAAGCGTGATAGGCATGAAATGTACCTAAAACGCCTGAACCAACGATTATTAAATCATGTTTCTCTTTCATGTGTTTGTGTTTGTGTAATTTGTTTTTTATGACAATCCTCAAAGAGTACCGAATTTGTTTTTTTGCCACCAATTTCTCGAATTTTCTCTAATTTTTATTTTGAAAATGTTTAAAAACCAGCCAAAAATTGCACAGATTTATGTAAATTATTAATCTATACAGTCAAAATAATTCGGGGTAATTTGAGAAATTGCTTCGCCTGTTCGCTATCGCTCGGGTCGTGGCAAACTTTTTTATATTATCTTAGTTTGGTATTCGTCACGGATAGCTATATTTATTTTTCATTTTATTCTATTATTTCCCTTTATTTCAAGTGTATAAAGGTGTTGTACTAATTTTTGATGTTTTCTTGAATTTCCTTTTAAAATAATTAAACGACATTATAGTTGTTATTATCCCAACAAAGGATAACAGATAAATACAAGTGGTAAAAAAGCTTAATAAGGAAATGTTTTTGTCTCCGAAATTCTTGAAAAACAAAACCAAAACGCTTCCTAAATAGCCAAAAGCATCAGCTATATAAATTAAAAATCCTGTGTTTCCGTCTATTTTATAAGTGGCGATCATTCGGTCAAAAAACAAACCATTAAACGGAATATAACAAACGTACATTCCAAAACCAGAGATCATCATCCACGGAAGTGGCGCCATTAAATGCTTTTGAAACAAAAATGTTGTTGCTCCAATAAGCAATGAACCTAAAAACAATACTAAATGATAGTTTTTGAAGGCTTTGTAATTGTTTTTCATGCTTCCTAAAAATCCTAAAATAACAAGAACTGAAATCGCAATAGGAACTTCTGAATACATATAAATCGAAATGCTTTCTTTATACCCTAATGTATCCCATAATTCTCTGGCAAAATTATCCCTGAATTCTCTCATTGCGGTAAGCATTGCGTAGAATATAATTATTACCGTTAACGGAAATGCAAATTGTTGAAATAATGACGCGCGTTCTTTTTTGCTGAGTGGTTTTCGTTTTGATTTTAAAGCTAAATCTTCGCTATCCGGATTTGGGATTTTCTCCAAAAACAATGAAAATACGATTAACGGAATTATAAATAATAAACCCGATACAAAAGGCATCCAAAACTCATTGCATCCCAAAACCGTCAAGACAAATACTCCAACGGATTTTGCTGCTCCGGAAGAAACTATAAAACTCGAACAAAGAATAACGCCTAATAATTCGGTAGTTTTTCTTCCTTCGATATAAGAGAAAACAATTCCCCAGATCATTCCCAAAGGCAATCCGTTTATGAATAAAAACAGAATATTGTATGGCGCGGGAACTAATGCAAATCCTAATAAAGCCAACTCAGAAATCGCTATAAAACTGATTAAATACAAAGTCCTTTTTGCTGATTTTAATTCGGATATAATCTTGATTCCTAAAAATTTTGAAAGTGTATATCCTAAAACCTGAGCCAGAATCAACAAGATCTTATAGTCAATTCCCCAAAAAGACATATGGTCAAATGTCGCTACAGTAAAGGGTTTACGGAACGCATACATACAAAAATAAGTACCAAATGCCGCGATGGATGTTTTTAATATAAACCTGAAATTAGATGCTTTTTTAGACATTAGTTCTTGAGATTTAGCGTAATAGTTGTGTGGTTGTAAAGTTTAAATGTGTGTTTCTCTATAGTTTTTAGAAACTCGCTGGATGGGGTTGGTTCAAAAAAAATAAACTGTAAAAATAAAACCTGCCAACATCCAACGAGTTAACTTATAGTTGTCTATAAATTATATTTTAAACCAAGATTGAATTTTGCACCATAATATTCTACCTGTTTTGGTCGGTTTGGTGTTTCTCCAAAATGATACATTAATGGCTCATTCAAAACGTTATTTACATCACTGAAAATTGTAAAATGCGTTCCTACTTTATAAGAAGCTGAGAAATCAAGTGAATTATATTTACCGTAATAAATGTCATTCATATCTGTATTCTTGGCATTTGCATCAAAACTTATAGCGTATGCACCTTTATGGTTGAATGCTGCTCTCACGTTAAGTTTGCCTGTTTCGTAGAACAATTGCAGGTTGTATAATTCTTTTGCCTGATACGGAGTTGACACTTTTCTTCCGTTTGGATTATTTGTGTTTTCCCCTAAAGTCATTTCAGAATTCATGAAAGTTGCATTGATCTGAGTTCCAAAATATTTCAGGAATCCTGGCAAGAAGCTAAATCTTTTTGTGATTCCAAATTCAACTCCGCCAATCCATGCGTTACCACCATTTGTAGGCGAACTGATTTCGATATTCGGAATTCCGTTTATTGTACCTTGATAAGTGTCGTCAAAAATTGGATCTGTAATTGATTTATAGAAAACTCCGGCGTTGATTACACCAACTTCATCCAGGAAATATTCTCCCAATAAATCAAAATTCCAGGAATAAGTAGGATTCAAATTTGGATTTCCTCCCGCATATTCGCCATCAATTGTGTTCAAAGATCCCGCTGGAGAAATGTCACCAAAGTTTGGTCTTGCAAATGTTCTTGTTGTCGCAAAACGAAGGTTTAAATTCTCAATTGGCGTATATTTAACGTGTAACATTGGTAAAACTGATGTATATGTTTTTGTGTTTTCGGCATCAACAACCACGTTATTTTCTACTGTTTTACCCGTAACTTGTGTGATTGTATTGGTAACTCTAACTCCTCCTAAAACGGTCCATTTATCAGATATTGAATACGTTGCCATTGCATAACCTGAAGATGTAGTTTCGCCAACATTAAAGTTTCTTCCTAATCCTTTTCCTAATTCAGGAATTTGAGAATCTGTTGGGTTTAGAACCAAACTTCCTTGCGCCGAATTATATAAATTGTTCATTCCGTTTCCAGATAAAACAGGTCCAAAAGTGTTTCCTATATTAGTTCCTGTTTCACGTCTCATATAATCTGTTCCACCCGGCTGATTAATCAAATCTGAACCATAATTTGACAAAAATGGTGTTGGAGATCCTGTCCAATTGTAATATTCGTCTCTAAAAGTGGCGATACGATCTTTGTCAGTTAATTTCGCACCAAACTTCATTTTCAGACTTTCGTTAAAATTGTGCTCGTAGTTTACCGCAGCAATAATATTGTCTCTTTCTACAATGCTGATTTTATACAATTCCAAAGTAGAAAACTTCATCTTTGTTGGATCTGTTTTAAAATTTGGATCTGAATAAAAATCAAATATCGATTTTGGATTATTCGGATCAAGCTTTCCGCCATCAGCAGCCCAATATGCTCTTGGTCCGCCAGCTCCGCCAGATGCAACAGGAACAGTGTTTAAATATTCAGGTTTAACGCCAACTCCTGTTTGATTAAATTGAATTAAAAAATAACTGTTGTCTTCTGCATTTGGAATATTTCCGTATTTGAATCTGTTTCTGTAGGAAGCCAGACTCCAGTCTAAAGTTCCGTTTGCCAATTGATGTTTCCCACCTAAATCAAGACCAAGAAATTGCGTCATCAATTCGTTGTGAATATCTTGTTGTTCAACCGTTAAAGCATTTGTAGTGCTGTTGAATTTGTCAAATCTGATTCTGTGTTTGTAATGTGTTTCAGTATCAGAAAGTCCTCCGTAAGTTGCTTTCAGGAAAATTTTATCTCTAGATGAAGGATTAAATTCCATCGCTGCATTTAAACCCGTCGTTTTTCTAATCCCTGTGTAATCTCTTAATTCTAATCTGTAAACTCCCTGATCTCCGTTTCTTCTGGCTTCATAATTGTCTGTTGCCCAGTTTCTGTCCCAATAAGTTCCATTAATAATGTAACCAAACTTTCCGTTTTTACTTTTGTCACCAATAGTTAGTGATCCACTATAAATTCCTTTATCCGATTTTTGATTGTATCCGCTAAAAATACTTGCTTTGATAGTTCTTTTTGTTGGCGCTGTTTGTGTCGTAAAATTCACGCTTCCGCCAATTGCATCGCCATCCATATCTGGCGTAAGTGCTTTTGTAGCTTCAACATAAGCAATAAGATCAGACGGGAAAAAGTCAAATGCAGTAGCTCTCGAAGTGGTTTCTTCTTCGGCAGTTGGAATTCTGTTACCGTTGATTGTTGTTGAAGACCAAAATGGCGGCAAACCTCTCACTGAAACGAAACGTCCCTCACCCTGATCTCTTTCGATAGAAACTCCAGGCATACGCTGAACCGTTTCGGCAGCATTACGATCCGGAAGCTTTCCTATTCCGTCAGCCGCAATTACATTTACAATGCTCATTGATTTCTTTTGCATGTTCAGCGCTCTTGCTTCACTATTTCTTTGGCTCATTCCGCTTACAACTACTTCGCTTAATTCTTTTGAATTGGTTTCTAAACGAATTATTCCTAAACTAACACGTTGATTGTCTTTTACTTCTACTTTTATATTTTTTGTTTCATATCCTATATAGGCGATTTGTAATTCTAAACTACCAGATCTAACATCCTGAATCGTAAAATAACCGCTGAAATCAGTTGTTGCTTTTTGATTGTTAGATAAAATAATAGTTGCTCCCGGCAAAGGAGATTGTGAGTCGGTAACAGTTCCGCTTATGGTTGCTTTTTGCGCCGTCACGTTCTGCGCAAAAAGTGCAACCGAAAAAATAAAAATTGCCTTGTAAATTGTTTTCATGGTTAATTTGTTTACAAATATTAAATTTATTGAAGCAAATAAACAATGATTTTTATAAATAGTAAATAAATGAAAATTATGTAATTGTTAAAGAAAAGCAAATTTAAGCACCTCGATTGTTAAGGATTTGTAAAAACTAAAAACTGTAAAGGCTTGAAAATGATTTAAAAACTTCTTTAAATTCGAGAGAAACAACGCATTTTGATGCTTATTTTACACAAAACAGAAAACGTTTTCGAAGCAAACATTCCTTAACAATTCTATTTTGAAATTGTGACCTTGTTTATAAATAGTAAACTTTTTGAGTTATATTTTACTAATTTGAGTTATTGAACAAACATTATATTATGAACGCCAAATTTGTGTTTAGTCCCTACGGGACAATTTGATATGGTTTCTGTTTTATGTTCTACCAACATTTAATCTCTCCGAGATATTCTTTTATCGAAATTATTACTCAATATTTTATAATGTTTATAGGCAATACTCCGCTAGGAGTTAAATATTGGTAACAAACTTATCACACCCAGAAAAAATGTCCCGTAGGGACTACACCTTTATCAAAATCAAACAAAAACAAAATGACGTTTTAAACAAAGCAAAATGACATTCTGAACAAACTCCGCCTTTTAAGTTCCCAATAACTTTGCTTTATAACAATTACTTAAAAAGTGCACAAAATGAAAACAAACAATTATCAGGGAACTTTCCAAAAACCAATTGGTTCAGGATTTAATGCAAAATCAACAACAAACGAAGTTATCAAAGGAATTGATCTTACGGGAAAAATTGCAATTGTAACAGGCGGTAACACCGGAATTGGTTTAGAAACTGTAAAAATTCTTGCCGAAGCCGGAGCGACAGTAATCGTTCCTGCAAGAGATATTGAGAAAGCAAAGAAAAACTTAAAAGATATTCCGAATGTCGAACTGGAAATTATGGATTTAATGAATTCCGGTTCTATAAACACATTTGCAGAAAAATTTCTTTCGTCGGGAAGATCTTTACATTTATTGATTAATAATGCCGGAATTATGTGGGTTCCTTATCGTCGTGACAATCGCGGAATCGAATCGCAATTGGCTACGAATTATTTGGCACAATTTCAACTTACCGCGAGATTATGGTCAGCGCTTAAAAAAGCCAAAGCTGCGAGAGTAATAAGCGTTTCATCGCAAGGACATCAGTTTGGTACTTTTGATTTTAATGATCCTAACTTTTTACATAAAGAATACGAAACTTTACAGGCTTACGGACAATCCAAAACAGCTTGTAATTTATTTGCTTTGGAATTAGATAATCGTGCTAAAGATTTTGGCGTGAGATCTTATTCCTTACATCCGGGATCTATCAATGGAACGGAACTTGCTAGAGAAGCTTCTTTAGATTTATTTCAGAAAATGGGATTATGTGATGCCAATGGGAATATTCGACCTGAAATACTGGCAAATCTAAAAACGATTCCGCAAGGCGCGGCAACAACGGTTTGGTGCGCAACGAGTCCGCTTCTTGAAGATATTGGCGGTGTGTATTGTGAAGATGCCGAAATTGCTTCAATTGCAACCGATTCTTCTGTAACTCCCGGAGTAAAATTATATTCGCTTGACGAAGACAATGCCAAAAGATTATGGTTGCTAAGCGAAGAAATGACGGGAATAAGTTTTGATGTTCTTTAAGATGGGATGTCTTTTTTATTTTATTGAATAGCCTCCTGCTTTAGTTCAATGACATTAACTTAAGGGGAATCTACAAAATTACTTAACAGTTTAATCACGAAAGTAATTAGAAAAATCCGTTTTTATCAGCGTTTTCGCTTTAGCTAATCAGTTAAATCAGCGTCTAAATTTGACGCGGATAAAACAGATTTACTTCGTAAAAACGCAGATAAAAACGGATTTTATTTTCTAAAAGCTTAACTTAATTACATTGTGCTTTAGCCGGAGCCTATTCAAAAAATCTCGCTCCTGAACTCTGTACGCACATGCAAGCAACTGTACAAACATTATTGAAAATTAAAAAACAACATAATTATTCCGTTGGCGACGATTATAAATCATCCTAAATATGGCAAAACTAAAGTGCTTTTTTAAAGTAAAGTTGGTTTGGATTTTCCTGATTATTTTCATTTTTATAAATGAATTCCTGATATCCTAGAGATTTTAAAGTTTTGATTAAAACAACATCAATTTCAAAAGCTTTTGCCCAAATCAAATCGTGTTTTCTTTGTAAGGCAATTTCTTCGGCACGTTTAAAGAGTAAAATTAAATCATCCGGATTAAAATAAACGATGTCTTCTAATCCAATTGCTTTGTTGGCTTCAATATTTTGATTTGAAAGTCGGGACGAATTTAACTTCATAAAAGACAAAGGATTTTCGTTTTCGTAAACCATCAACATTTCGATCGAAAAATCATTTTGAATTCTGAAAAACTCTTGCTTTGATAGATTTTCCGTTGCATACTTCTCTCCTATTTCTTTTGATGATCCAAATAAATCAGCATAAAACTTAAGAGCTTTCTCTTCCATCCAAACGATATTGTCATTTATTATCACTACGAATCTTGCTGCTTTAGTCATCTTTTATATTTTATTACTGAATATTAAATTTTCTACTATTTATGGCAAAGTTGCGATGATTGTTACTATTAGAAAAGAGCAAAATGTCTTCTGTTTTGTTCGAAAAGTCGGGAAGTGATTTTTAAATGGAAAAAATGATTGACGAAATTTGATTAACGATTTTTGATTTCAGATGCTTGAAACAGGGTAAATCAAAAATCGTTAATCTTCAATCTAAAATCTTTTAATTTAGTGGCTCGCCCAAAGTATCATTAATAGTCTAAATGTTTTTTCTACGATATTCGAGTGGCGAGATTTCTGTTGCTTTTTTAAAAAATCTACCAAAAGTCGATTGATTCGGGAAATTTAGTATATCGCTAATTTGGTTGATTGTCAGGTCTTTGTTCTGAAGTAGTACTTTGGCTTCGAGAATCACAATATCTTCTATCCAATTGCTGGCTGTTTTACCGCTATTATTTTTGATGACTTCTGATAAATATTTTCTGGTGACATTAAGCACATCAGCATAATATTGAACTGATCTTTGGTTTATAAAATCTTTAAAAAGTATTTCTTTAAACTTTTCGAACAAAGAATTTTGGGTTGTTTCGGTTAAGATTGTCTGCTTTATAAAATCGAGTTCGTAAATTAGAATATAAAGATAACCTCTCAGAATCGAAGGTTGATGATTTGAATTATTGTCGAGCGATTCTCTTAGTAACGAAAAGATTTGCTCAAACTTTAGTTTGTTTTTTTTGTCGAGATTGAAAACGTGCATTTCGCTATTATCAAAAAAATCATATTGTGTCAGGAAGAAAACATTTGCCTGATTATGAAGAAAAAATTGTGGTTTGAAAAAGATAATATCGATTAAAATTTCGGCGCTGTCTTTTGTAAAACTTCTAATCACCGAAGGTCCTAATGTGATTATAGCGGGTGCATGAACTACAACTTTTTTTAGACGGGTTTGCATGACAATACTGCCCTTTCTTAGAAATTCTATGGCGTAACTTTCTGCCCGATAAGGTTCGCTGATATACGGATGATCTTTTGCCTGAACATAAAAATAATCTTTATCATTGTTGATATTGCTAAACAAACTCTTATGATGTGCGAGCGAGTATGTTGTAATTTTATTCTTCAATGATTTTGTTTTAAGCTGTATCAAATATACTTAACGTTTTTTGCCTAACAAAAAAATGGCGCTATACAGCGCCATTTTTTGCATTCTTTTATCATAAAAGAACATATGTTGAAATTGATTTTTATTTTTTATCGATTTTATAAAGTCTTCCACCATCTGTAATGGCGTACAAAGCCCCGTCGTTTCCTTGTGTTACATCTCTAAAACGTTGGTTTTCTGAAGCCAGAAGTCTTTCTTCACCAATCACTTTATTGTCTTTTATGGCAAGACGCACAATATGCATTCCGCTTAAAGCGCCTATGAAAAGGTTATTTTGCCATTCAGGAACACGATTACCGGTATAAAAAGTCATTCCGCTTGGCGAAACTACGGGATCCCAGTAATAAACAGGTTGTTCTAAACCATCTTGCTGCTGAATTCCCGCACCAACTTTTTCTCCGCTATATTCTATTCCGTATGTAATTGTTGGCCATCCGTAATTTGCGCCTGGTTTTATGCGGTTAATTTCATCTCCACCTCTTGGTCCGTGTTCTGCCAGCCAAATGTCGCCTGTCACAGGATTAAGCGCTAAACCTTGCGGATTTCTATGACCATAACTATACAATTCCGGTAAAGCTCCGGTTTGTGTAAAAACAGGATTTCCAGTTGCAGGCTGCCCGTCTTTTGTTATTCTGATTACTTTTCCTAAACCTGTTGCAACTGATTGTGCCAATGGTCTTGTTTCTAATACAGAACGTTCTCCCGTACTTATGACAAGAAAACCTGTTTTATCAAAAAGAATACGTCCGCCATAATGTAGCGTACTTGCGTTGGCAGGTTTAGCTCTGTAAATTACGGTCGCTCCTTCGATTGTTTTTTCGTCAGCAGATAATTTTCCTTTGGCTACAGCCGTATTATTTCCGCCTGTTGTAGCTTCTGCAAAAACCCAGTAGATCATTCGATTTGCAGTAAATTCAGGATCAATAGTTAATCCTAATAAACCACCTTGTCCGGCAGCATTAACAGCAGGAATACCAGTTATTGGAGCACTCAAAACTCCGGCGGTAGTTGCAATGCGCATCGTTCCGGTTTTCTCCGTAATTAATAATCTGCCATCGGGAAGACTTTTTATTCCCCAAGGACTTGTTAAGCTTGTAGCAAGAACAACTCCTGCATATGGTGTATTGGTTTGAACTCCATTTATACGGGTTTGCCCTGCAAATGCGGGTTTATAAGTTGTGTTGGCAGCATTTCCTTCTACAGGATTCGTGGTTGTACCTGGATTTGAATCGACATCTTTGTCTTTGTCATTTGCACAGCTAAATAAGGTCATTAGCACACTTGCAACAATAGTAATCTGGTTAATAGTTCTCATAGGTTTGGGATTTTAAGGATTAAAAAAATACAAATGGTAGATATTGTAATTTAGAACAAAACAAAAATCTTGAATTAAAATTAAAAAAAGTTATACAATTTATGAGAAAATTTATACAATTATACTATTCTAAATATAATTCCCACATCTTAACGATAAACTAGATAACATTAAAAACTAAAGACAGAAAAGATTTAAACCTTGCGAAAATGTCTCTAACTTTGCTTAACGCATGATATAATCGAAAAAAAAATACAACGTCTAACTTACTCGAAAAAATGGAATACGAAGCACAATATATAACGCCGGATATTAAACTTTCTTGTTATGAAGATAAGTTTTTCAAATCAGATGTAATGTTTGATCTGCATATGTTGGTTTGGTTTATTTCGGGCGAAACCAAGATTGTACAAACTGATGGAATTCATGTTTTCAAGAAAGGAGATATTTTTCTGATTCCCAGAAATCAACTTGCAACGATTATAAATTATCCAAAAGACGGACAACCTCATAAAACCGTCGTAATGCATTTATCAACTGAAAAACTGAAAGATTTCTATGCAAATCTGGATGTAAAACCAAAGACCAATATATCTTCAAAAATATATTCGTATAACAATCATCCGTTACTCGAAAGCTGTTTGGCGTCATTGATTCCGTATTTTGAGATTACAACACTTCCCGAAAATATCGCCGACTTAAAAATAACCGAAGCCATTAGTATTCTAAGATCGATTGATTCTGAAATAGATAATGTTCTGGCGAATTTTGAAGAACCGGGAAAAATTGATTTGGTCAATTTTATGGAACGTAACTTTATGTTCAATATGCCGCTGGAAAGACTTGGATATCTTACCGGAAGAAGTTTGTCGACTTTTAATCGGGATTTTAAAAAATATTTCGATACAACTCCGCAAAAATGGCTGACTAAAAAAAGGCTTGATCTCGCCCATTATCAGCTAAGCAAAAACAAGAAAAAAACAATTGATGTTTGTTATGAAGTTGGTTTTGAGAACTTATCGCATTTCTCTTATGCGTTTAAAAAACAATTTGGTTATACTGCGACAGAATTAATAAGCATCAATAACCAAATCAATATATAAAGCAATATTAGCTATCACAATACTATTGATTTGGTTAGAAATATTGAATCTTATTTATTTTGGAAAATAATTACCTTTCAAAACAAGTTTAACAGATCCAATTACTACTCCTAAAACGACAATATTTGTTAGACAAAAAACAATTAAAGCCAATATCATGACCGTAAAATCAGCGGTTTTTAAAGCAAAAATTGACAATCCCTGTGACAAAGTAGCAATCCCAAAAGTATAAGCCCAATATCCCGGTGCAAAAGCTTGTTCTTTCAACCATTTTATAGCAAAAGTTATCGAAACAAAGAGAAATAAAGCATATCCCATTAATGCGTAAGTAATTGAAATATTACCAGTTTTTCCTGTCAAAACCTGATACGCAACAAATAAAACAACTACAGGCGCCATATAAATTCCCATAAAATTTCTTGTTTTAGCAGCAAGTCCGCCCACAATCAATTGATTTGTAATTACAGAATCCATAATCAGCCATGAGATAGTTCCGATTCCAAGAAGTACAAATCCGTAATTTGTATATCCCAACAATCCCGCTGCAAGAGCATTAACCAAAATACTTGCGGTAAAGGTCAAAAACAAAGATGGTGTTGTTTGATGCGCTTCACGTTTCTCTGTCCATAAACCCGAAAGTCTGTACGCACCATAAAGAAGGTTTAATACTGAACCTATCCAAAATAAAGCAATAGCAATTGAATAATCATAAACATGAATGGCAATTGCAACCAAAATTACAGACTCAGGAATCAGCGCCAAAAAAGAAGATTGAACAGGATCATTGAATTCACTTACCGCTAATTTTCTGTGCTGAATCCATTTGTTGCAATAAAGTGTTAACCACCAAATAAACGAAAGTACAGCTAGAACTTCTAAAATTTCGCCAATATAACTTGGTAAATTCCATAATGGTGTCGCGTTTCTCCACGCATTTCCTGTTTCTGCTAATCCCAATGTCATAGCAAAAAAAGATGCAGGTGCAATTGGCAATGTAATTTTCTGTTTTTCAAATTTTTGTTGTGCGATTTTGTAATCGATTTTATTCATCATTAAAATATTAAGTTTAACTTTTAGCAAAATTATACTGATTTAGCAAAATATAAATTGTAATATTCTTCGTTAATATAGTAATAAGAGGTTATGATAAAGAATAATATATATCTTCCGTATGAAGTTATTTTTAGCGAAATAACAGAATCGCTACAAACTGAAGTGGGAAATAATTTCTTTGAACTGCTTTATATTGTATCCGGAACCGGAATTCAAACTATCAATCAAAATCGATTGTCGTACGAACCCGGGCATTTATTTTTAATTACACCTCAGGATTTTCATTCTTTAGAAATAAAGGAAAAAACGACTGTTTTTCAGTTGCGTTTTACTGATATTTATATCAAAAACGGACCTTTTACTTCTAATAATCTTTATAAACTTGAATATATTTTACATCATGCGCATCATCAGCCCGGATGTATTTTGAAAAGAATTACGGATAAAAATCTTGTTCATCCGGTTATCGAAGCAATCAGACATGAATACCACAATCCAACTTTGTACAATACTGAACTTATTCAGCTATTAATCAATACTTTGATTGTAATTATTGCCCGAAATATCTCTGAATATCTACCGGAAAATATCAATAAACAATCGGATGGAAAGACACATTCATTATTAGAATACATTCAAACTCATATTTATGAACCTGAAAAACTGAGCGTAACAGTTATGAGCGAGAAGTTTGGTATTTCAGAAACGTATTTAGGACGGTATTTTAAAAAACAAGCCAACGAAACTTTGCAAGATTATATTTCGAAATACCGAATAAAACTGGTAGAAAACAGATTGCTTTATAGTGATTTGCGTGTGGGAGAAATTGCAAATGAATTGGGTTTTAATGATGAAAGTCATTTGAATAAAATCTTCAAAAAACATCGTGGCACTACTCCATCAGCTTTTAGAAAAAAAACTTTGAGCGCTTAAAACTTAATTATTGATTTTCGTTTTCGCTTTTTAATTGTAAAGCTCTTTGTAAAAAACTCTGGTGCAAAATCTTATTTTCGGCTTCGTCAATTGCTTTCAGTAAATTATTCTGATTGTCTGCAATATCAGAAAGAACCTGAGTCATTACGCCCCAAACAGGTTCCATTTTTGAGATAAGCTCCTGCCCTTTTGTGGTTAAAACAATAAGACGTTTACGTTCATCGATTTTATCTTTTTTCGAACGAATCAGTTTTTGCTTTTCTAATTCTTTGAGCAAACTAATTGTCGAAGGATGTGTATAACCAATTTCGTTTGCAATTTCGACAACGCTCAAAACTCCTTTGTGATGTAAAGTGTAAATAACCGGAAACCATTTGGGCTCAAAATCGATTCCATATGATTTATAAAACAAAGCGCCGTCTTTGCGTAATTGTTCGCTTAGACGCTGTAATCGCGTTGAAATGGCTAAAATTCCCGATTCATCAATAATATTCATCCTTATTTTTTAGTTTTAAATGACAAAATACATTGTCTGCGCTCATTACCGGAAATGCCTTTGGAAGTGATTCTTTCTCAATACGTACAAAATTATTTCTTTCGTAAAAACGCAAAGCAGCTTCTAAGATCGATATTGTTCCCAAATATAAATCATCGATTTCACTTTCTCTACAATAATCGACCAAAGTCTCTAATAATTTCTGTGCAATTGAAAACTCTTTTCCTCGGAATTCCTTTTTTACAAACATTTTTCTGATCGCAGCTTCGGAGTTGCTGAATTTTACCAAAGCAATTGTACCAACCAATTCTTCGTTGATAAAAGCGCCCCAGAAACCGCCACCACTGGCATAATAAAAATTGGTTATGTTCAATAAATCCGGTTGGTCTTCTAATGTAATTGGAACATTAAATTCTTTTTGCTGAATGCTTAAAACTAAATCTACTACAGCATCTGCATATTTATTTTCGATTGGAATAATTATAGGTTTCATATCAAATAAAATTAAAACACAAAACTACGTAGTTAAATACATAAATAAAAATATTTTTTGAAATTTATGATTTTTTTGAGAAAGAAGAAGTTTTTAAATTCTCGTTATGCTGCAGAGAAATATGCACGCAAAGTCGCTAAGGCGCAAAGTTTTATATTTATTGCAACAGATTAATAAAGCTTAAAGCAATTAAGATCATCAGCGAAAAAAAACTTTGCGCCCTTGCGACTTTGCGAGATTAACAACAAAAAAAGACTCTAGAAATGTGAAACTTATCATAAAAAATAAAAAAGATTTGCATATATGACCAATCGGTCATATATTTGTCCTCGATAAATGAAACGATCATGACAAAGGGAGAAGAAACCAGACAATTCATTATAGAAAAAGCAGCACCAATTTTTAATACAAAAGGGATTGCCGCAACTGCTATGAGTGATATTATGGAGGCTACAAAGTTGTCTAAAGGAAGTATGTATGTTCATTTTGAAAACAAAGATGTTCTTGCCTGTGCTGCTGTAGATCATAATATGAAGGTATTAGTTGATAAACTTTTGCTTGAAATCAGTAAAACCAAAACGGCAAAAGAGGAACTTTACAGGTATATAGATTTCTTTAGTAATGCTGTAAATCCGCCTCTTACGGGAGGTTGTCCTTTATTGAATTTTGGAACTGAAGCTGATGATACTAATCCTGTTGTAAAGGAGAAAATAAATAAAGGCTGTAACTCAAATCAAGAATTATTGACCAATATTGTCAATAAAGGAATCGCAAACGGAGAATTTAATCCGGAATGGAATGCCGAAGAATTTGGAGTCGTAATGTTTGCCATGATGGAAGGCGGTCACTTAATTTCGAGAGTTTCAGGCAATAATGATAAGATGAAAATCATCACAAAAACGCTAAAAAAAATTATAGAGGAAAACACACTCTAATTTTTTTTATCTAAAAAATGACCTTTCGGTCATATTTTAAATAAAAAAACAATATCAATTACAATCACAAAATTCAATATCAATTACAAACGAATAACAATTACACAAAACATCAATTCACATCTCACAATTAACAATTTACATTTCACAATTAACCATTAATAATTAAATATCATGTCAAAAACAATTTTAATTTCAGGATCAACAAAAGGATTTGGTAGAGCCTGGACAGAAGCATTTTTAGAAAAAGGATACAAGGTAGCTGCAACAGCCAGAAATATTGAATCTCTTAATGATTTGAAGGCAAAATACGGAGACGCTATTTTACCACTTACGCTTGACGTAAACAACCGCGAAGATTCGTTTGCTGTGGTACGAAAAGTACAAGAGCATTTTGGAACAATCGATATCTTAATCAACAATGCGGGTTACGCTTTAAACGGAGCGGTTGAAGAAGCTAGCGAAAAAGAAGCCAGAGCACAATTTGAAACAAATTTCTTTGGTACACTTTGGTTAACTCAAGCTGTTTTACCAACTATGAGAAATCAAAAAAGCGGTCATATTATTCAGGTTTCTTCTATTTTGGGAATCACAACTTTACCAAATTTAGGTCTTTATAATGCTACTAAATTTGCTGTCGAAGGTCTTACTGAAACATTGGCTCAAGAGGTAAAACAATTTGGAATCAATGTAACTTTGGTTGAACCAAATGGTTATGTTACTGATATTTGGGGTAACGGATTCAACAGCGAAAGTATTCCTGCATATGAAGGAATTAGAAAAGCAATTGCTGAAGGACATGATCCTGATACTTTCGGAAAAACAAACGCTACTGTACCTGCGATTGTTAAATTGGTTGAAGCCGAAAATCCGCCTTTACGTTTATTTTTAGGAAAAGTGGCATTGCCTTTTGCAAAACAAACTTACGAGCAAAAAATTGCAACCTGGGAAGAATGGGCTGATGTTTCTGTGGCTGCACACGGATAATTAAATCCTCTTTTATAACTCCAAAAACTGCGTAAAATTGAATAGGTTTTACGCAGTTTTTTTATGCTTTTCAATTAAATTTGAAAATCCGTTTTTATCCGCGTCTTTACGAAGTAAATCCGTTTTATCTGCGTTATTATAAAGACGCTGATTTAACTGATTCGCTAAAGCGAAAACGCAGATAAAACGGATTTCTTTTATACTGATTCCAGAAAAAGGAATAGATATTCTGAATATTCTGCGTTCAAAAACTACTATTTCTAGAAATAGGATCTCTTTTACTATCATAATCATAAATAGCTTTGTTATTTCAGTTTAATCCTCATAAAATTAACAGTTCTCCTCGTTTATTACTTATATTTGATTCTGCTAAAACCTAGATTACAAATACTTAGTAAATTATGAAACACTGTTATTGTTTTCTTCTATTGGTTTTTATTTCTGTTCCTTCTTTTGCACAATTAACTTCTTCGACAGCACAATACGATTTAAAGAAAAAGAGAGTCTTGATTCAGCTTTGTTCGATGTTTTTGTATGGAAAAAATCAGGGGAAAATCGACGAAGACAGTTCGGCAGTTTTAGCGGTTAGAGCTTATAATTTACCTCTTTCGTTAAGGTATGACGAAGGATTTAATGACTCCAAAGAAAGTGTTTTACCCGGATCTGAATTTATCGAAAAAGGAAATTTCAAAGCTGTAAATCAACTTTTAGAAAATTCAAAAAATACAGATAAAATTAAATTATTGCTTCAGCTTGGAAGCTTTTACCTTTTTAAACCGGGAACAAAACCGCAAGATCTTCAAAATGCTTTTTCGAATATAAAAGAAGCGCTTGAACTTAGTAATAAACTCAAGATTCAGAAATGGCAAAACCAGAGCTTAATGCTTCTTGGTAAATACTACGCTCAGGCGAATAATCCAATTGAAAGCAAAAATTGCTTTGAAAAAGTTGTTGCCGAATGCAAGAAACAAAACGATAAAAAAGCATTGGCTGATGCATTGGCAAATCAAGCTTTATATTTGCCAAACCAAGATCCACAGAAGGAAATTCTTTTAAATGAAGTTATAAAATTATATACGGATTTAGGCTTAGACGACAAAAAAATAGAAATGCACATGAGGCTTATCACTGTGCATTATTATACCGGAAATATTAAACTGGCGCTTAAAGAGTTTTATCAAAATTTATACTATCAAAGGCAATACGGTTTTAAACATACACACTTTACCGAAGGCACAATATCCTACATTGAACTTTTGCGTTACAATACCAAAAGCGCTTTGTATTATGCTCTAAAGAGTGTAAAAACGATGGAAACGATCAATGATTATAATTTTGCTGATGTATTTTATCTCCGTTTTGGCAACGTATATCTTACTCTTGGTCATTATGAAGAAGCGTTGGATTTGTATAAAAAAAGCGTAGAAGCCGGACATCAGAATATTAATAGTGGTGGTTTTTACAGAAGTTTTGTAAGTCTTGTTGCAGCACTTTTCTCCAGAGGAAAAACGACGGAAGCCATCAATTATATCAATACAATTGTCCTAAAATATCCTCCAACAGATGTTTTTGATAAAATGATAGTCAATAATGTGAGAGCCGTTTGCTACGAACGCTTGAAAAACTATGCGCTGGCAGAAAATTATTTTAAAGAAATGGATCTCAACGCACAAAAACTTACAGGTTCTGAAACGTTGTTTGATGTACTAAATTCATACTCATCAATGACCGCTTTTTATGCGCACAGACACAGACCTGTAGAAGCTAAATTTTATGCTGATAAGATTCTGACGCTTTCAAAAGCTTATAAACGAAATTATACATCTGAGAATCTGGAACTTTCTTTGTCATTAATAGATTCTTTAAATGGCAATTACCAAACGGCGTTGAAGCATTTTCAGAACTATAAAAAACTAAATGATTCTTTGGTTGATTTTTCGAAAAACAAACAAATCGAAGAGCTTAAAATTCAATATGAAACGCTGAATAAAGAACAAAAAATCAACTTTTTGAACAATCAATCTTCATTACAAAAAAGCGAATTACAGAAATCAAAACTGCTCAATACTCTTTCGATCTGGAGTTTGATTTTATTGTCCATCACAATTGGTTTACTTTATAACCGTTACCGATTAAAAAAACGAAATCACGCCAAACTAGCGCTTAAAGAAAAAGAAATTAAACTAAAAAACACGAATCTGCGGCATTTGCTACATGAAAAAGAATGGCTTTTAAAGGAAATTCACCATCGTGTAAAAAACAATCTTCAAACAGTTATCAGTCTTTTGAATTCACAATCGGCCTATTTGGATAATGATATGGCTTTGTCAGCGATAAAAAATAGTCAACACAGGATTCATTCGATGTCATTGATTCATCAGAAACTTTATAATTCTGATAATATTTCGACGATAAATATGCCTAATTATATTCGGGAATTAGTCGAATATTTAAGAGAATCGTTTAATCTTGGGCAAAGAATACGCTTTGAAATAAAAGTTGATACTTTGGAATTAGATGTTGCACAAGCAATTCCGTTAGGACTTATTTTGAATGAAGCGATTACCAATTCGATTAAATATGCTTTTCCGGATGATCGCAGCGGAATGATTTATGTAACGCTCGAAGCGACCTCAAATAACTATTATTTACTGACAATTCTGGATAATGGAATTGGAATTGATGTTGACTTTTCTTCAAAGAAAATCAACTCTTTTGGATTAAGTCTGATCAAAGGATTAAGTGCGGATCTTGATGCCAAATTCACAATGGAAAACCATAATGGAACGGTTTTGAAAATTGAATTTTTAGCTGAACTTCCTATTACTAAAAAAGAGTTGGAGATTTAGTGTAAACTAAAATTTTAAACACATAGCTATGTGTTTAAAATATTTTTTCACGCAGATTTTGCAGATTGAGCAGATTTTATTTGAATTTATATATTCTGATTTTACACTTTAAACTAACCACCAATTCCAAAAGATGAATTTGAAATTGGTGTAATTAGTTCTTATAAAAAACCTTTTATTATTGAGTTTTAAGCTCCAAAATCTGTCGAAAAAGTAAACTCTTTATTGACTTCGATTTCATTTTTTAAAGAATCAATTTTATAATTCGCAAATTGATACGCATCTGATCCCGTTAATAAATGAAGCGGTGGTTGAGGCCATTTTGAAACTTCAATAATTAATGCGGCTACTTTTTCAGGATCGCCTAATTGTTTCCCCGGAAGATCTTCCTGATGAGAACGCACTGCATCACGAATTTCTGTATAAGCTTCGATTGGTTCCAAAGTTGTGATCAACGAACTACTATTAAGAAAATTGGTACGTACATAACCCGGTTCAATAAGTGTCACTTTGATCCCAAAAGGTTTAACCTCTTGAACAAGTGCTTCGGAAATGGCTTCTACCGCAAACTTTGTACTGCAATATATTCCCCAACCGGCTCCGGCAAGTAATCCAAATACGGAAGAAAGGTTTATAATATGTCCAAATTTTGCTGCTCTCATATGTGGTAAAATTGCTCTTGTAACATTTAGCAATCCAAATACATTGACGTCAAAATTGGCGCGGACTTCTGCATCAGAACTTTCTTCGATTCCGCCTATTAATCCATATCCGGCATTGTTTACCAAATATTCAATGGATTCAAATTTTGCCAAAGTATCTTTTACAGCTTGCTTTACACTTGATTCGTCAACCAGATTTACTTCAAGCGGAAGAAAGTTTTCCGATGAAATTCCAACTGCTTTTTTAAGCGCTTCTGCATTTCTTGCTGTTGCAGCTACATTATATCCTTGTGCCAATAATTGTTTGACTAAAATGAGTCCGATTCCTTGGGATGTTCCGGTTATAAACCATGTTTTATCTTGATTTTTCATAATCTCTTTATTATGTTTATTATTCCTCATTTATAAAACGGAAACTTATTTTTTTCCATTTTCTTTAATGTCTTTATAAGCATTTGGAACATTGAAATTAAAATGAAGCCAATTAAAAAGTTCATATCCTTTATCAAATTCTTTCATTGTTACAGCAGCTTTTGTCTGCTCTAAAGTGAGTCCTTTTTTAACGGCATTTTCGACATTTGTTTTTAATGCCTCAACATAATCAATTGTGTATTTTATTCCGGCTTTATTCGTAATGCGGCCATGACCTGGAACGACAATATCTTTATCAGAAATCATATTGTAAATTTTGTTCAGATTGTTTACGGGTTCCAGAAAATAACCATCAAACAGCCACGGAATTGTTGGACTTTCGGCAATAAAAGGATTTCCTGCCCACAATACATTTCCTGAAGCCGATTTTAAATACACGAATAAATCTGCCGGAGATTGCGCCGTTCCTACGTTTATAACTTCAACAACATTTCCTTTTCCCATATCTATTTTCATGGTTTCATTGATTGGAATTGTAATATCCGCGGGACGATAAACGCTCTCTTCGATTCCTCTTCCTTTGCCAAAAAGCATAATCATAAACTGCTTGATATTGTCGTAATTTTTAGAAAGATTCTCTTTGCAGAATTCGTTTTGAATAACAATAGTCTCTTTTGGAAGTAAATAATTTCCAAAACAATGATCTCCGTGATCGCTCGTATTTATGGCATATACAATTGGTTTATCAGTCACACTTCTGATTAATTTATAAAGCTGGTCGTATAATCTTTTGCTTAACATAGTTTCGATAAGCAAAACACCTTTGTCGCCAACAATAAATCCTGCCGAAGTCGCTTGTGCAATTCCTTTTGAGGTTTCGGCTTCGGCAGTTTCTGGCGCTACTGAATAAACGTTTTCTGCGATTTTATGCAATTTCAAAGTCACTTTATTCGCATCCCAAATCGGGACATGATCCGGCATTGGAAACTGCGCATAAGCCACAGTATTACAAAGGAAAAACAAGATAATTACTGTAAATCCTGAGAGAATGTTTTTAGTTTTCATGGTATATTTTTTATTCTGATAAAGTTATTTTGCAAGGAAAAAAGCCAATAAATCTTTTTGAACCTGAGCTGTATTTTCCTGAACTAACCAATGTCCTGAACCTGCAATTTTTGATTCGGTTACATTCTCTGCCACTAATTTTGAATGATCTTTTAAAAATGCTGCTGCAAAATATTCTCCACCCATTGCAAGCAAAGGCATTTTAAGTTTTGTTTTCATAAAGATCAAGTTATCTTTTCCGTCTTGCGGAAAGTTTCCAAACCATTTAAAACTTGATTTTGCTGCATCTTTTACTGCGTATGCTCTAACAAATTCTGCCGTTTCTTCCGGAGTAAAAGGATCTTTAACGTGTCCAACCATCGGCCAGAAATTTGTCAAAAACTCTTTTTCTTTTCCTTTAACAATATCTCCTGAAGCTGGCCATGCAAAAAATCCAAACCACCATGCCGAAGCTGAAACTTGCGACCAAA
This sequence comes from Flavobacterium sp. 90, assembly GCF_004339525.1. Taxonomy (NCBI): domain Bacteria; kingdom Pseudomonadati; phylum Bacteroidota; class Flavobacteriia; order Flavobacteriales; family Flavobacteriaceae; genus Flavobacterium; species Flavobacterium sp. 90. The sequence goes on along the minus strand of NZ_SMGE01000001.1, from coordinate 4,895,166 downwards.
CTGGCTCAATTCCCGGAAGCAAAGCATCCATTAAAGCTAGTTTTTTTACTTCGCTGCCATATTGTGCCGCATATGCGTAAGCGACCATTAACCCGATATCGTGACCTGCAAGATTAATATTTGTGTAGCCTAATTTTTTAACCAATTCGTGAATATCGGTTGCCATTGTTTTTTTGTCATAACCACTTTCCGGTTTGTCTGACTCTCCAACTCCTCTTAAATCCGGTGCAATAACTGTAAAGTGTTTCGAAAGTTCAGGAAGCAGGCGATTCCACATGTACCAGTTTTGACCAAAACCATGAACTAATACTAATGGATCGCCTTTTCCTCCAATTACGTAATGAATTTTTACACCATTGACCAAGGCAGTTTCATGTTTAAAATTTGCCGGCGGATCTGCTGGTTTCGTTACTGCTGAATCTGCTGTAATAGTTGATTCATCAGCAACGGTTTTTGTAGCTTCTTCTTTTTTATTGCAAGATGCAAATGATAAAAAGCTGATTATTAACAGGCCAAAGAATCCTTTTGAAGCTTTTGACCATACATTTTGGTTAGAAATTAATTTCATGATTTTATATTTAAAAGTTATTAAATGCTTACTAATAGGCTAGAATTGTGCCTAAGACATAAAACCTTTTAAATTCAATACTTTACACTTTTTTAAGAACTCATAAAAAGTTGTATTTCGTTATCATTTGAAAAACATTGACGATATAACACTAAAATCGGATCAGTTTTGATTCTTATATCATCAAGATTCTTTTATCTCTTAATTCGGCAATTTTTATAACTTTATCGTTCTATTATAAAGTTTGATAAACTTTTGACTTAATCTTAGAACAAAACAATCACAAAATGGAAATCGACACAATTCTAGACGAAATATTTAAATTACCGGAAGAATCAAAAACTGCGATAAAACGAAATATCACTCAGATAAAATATCCAAAAGGGCATATTCTTCTAAATGCTGGAAAAGTGGAGTCGAATATTTATTTTATAAAAAAAGGAATCGTTCGTGCTTATGTAAATCAGAATGATAATGAAGTTACTTTTTGGTTTGGAAAGGAAGGTCAGACCGTAATCTCGATGAAAAGCTATACGCAAGACGAAAAAGGATATGAAGATATCGAGCTTCTCGAAGATTGTGAACTTTATGAATTAAAGAAAGAAGATCTTCAGAAACTATTTGATTCTGATATTCATATTGCAAACTGGGGCAGAAAATTTGCCGAAATAGAACTTGTAAAAACCGAAGAACGACTGATTTCGCGCCAGTTTAAAAACGCCACAGATCGTTATTTGGAATTATTAACCAATCATCCTGAATTAATTAGAAGAATTCAATTAGGTCATATTGCTTCTTATCTTGGAATCACACAAGTTAGTTTAAGCAGAATTAGAGCTGAGATTAAATAATTTCATTTTTTATCATTTGTTAAATTTTATTTGCCTCAGGAGAAGGAACTTTGCACCATAAAATTTTAACAATATGAACTGGATTATTCTAATTATTGCGGGACTGTTTGAAGTCTCCTTTGCAACTTGTCTCGGAAAAGCAAAAGAAGCTGTTGGTACGGACGCTTATTTATGGTACACAGGATTTTTTATATCGCTAACCGTAAGTATGTTACTGCTTATTAAAGCTACTGAAACTTTGCCTATTGGAACTGCTTATGCGGTCTGGACAGGAATTGGCGCTGTAGGAACTGTATTAATGGGAATCTTTGTTTTTAAGGAACCCGTTGATTTCTGGAGATTGTTTTTTCTTGCCGCTTTAGTTGGTTCAATCATTGGTCTTAAAGCTGTTTCTCATTAATAAGAAGTAATTTTAGTTTTATTTCTTTCGCTTAAGCGGAAGTTTTAAAGCTAACTTAAGATATTTATTTAAAGCTCAATTCACCTGAATTGGGCTTTTTTGTTTTTAAATTCTTTATTCTCGAAATGTCGTTTTATTGGTACAATACAACACCCGTAGAGTTATTAAAATTAAGGATGAATTTAACCGCAAAGTTCGCAAAATTTTTTACGCATATCGGATTTTATAAAAACACAAAGCTCGCAAAGCTATGTGTTGATCTAGCTTTGCGAACTTTGTGTTTTCTATTTGCGTAAAGTAAAATTAAATCTTAGCGAACTTTGCGGTTAAATGGTTATTCAATACAAAATATTTTATGTTTCTCCATAGTTTTTTTTATTGATCCGTTTTATTGACCTATGTCAAACTTTTCTATCTAAAACACTTCTAGATTTGCTGTTCAAAAATCTTAATATACCTGAATTAAAATGATAAGTACTGAAATAAGTCCGTTGACACAATTTGGAACAACCAGCCAGGAACGTGTAGAAAACGCATTAAAACATCTCCAAAACGGAAAAGGAATTCTACTTACAGATGATGAAGATAGAGAAAATGAAGGCGATTTAATTTTTGCTGCACAACATATAAATGTTCCTGATATGGCAATGATGATTAGAGAATGCAGCGGTATTGTTTGTCTTTGTCTTACGAATGAAAAAGCAAACGAACTGAATCTACCTTATTTGGTAAAAGAAAATACGAGTCATTTTCAAACTCCGTTTACGATTACAATAGAAGCCAAAGAAGGTGTTACAACCGGAGTTTCGGCAGCGGACCGAATTACTACTATCAAAGCTGCTTGCGCAACAAATGCATTGCCTGAAGATTTATCAAGACCGGGACATATTTTTCCTTTGCGTGCTAAAGAAAACGGCGTTTTCGAAAGAAACGGGCATACGGAAGGAAGTATTGATTTAATGAAATTAGCAAATTTAAAACCCGAAGCTGTTCTGTGCGAATTAATGAATCCTGACGGAAGTATGGCTAAACTGGGCAGAATTATTAGTTTTGCAGCAGAAAATGAATTGGTAGTTTTATCTATAGAAGATATTATCTATTACCGCAAATTTGTTAGAGATTATAAATAAAAGATGATATACGAGCAACTTGGTGATTTTATAAAAAAGAGGATTCAAATTTCAGACGAGGACTTAAACACTATTCTTTCTTACTTTAAACCTTTGAAACAAAGTAAAAACGATCTTTTGCTTGCGCACGGTCAAACGAGTCAGAATACTTACTTTGTTGGAAAAGGCTGTTTGAGAATCTATTTTATAAATGAAGACGGAAAAGATGTAACTCGCTACATCGCTTTCGAAAATCAGCTTGCTACGGCTTTGGTGAGTTTTATAACAAAATTACCTTCTTCAGAATATATTCAGGTTATAGAAAAATCAGAGCTTTTGTATATCAGTCACGATGATTTTAATCATTTGATGGGTATTATTCCGCAATGGAGAGAATTTTATTGCTCTTATTTAGAAAAAGCATACGTTAATAATACCAACAGATTAATGTCGTATACCACTATGGATGCTTTAGAAAGATACAATCAATTGCTAAAAATAAATCCGGCAATTGTAAAACGATTGCCTAATAAAGTAGTTGCTTCTTATATAAATATTTCACAAGAAACTTTAAGCCGATTGAAATCTAAGAGTTAAGAATGTGAATTGAATATATCAATTTTACCCACAATCTTGTCATTTCGACGGAGGAGAAATCACACTAGAAACTCGACAAAGATTGGTCTTTACGAGGAACGAAGCAATCTCATTTGCTGACTTAAATTCGTGATTTTTGTTAGTGTGGTTGCTTCGTTCCTCGCAATGACAAATATTGGGGTTACGTTGCGTTACAACGGATTAAAATCCGTTGCTACAAAATAAAACATTCCTTCGGAATTCTATTAAACGTTCCGTAGGAACAAAATATATTGTAGGGATGGATTTTAATCCATCATTCATTCGCAATTGTAACCCTATCGTGTCATTTCTAGGAACGAAGCAATCTCATTTGCTGAATTCAATTCGTGATTTTTGCTAGTGTGGTTGCTTCGTTCCTCGCAATGACAAATATTGGGGTTACGTTGCGTTACAACGGATTAAAATCCGTTGCTACAAAATAAAACATTCCTTCGGAATTCTATTAAACATTCTTTTATCTTTGTCAAAGTTTAAAACTTTGACAAAGATTTCTACACGTTAATCCTTTATGATTCACAGCTGCTACAAGTAACAAGGCTTGTAACAAGTTCTTTTGATACACTTTGACTACGTTGGTAATAAAGGCTTTTTACGCCAAGTTGCCAAGCTTCGATCATTAAACGGTTTACTTCTTTAATTGGTAATTCGGCAGGAATATTTAAGTTTAAACTTTGTCCCTGATCTACAAATTTCTGACGAATAGACGCTTGTTGTACAATCTCTAATTGACTAATTTCTTTAAAGGTTTTAAAGACATCTTTTTCGTTTTGAGAAAGTTGGCTCATATGCTGAACACTTCCGCCGTTAAGCATGATTTCTCTCCAGACTTCTTCGTTATCAAGGCCTTTTTTCTCTAATAATATTTTAAGGTATTTATTCTTACGCATAAAATTACCTTTGCTCAATCCTGCTTTATAATAATTACTGCTAAAAGGCTCGATTCCAGGCGAAGTTTGTCCTAAAATTGCTGATGAAGATGTTGTTGGCGCAATTGCCATTGTGGTTGTATTACGTCGTCCGTATCCTTTTAATAATTCAGGTTCTCCATAGATTCTCGCTAAATCCTGAGTTGCTTTATCGGCTTTATCACTTATGTGCTGGAAGATTTCTGTAGTTTTCATTTTGGCTTCTAAACCTTCAAACGGAATCATATTTTTTTGCAAATACGAATGCCATCCTAAAACTCCAAGTCCAAGCGCACGGTGTCTTTTTGCAAAACGATTTGCTGCCGAAAGATAATAGTTACCTTCTGTTTTTTCGATAAATTCCTGTAATACGGCATCAAGGAAAAAGATGGCTAATTTTACGGCTTCGGTATCTTTCCATTCTTCGTAAAGCTCCAGATTCATTGATGAAAGACAGCAAATAAATGATTCGTCAATATCTGACGGAAGCATGATTTCGCTGCATAAATTACTGGCATTTATACGCAGATTTTTATCTTTATATACTTGTGGTTTATTCTTATTTACGTTGTCACTAAAAAAGATATAAGGTAATCCTTTTTGCTGACGACTTTCGAGAACTTTTGCCCAAGTTTGTCTTTTATCACTATCGCCATCGATCATTTCCTGCATCCAATAATCGGGCACACAGATTCCGGTAAACAAATTCTGAATTGGATTTCCAATGCTTTTAATCTTCAAAAATTCTTCGATATCCGGGTGATCTACATCTAAATATGCTGCAAATGCTCCTCTACGAACTCCACCTTGAGAAATCGTATCCATTGTGGTATCAAAAAGTTTCATGAAACTTACTGCTCCACTACTCTTTCCGTTGTCTGTTACGGCGCTTCCTCTTTCGCGTAATTCTCCAAAATATCCGGATGTTCCTCCACCAATTTTGGTTTGCATGATTACTTCACCTAACTTATGTGTGATTCCTTCGATTTCGTCCGGAACATGAACATTAAAACAAGAAATTGGCAAACCGCGTTCTGTTCCCATATTTGCCCAAACGGGAGAACTAATACTCATCCAGCCGCGTTCGATCATTTCTACAAAAGAATCTTTTAGCTCTGGCTTGTAAAGTCTTTTTGCGGCAGCGGTACAAATTCTGTCAATTGCGCCTTCTACAGTTTCTCCTTTTAAAAGATATCCGCGGTTTAATATTTGTTCACTTTCAGAATTCTTCCACCACATTTTATTGTCTGCGTCGCTTAACGGAGCGCTCTTTCCTGAAATTGTATCTATTATCGTATTCATATTATTTGGCTAATTAAAAAAGGTCGTTTGCTGTAATACTTTTATCATGTTTGGTATATTCTACCGGTCTTTTTGCAAAGAAATCATCTAAACTATTCGCAAAAACTTCTTCTTCAAACCACGCCATTGGCTTATAATCTTCGGCCGGAACATTAAATATCGTTGGAATATTTATTTGTGAAAGGCTTTCGTCTACTCTAAACTTCATAAAATTTACGAGATCAGCTTTTTTGATTGTTTCGATTTCACCATCTTCAAAAATCCAATCTAATATATCTGCTTCTACAGCTATCGAATTCTTAACTGTTTCTCTAATTAATGTCAAGGTTTCCTCATCAAAATAATTTGGAAATTCTTCGCGTATTTTATTTACAATAAAAATACCTCCATTGGCATGAATTTGTTCGTCGATAGATGTCCAGGCAATGATATTACTCACATTTTTCATATATCCTTTAAATCTTGTAAAAGATAATAAGATCGCAAACTGGCTGAAAAGTGATACATTTTCGATTAGAATACTAAACAAAATCAATGATACTACATACTTTTTATTGTCTTGTGATTTGGTATCTTTAAGTACATCCGAAAGATAATCTACACGTTTGCGAATCACTGCAATCTCCATCAATTTCTCGAATTCGTCATTATATCCCAAGACTTCTAAAAGACGGGAATACGCCTCAGAATGTCTGAATTCGCACTCTGCAAATGTGCTTCCTAATCCGTTAAATTCCGGTTTTGGAAAATGCTCGTATATATTACCCCAAAAACTTTTTACGGCAACTTCAATTTGTGCAATTGCCAGCAAACTGTTTTTGATTGCCGTTTTTTCGGCTTCATTCAAATGCGAATGAAAATCTTGTGTATCTGCAGTAAAATCGACTTCGGTATGAACCCAATATGCTTTATTTATTGCTTCTGTAAATTGTAGTACCTCTGGATATTCAAAAGGTTTATAGTTGATTCTTCTATCGAAAATTGACATATATATAAGTATTAAATGGTGACTTAAAAAAGAAAAAAACAGCCATTTGGGGAGAGCTACTTTGTTTTTATACTTACAAAATTAAGCCACTGTTCTTCTTTCGACCTTCTTTTGATGTTAAAAAAAAAGGCAATTATCAACAGTTTATTGTCTCTGAAAAAGGGCAGAAAAATTACTTTTTATCAACATGCACAATACTTCCTAAATGCCAAACTGATAGCTATTTATAAAGTTTCTAAATAAAGTTATGAACATGAAAAGCAGTATAAAATGCTCTCTTTTAGAAAACAGTTATCAACAATAAGTTATAAAATTTTAAGTTTTTTATTACAAAAATGTATTTAGAGAAAGAAAACTGAACGCTAATTTATCATCAAAATAAACTTAGAAGGATTTGCATTTGAAGAAGTAAAAATATGGACAAAAATTACTTAACATTTTAATTTTAAACACATTACATAAAAACATTTACACAATAAATCATTTAACCTCAACTATTTTTTATAAATACCCTTCTCAGAAGGAGAAATTTTCAATTCAACAATTGCGATAAAAATAATTTGCTCCTAAAATAAAAGCATTAAAGCTAATTTGAAACTGTTTTCATTTTGATTAAGTAAAATATGCTGCCAATAAATCCCGAAAACTTCAAAATGATTTTAGACTAAAAAAACTTTTTTGAAACTTTTTTGAAACTTTATTTAATTCAAAAAAAAAGAGATTTTAATTTTTAGAAGCTAGTTAAAATTCTTTTGGTATGAAACACTATATTTTTTTCATTCAAAAATAATTGTAAGAAAAAATCATTAGCCATTTAATCCTTAAACAGGAAAAGTAAAACTTCACCAATAATGATGAAATTTTACTTTTCCTGTTTAAAATATTAAGTTCTTAAAGTTTGCGAAAAAAGTCTAATCTAGAAAGTTATAACGCAATCCTAATTCAAAAGTATCATTGGCGAAAGCTCCATTGTTGCCGATATAACTCGAATACGCGAGAAAGATTCCAAGTTTATTTAATTGAAGCCCAAAAGCTCCCGAAATAGCTTCATTAGTGTGATACATTGCGGATATGTTTATATTGTATTCCGGCATGTTGAATCTCCCTCCTATATCTACTATATCCTTAAATCCTCTAATACCTCTGTAAGCCAAAAGTGGCTCAATATTAAAATCATTTATTCGGCTGGATAAAAATATTTTATAACTTATCGCTGAATAGAATGTCTGATTATCTACATACCTTCTTTCGCCATTGTCGTTCTCAAAAAACACATTGTTTAAATTGGGAACTGCTGCCTGAATGGTTAATAATTTAGTCGTATATGAAATTCCAAAATCACCGTCTAAAGCGCCCCCTTGATTAAAATTCTGAATAGAAGGATCATCAATGTTTCCAGTGATTGCACTATTATCAAGGGAAAGAAAACGAGCTCCAAAAGATAATCCGAAATTTAATTTGCGATCGTCTTCGTCAAGAGGTAAATGATAAGCAAAAGTTCCCAGAATTCTAGTATTGGTTATTAAACCTGCTTTGTCACTGCTAAAATTAAGTCCATAAGCAAGTCTGTTATCCGGATTATATTCGGCTGTAGCATACATTAAAACAGGTTTTCCCGGTACATCATCCCACTGTCCCTGATATCCAATGTTTACATTTAAACCCTTATTTAGCCCAGCCATCGCAGGATTGCCCAAATATTGGTTTTGATAATACATGGCTTCGAATCTGTTCAATTGGGCACTAGCCGTATTTGTTACCAATAAAACTATACCCAAAAACAGAATTTGTCTGATGATAGATACTCTCATAATTACTCTTTTACTTGTACTCATATCGATATGGTTGTGATGTAATAATTATATTATTTGGTCTTTTTACTATAATAATTAATCTCTTATAATGGTGATGAACCCCTTGATTTTTGGTAAAGCATCGCCCAGATCAATTAGATAATAATAAGTATCATTGTTAAGTGGAGATCCGTCAAATATTCCTCCCCATTCATTGGCATATGATTTTTTAGAATATACTATTCGTCCTGCTCTGTCGTATACCGTAACGGTATTATTAGGATATAACAGGATGTCCTTAATTTCCCAGAAGTCATTTTTTCCATCTCCATTTGGTGATAAAATATTGTTTGCTACTACTTTGTCCGGTCCGACAGCTTTGTATATTGTGATTGTATACGTTTCTGTTGTTATTCCGTCTTCTGCTGTAACTACTGTTGTGATAATATTTTCTCCTGCATTTAGAATTATTGGTGTACTTGCTGTAGCATTAGCGACGGCTACTCCATTTACTGTAATATGAGAATTAAGATCAGTAACTATTGGTGTCACAGTAATCGATTTAACATCATACTTAACTGCTGCATCATAACTTGTTACATCCGATTTGAAAACTGGTTCTAAGACTCCATTACTTATAGTCAGATTGGATAATGTTGCAATATCTGAAGCTTCTTTTATAATGTTTAATATGTAAGTCTTAGTAACTAATCCGTCTGGTGAAGTAACCGTCACAACCATTTTATTGATTCCTGTTATTAATGAAATCGGTGTTAACGATCCCCCATTGACAATGGTAATTCCATTTATCTTTATTGTTGCTAAAGGATCTTCAGAAGACACTGTTATTGTTTCTGTATCAATATCATTACCAACATTTACATTATATAACAATGTATTTGGAGAGAAAGCCGGGTTAAGTAAACCACTATTAATAGTTAAACTTGCCAAATTTACATTGCTGGCAGAAGATGTTACCGTTAAAACACCCGGAACATAATTAATTACATAATTTAAGTCTAATGCTCCACTCGCTACAATTGGATATGTACCAACTGGACTTGTTGTAACTGCAATTGTACTTATCGTTGCCGGCGTATCTAAACTTGCTGCTGTATCTCCATTTACAAATCCTGAATAACTTGCGGTTAAAGTTGGATTTACTGAACCGTAAGTTTTCGTTTTATCATCGGCTGTAATGGTTAGAGTTGCTGTCGTTACTGATAGATTTCCATTCACGAAAGTGATTGTATAATTAGAATCTAAAGCTCCACTTGCTACAATTGGATATGATCCAACCGGACTTCCCATAATTGCTACTGTCGAAAGTGCTGCAGGCGTATCTAAACTTGCCGCTGTATCTCCGTTTACAAATCCGTTATAACTTGCCGTTAACGTTGGATTTGCTGATCCGTAAGTTTTAGTTTGATCATCGGCTGTAATGGTTAGAGTTGCTGTGGTTACGGCTAGATTTCCATTTACAAAAGTAATCGTGTAATTAGAATCTAAAGCTCCGCTTGCTACAATTGGATACGATCCAACTGGACTTGCATTATTAGCTATTGTCGAAAGTGTTGCCGGCGTATCTAAACTTGCCGCGGTATCTCCGTTTACAAAACCTGTATAACTTGCTGTTAAAACTGGGTTTGCAGATCCGTACGTTTTCGTTTGATCATCGGCTGTAATGGTTAGAGTTGCTGTGGTTACCGCTAGATTTCCATTCACAAAAGTAATTGTGTAATTAGAATCTAAGGCTCCGCTTGCTACAATTGGATATGTACCAACTGGACTTGTTGTAACTGCAATTGTACTTATCGTTGCCGGCGTATCTAAACTTGCTGCTGTATCTCCATTTACAAATCCGGTATAACTTGCCGTTAAAGTTGGATTTACTGAACCGTAAGTTTTCGTTTTATCATCCGCTGTAATGGTTAGAGTTGCTGTGGTTACGGCTAGATTTCCATTCACGAAAGTAATCGTGTAATTCGAATCTAAAGCTCCGCTTGCTACAATTGGATATGATCCGACAGGACTTCCTGTAACTGCAACTGTATTTATTGTTACTGGCGTATCTAAACTTGCCGCGGTATCTCCGTTTACAAATCCGGTATAACTTGCTGTTAATGTAGGGTTTGCATATCCGTAAGTTTTCGATTTATCATCGGCTGTAATGGTTAGAGTTGCTGTGGTTACGGCTAGATTTCCATTTACAAAAGTAATCGTGTAATTAGAATCTAAGGCTCCGCTTGCTACAATTGGATATGATCCAACCGGACTTCCTATTATTGCTACTGTCGAAAGTGTTGCCGGCGTATCTAAACTTGCTGCTGTATCTCCATTTACAAAACCTGCATAACTTGAGGTTAAAGTTGGATTTGCAGATCCGTAAGTTTTCGATTTATCATCGGCTGTAATGGTTAGAGTTGCTGTCGTTACTGATAGATTTCCATTCACGAAAGTAATCGTGTAATTCGAATCTAAAGCTCCGCTTGCCACAATTGGATATGAACCAACTGGACTTCCAGTAACTGCAACTGTACTTATTGTTGCTGGTATGTCTAAACTTGCCGCGGTATCTCCATTTGCAAATCCGGTATAACTTGCCGTTAAAGTTGGATTTGCAGATCCGTAAGTTTTAGTTTGATCATCGGCTGTAATGGTTAGAGTTGCTGTGGTTACGGCTAGATTTCCATTTACAAAAGTAATCGTGTAATTAGAATCTAAAGCTCCGCTTGCTACAATTGGATACGATCCAACTGGACTTGCATTATTAGCTATTGTCGAAAGTGTTGCTGGTGTATCTAAACTTGTTGCGGTATCGCCATTGACAAATCCGGTATAACTTGCCGTTAAAGCTGGATTTGCAGATCCGTAAGTTTTAGTTTGATCATCGGCTGTAATGGTTAGAGTTGCTGTGGTTACCGCTAGATTTCCATTTACAAAAGTAATTGTGTAATTAGAATCTAAAGCTCCGCTGGCTACAATTGGATATGTACCAACTGGACTTGTTGTAACTGCAATTGTACTTATTGCTGCTGGCGTGTCTAAACTTGCTGCTGTATCTCCGTTTACAAATCCGGTATAACTTGCTGTTAAAGCTGGGTTTGCTGAACCGTAAGTTTTCGATTTATCATCGGCTGTAATGGTTAGAGTTGCTGTGGTTACGGCTAGATTTCCATTAACGAACGTAATCGTGTAATTAGAATCTAAAGCTCCGCTTGCCACAATTGGATATGATCCAACCGGACTTCCTGTAACTGCAACTGTACTTATTGCTGCTGGCGTGTCTAAACTTGCTGCTGTATCTCCGTTTACAAATCCGGTATAACTTGCTGTTAAAGCTGGATTTGCAGATCCGTAAGTTTTCGATTTATCATCGGCTGTAATGGTTAAAGTTGCAGTTGTTACGGCTAGATTTCCATTAACGAAAGTAATCGTGTAATTCGAATCTAAGGCTCCGCTTGCAACAATTGGATATGAACCGACTGGACTTCCTGTAACTGCAACTGTACTTATTGTTGCTGGCGTGTCTAAACTTGCTGCTGTATCTCCGTTTACAAATCCGGTATAACTTGCTGTTAAAACTGGGTTTGCAGATCCGTACGTTTTCGTTTGATCATCGGCTGTAATGGTTAGAGTTGCTGTGGTTACGGCTAGATTTCCATTTACAAAAGTAATTGTGTAATTAGAATCTAAAGCTCCGCTTGCCATAATTGGATATGAACCGACTGCACTTCCTGTCACTGCTATTGTCGAAATCGTTGCCGGCGTATCTAAACTTGTCGCTGTATCTCCGTTTACAAAACCGGTATAACTTGCTGTTAAAGTAGGGTTTGCAGATCCGTACGTTTTCGTTTGATCATCGGCTGTAATGGTTAGAGTTGCTGTGGTTACTGATAGATTTCCATTCACGAAAGTGATTGTGTAATTCGAATCTAAAGCTCCATTTGCTACAATTGGATATGATCCAACTGGACTTGCATTATTAGCTATTGTCGAAATCGTTGCTGGTGTATATAAACTTGCTGCTGTATCTCCATTGACAAATCCGGTATAACTTGCCGTTAAAGTTGGATTTGCTGAACCGTAAGTTTTCGATTTATCATCCGCTGTAATGGTTAAAGCTGCTGTTGTTACCGCTAGATTTCCATTTACAAAAGTAATCGTATAATTAGAATCTAATGCGCCACTTGCCACAATTGGATATGAACCAACCGGACTTCCTGTAATTGCAACTGTACTTATTGTTGCCGGCGTATCTAAACTTGCTGCGGTATCTCCGTTTACAAAACCTGTATAACTTGCCGTTAAAGCTGGATTTGCTGAACCGTAAGTTTTCGATTTATCATCGGCTGTTATGGTTAGAGTTGCTGTGGTTACGGCTAGATTTCCATTCACGAATGTAATTGTGTAATTAGAATCTAATGCTCCGCTTGCTACAATTGGATATGATCCAACTGGACTTCCTGTAACTGCAACTGTATTTATTGTTACTGACGTATCTAAACTCGCTGCTGTATCTCCATTTACAAATCCGGTATAACTTGCCGTTAAAGCTGGGTTTGCAGATCCGTAAGTTTTCGATTTATCATCGGCTGTAATGGTTAGAGTTGCTGTGGTTACGGCTAGATTTCCATTCACGAAAGTAATCGTATAATTCGAATCTAAAGCCCCGCTTGCTACAATTGGATATGATCCAACTGGACTTCCTGTAACTGCAACTGTACTTATTGTTGCTGGCGTGTCTAAACTCGCTGCTGTATCTCCATTTACAAATCCGGTATAACTTGCCGTTAAAGTCGGGTTTGCAGATCCGTAAGTTTTAGTTTGATCATCGGCTGTAATGGTTAAAGCTGCTGTGGTGATAGTTAATGTAGCTCCTGTTGTATAGCTCATTGTATAATTTACAGCTGTCGCTCCACTTACTGTTAACGGATAAACACCTACTGGACTCGAAGTATCTGCTGTAGTTGTAACTGTCGCAGGAATTAATAAAACTGCTTCGGTATCACCATTTACAAAACCAGAATATGCTACTGTAAAAGTTGGATTTGCCGAGCCATATGTTTTAGTTTGATCATCTGCAGTAACGGTAAGATTAGCAGTATTTATAGAAAGATTTCCATTCACGTAAGTGAAAGCATAATTTGGATTTACTGCTCCTGTTGCGGTTATAGGATAACTTCCTACTCCGCTTACTACAAGTGCTGTTGTTGAAACACTTGGAGCTGTAGTTAAGCTTGTGACTGTATCTCCATTTACAAATCCTGCATAACTAACCGTTAATGTTGGATTTGCATCGCCATAAACTTTAGTTTTATTATCTGCTGTAACCGTTAAGGTTGCTGGGCTTACTGTACTGGAAATTGTTGCTACGTTTACGGTAAGTGCACTATTACTAGTTAAAACTATATCTCCAGAATAGCTTCCTGCTGCAATATTTCCCTTTAATCTTATATACACTGGCGTAGAAGCGATAATTCCCAACGCACCAACTGTAACAGTATTTGTAAAAGTACTATTATCTGTACTTACTTCAAATCCTGAAGGTGCAGTAACTAAGATTCCAGCAAGCATATCGCTTCCTGAAACATTAAATGTACCGGATGTTGATGCGGTTCCATACGTAGTAGTTAATGCAGATAAAGTTCCCGTGGTTACAATAGTTGGTGGTGCTGTTCTGGTAACAACGACTGTATAAGTTTCTGTTGTTATACCATCTTGAGCTGTTACAATTGTAGTAATTGTGTTTGTGCCTACTGCCAAAGCAAGAGCTCCCGAAGCATTTCCGCTAATTACTGTAACTCCATTTACGGTTACGGTTGCATCTGCATCCTGGGTAACTGGTGTTACAGTTATACTTGTAATAGCGTTCGCAACAGTAGCTGTATAATTCTTAGTTGTTACTGCAAAAACTGGTGTTAAAGTGCCCTGACTTATGCTAAGATTAGTCAATAGAGCATTAGTTAATGGCAATACTTCTAATATTCCCGGAACATAATTAAAACTATAATTCACAGCTACAGCTCCACTTGCCGTAATTGGATAATTTCCAACAGGACTTGCTGTGATAGCAGTTGTTGTAATTGTAGCCAAAGTTGTTAAGCTTGTTTCGGTTTCTCCATTGGCAAAACCAGAATAGGTTGCCGTTAAAGTTGGATTTACATCGCCAAAATCTTTAGTCTTATTGTCAGCAGTTATGGTTAAAATTGCTTTGGTAACTGTTAAACTTCCCGCAACGTAACTAAAAGTATAATTTGTATCTACTGCTCCGCTTGCTGTTATTGGATAACTTCCAACTGGACTTGTCGCGTCTGCTGTAGTTGTAATACCTGGAGCTGTGGTTAAACTCGCAACGGTGTCGCCATTGGCAAAACCTGAATACGTTACCATTAAAGTTGGATTGACATCGCCATAAACTTTTGTCTGATTGTCTGCTGTTACCGTTAAGATAGCGGCAGTCACCGTTAAGCTTCCTGCAACATAATTAAATGTATAATTTGAAGATACTGCTCCGCTTGCCGTAATTGGATAACTTCCAACAGGACTTCCCGTCACTGCTGTAGTTGTTATCGTTGGAGCTGTGGTTAAACTCGCAACTGTATCGCCATTGGCAAAACCTGAATACGTTACCGTTAATGTTGGATTTACATCGCCATAAACTTTTGTCTGATTGTCTGCTGTTACTGTAAGCACAACAGGTGTTACGCTTAAACTTCCTGCAACATAACTAAAGGTATAATTTGAAGAAACTGCTCCGCTTGCCGTAATTGGATAACTTCCAACAGGACTTCCCGTCACTGCTGTAGTTGTTATCGTTGGAGCTGTGGTTAAACTCGCAACTGTATCGCCATTGGCAAAACCTGAATACGTTACCGTTAATGCTGGATTAACTTCTCCATAAACTTTTGTTTGATTGTCTGCTGTTACTGTAAGCACAACAGGAGTTACGTTTAAACTTCCCGCAACATAACTAAAGGTATAATTTGAAGAAACTGCTCCGCTTGCCGTAATTGGATAACTTCCAACTGAACTTGATGTGTCAGCCGTAGTTGTAATACTTGGCGCAGTGGTTAAACTTGCAACCGTATCGCCATTGGCAAATCCTGAATAAGTAACGGTTAATACCGGATTCACAGCGCCGTAAACTTTTGTCTGATTGTCTGCTGTTACAGTTAAGGTAGCAGCAGTCACTGTTAAGCTTCCTGCAACATAGGCAAAAGTATAATTTGAAGAAACTGCTCCGCTTGCTGTAATTGGATAACTTCCAACTGGACTTCCTGTTACTGCTGTTGTAACTATCGTTGGAGCTGTAGTTAAACTCGTAACTGTATCGCCATTAGCAAAACCTGAATACGTTACTGTTAATGTTGGATTTACATCGCCATAAACTTTCGTCTGATTGTCTGCTGTTACTGTAAGCACAACAGGTGTTACGCTTAAACTTCCTGCAACGTAACTAAAGGTATAATTTGAAGATACTGCTCCGCTTGCTGTAATTGGATAACTTCCAACTGAACTTGTAGCATCTGCTGTGGTTATTATCGTTGGCGCGGTGGTTAAACTCGCAACTGTATCTCCATTTGCAAAACCTGAATACGTTACTGTTAAAGTTGGATTCACATCGCCGTAAACTTTCGTCTGATTGTCTGCTGTTACTGTAAGCACAACAGGAGTTACGTTTAAACTTCCCGCAACATAACTAAAGGTATAATTTGAAGAAACTGCTCCGCTTGCCGTAATTGGATAACTTCCAACTGAACTTGATGTATCTGCTGTAGTTATTATCGTTGGCGCGGTGGTTAAACTCGCAACTGTATCTCCATTTGCAAAACCTGAATACGTTACTGTTAAAGTTGGATTCACATCGCCGTAAACTTTCGTCTGATTGTCTGCTGTTACTGTAAGCACAACAGGAGTTACGTTTAAACTTCCCGCAACATAACTAAAGGTATAATTTGAAGAAACTGCTCCGCTTGCCGTAATTGGATAACTTCCAACTGAACTTGATGTATCTGCTGTAGTTGTAATACTTGGAGCTGTAGTTAAACTCGCAACTGTATCGCCATTGGCAAAACCTGAATACGATACTGTTAATGCCGGATTCACTGCGCCATAAACTTTTGTCTGATTGTCTGCTGTTACTGTAAGCACAACAGGAGTTACGTTTAAACTTCCTGCAACGTAACTAAATGTATAATTTGAAGAAACTGCTCCGCTTGCTGTAATTGGATAACTTCCAACTGAACTTGATGTATCTGCTGTAGTTGTTATCGTTGGAGCTGTAGTTAAACTCGCAACCGTATCGCCATTGGCAAAACCTGAATACGTTACCGTTAATGCTGGATTAACTTCTCCATAAACTTTTGTTTGATTGTCTGCTGTTACTGTAAGCACAACAGGAGTTACGTTTAAACTTCCCGCAACATAACTAAAGGTATAATTCGAAGAAACCGCTCCGCTTGCTGTAATTGGATAACTTCCAACTGGACTTCCTGTTACTGCTGTTGTAACTATCGTTGGAGCTGTAGTTAAACTCGCAACTGTATCGCCATTGGCAAAACCTGAGTACGTTACAGTTAATGTAGGATTTACATCGCCATAAACTTTTGTCTGATTGTCTGCTGTTACCGTTAAAGTAGCTGCAGTCACTGTTAAACTTCCTGCAACGTAACTAAATGTATAATTTGAAGAAACTGCTCCGCTTGCTGTAATTGGATAACTTCCAACTGAACTTGATGTATCTGCTGTAGTTGTTATCGTTGGAGCTGTGGTTAAACTCGCAACTGTATCTCCATTGGCAAAACCTGAATACGTTACCGTTAATGCTGGATTAACTTCTCCATAAACTTTTGTTTGATTGTCTGCTGTTACTGTAAGCACAACAGGAGTTACGTTTAAACTTCCTGCAACGTAACTAAATGTATAATTTGAAGAAACTGCTCCGCTTGCTGTAATTGGATAACTTCCAACTGAACTTGATGTATCTGCTGTAGTTGTTATCGTTGGAGCTGTAGTTAAACTTGCAACCGTATCTCCATTGGCAAAACCTGAATACGTTACCGTTAATGCCGGATTGACATCGCCATAAACTTTCGTCTGATTATCTGCTGTTACTGTAAGCACCACAGGAGTTACGTTTAAACTTCCCGCAACATAACTAAAAGTATAATTCGAAGAAACCGCTCCGCTTGCTGTAATTGGATAACTTCCAACTGGACTTCCTGTTACTGCTGTTGTAACTATCGTTGGAGCTGTAATTAAACTCGCAACTGTATCGCCATTGGCAAAACCTGAATACGTTACCGTTAAGGCTGGATTCACAGCGCCGTAAACTTTTGTCTGATTGTCTGCTGTGACAGTTAAAACTGCTTTATTAACCGTACTTAAAATTGTAGCAACATTTACTGTAGTTGCAGTATTACTAGTTAAAACTATATCACCTGAGTAATCTCCAGCTGCAATATTTCCTTTTAATCTTATATATACCGGCGTAGAAACAATAACTCCCAAAGCTCCAATTGTAGTTGTATTACCAAAAGTAACATTATCACTACTTACTTCAAATCCTGTGGGAGCCGTTACTAAAATTCCGTCAAGCATATCGGTACCCGAAACATTAAAAACACCAGCTGTAGAAACCGAACCGTAAGTACTTGTCAATGCCGTTAAAGTACCAGTTGTTACAATTGTTGACGGGGCTGTTCTCGTTACGCTAGTAGTATAAGTTCCTAATGTAGTGCCATCTTGAGCTGTAACTATCGTGGTGATAACATTAACACCAACCGTCAAAGCAATTGCGCCAGATGGGCTTCCGCTAGTGACTACTACTCCGTTTACCGTTACTGTAGCATTACTATCTGTTGTTGTTGGTGTTACGGTTAAGTCTGTCGTGGCATTTGGTACTACAGCTGTATAAATTGTAGTTGCAGCTGCAAAAACGGGAGTTAATGTTCCTTCACTAATGCTCAAATTACTTAATGTCGCTACATTATTGAGAGTGGTTATGTTTACAGGATTTCCTGTACTTACAGTAGATAAATACAATTCATCAGTGGCAGAACCATTTCGCTCCACTACCATAACTCTATAATCTGTTGCAGGAGTTAATCCTGTTATATTTACCGTTGTACCAGTTCCGTAATAAACACAAAACCAACCTGTAGTGCCAATTTGTGCTCCTGTACTAAAAATGGCATTTGCAGTATAAGGCGTGAAATCTACCGGAACAGGACTGCCACTTGTTCCCGCATACATAAATACAGCTCTTGAAGAGCCATTTCCGTTAGTCCAGGTTGCAGTAGTTGCAGTTGCAGTAGTTGCGGTAAAAGTAACATTTGTAGCCTGAATAGTTGGTGCAAATAATGGATTATTGCGAAAAATACCAATATTGCTAGCGTTACTATTTGCAGTAACCACATCATATTTTCCATCACCGTCTAAATCTCCAATTGCAACCGATCCAGTATTAATATTCGCCGCAAAATCTACTCTAGGGCCAAAACTAATTGGACCGCTTGTTACTGCTGTATTATGAAAAACGGATAAAACTGAGCCGCCTGTAGATACAACTAAGTCCGGATTTCCATCACCATCCAAGTCACCTATAGCCTCCGACCTTGGATTTGTACCTATAACAAAATCAACTTTAGTATCAAAACTAATATTTCCTACTCCTGACGATGTATTTCTAAAAACAGATATAGAATTACTTCCAGTTCCATTATAACCTACAGCAAGGTCGTTTTTTCCGTCTTTGGTTACGTCGCCAATTGCAATACTATATGGGCCAAGGTTTGCTGGAAAAACGACTTGATTAGCAAAACTTATAGAACCGATGGCAGAAGTATTACGTAAAATAGATATCGAATTTCCGGAATTATTAGCCACTGCCAAATCCGCTTTTCCATCACCGTCCAAATCACCACATACCATTGCATAAGGGGCTGCTCCAACACTAAAACTTGTTAAGCCGCTAAAACTAATGTTTCCTACTGTCGAAGTCAAATTACGATAGACACTTACAGTAGTACCCCCATAGGCTGTTACAGCTATATCAACTTTACCATCTCCATCTATATCTGTTACGACTAAGCCAATAGGGTTTGCCCCTGAAGATAAGTTAGTTCGAGCACTAAAACTGATATTTCCAAGTGTCGATGTATTTCTATAATAAGAAATTGTATTTCCATTAAAATTACTTACGACCATATCTAGTTTACCATCTGCATCTAAATCACCAAACACAACACCACGTGCACTGCCTCCAGCTGTATAACTAACGCCTGCGGCAAAAGAAGATGAAGTAATGGTGCCGCTTACTGATATATTTCTGTATATAGTAACCACTGAATCTGAAGTCACGGCTAAATCTGCTTTTCCGTCTCCATCTAAATCTCCAATAGCTACCCTGTAAGTGGCTCCGGGAGTCGAAGCAATATTGACAATTGGAGACAAGTCATCTATCGTTATATTTCCTTTATTTGGAGAGAAAGTTGTTAAAAATGGTACAGATGAGTTCCCAATTAACAGAGTAGTACCATTTAATACGGTTATAGGTTGATAAGAGGCAGAAACAGGAACTGTTACAGTCAAACTGGTAGTGCTTGCTGCTGTAACAGTAGCTTGAACACCTCCAAAAAACACAATATTTTCAGCGATTGTGGCTCCAAAATTAGCTCCGGTAATTATTACTGTTGTGCCAACCGGACCCGTTTGAGGAGTAAAACTTGATATTGTTGGAGACGATCCGGCAAGCAAAGGAGGCTCCGAAGTTTGAAAAGTAAAAACTGAACCTGTTGGCAAATCAACATTATCAAAACTAACTTTATTGCCTAAAAGTGATGTTGCAGTATAACGCACTACAGCAGCTCCATCAAAATTACCTGTACCACTGGTATCTACTAAAAGAGTATAACCGTTTGCACCTGTTGCTGTATAAGAAAGTCCGCTTATATCATAACTTAATGTTACAGTTCCGGGGTTTCCTGCGCTTTGTACTTTCCATGTTCTTTGCACCCTTTTTACAAGGTTTCCACCTATCAATTCATCTATTTCTGCAAGTAAATTAACATCCCTTCCAATCATCAAAAAACCATTGTTGTTTAATGACGAGGGATTACTAATGGTAATATTTCCTTTTCCGCTTTGCCCTGTTCCATCTCCACTACCAGTATTTACACTGTTCGATTGTGTCTGCAATAAACCGGAAGTATCGTCCTGCCCTATTCCAAAAACATCATTATCAAATAGTACATTTGCAGTTGCGTCCCAAACTACAGTTCCTGCACTGTTAAGATAATTGCCCGGTTTATGAATTCCGTATTTTATCGCTAGGTACGATTCTACACTTACTGCGGCATTCCCTGTTATTGCACCCGGATACATGATTATCTCGGCTATATTACCTCTCCATTGATCGCTTGTACTGTTTACATAAGAACCAATTCTTCCGCTATTTGCTGCAAGAACTGTGTTCCAACCTGTTTGAACACCAGTTCCGATAGGTATTCCGGCATCAAAAAAAGATACTGTTGGCGTGCTGTATGTAACTCTTCCTAACTTTGGTAAATTGGCAGTCCAGAAACCCGCAGTAGATTCTGATTCATCAGTATCTCCGCTCACGTGAAGTGTTGTTGATCCTATGACTTTTCCAACATTAAAAGCAGCTCCTAAACTCGCGGTACCATATCCATAAACCCAACTATTTCCAGGTTGAGTATTAGCAGATGTAGCAACTACAAATACTGTACGGGCACTAGTTCCTGATGGAAGACCATTTGTTGGTGTAGTTAAATAATTAGCACCTGAAAAAGTAACAGCCTCATTAAAATTAATACTATTAGCATTATAAGCAGGCTGATTAACTGCAGTAAGTTGCGTAGCATTATTCGCACTTGCACTTGAATCATTCCAAATTGCAACTGTACCTCCAACTAAAGATACACCGGAGTTTGCTTTATACCATAAAACATCTCCAGTAACACCACCAGGATTTTGCGCAACTAAAGAAAAAGGACTTACTATAAGAGTAATCCAAAAAAGAAAAAAAGAAATTCTTGTAAATCGATGAGTAGAAGTATAAATCATACCTTATTTTTTTAATTTTTAATCTAAAAAACAAATTGTCGAATTATTATGATACAACACATAAACAATTCAAATTCAAAATATTAAAATATATTAAAGCTAAAATCTATTGTCCATGAGTTTTTTTTAAACCTCTCGAATAGATTTTGTGAAATGTGGTATTTTTTGAATGGATTGAAATAAAAACCTTATTTTAATAATTACATTGTTTTTAAATTGTGCAGTTTGATTTCATTTTTAAAAAGCGAAATCGGACAACTAATTCCAGAATTACTAAAATTTTTAAATGGTTAATTATTTCGTTGTTATTGGTTTTTCCGATCTGAGAACAATTTGCTATAATCTCCGATACTTTTTCCAACAGAGTGAAGGCATGTAATTTTTAACTGGCTTCGATGTGGTATTTTTTGTATGTAAGAAATTCCAAACGATCTGTTTAGAATCTATTTACTAATTTGTAAAAGAAGATTTACAATTATTAAAAGTAAAATTCTTTTGAAAGTCTAAACTACAGAAATTATCTTATTAAAATTTTAATAAATGGTTGCATTTTATAATTTGCAACAATTTAGAGTGTTTTTATTTGAAAGATAATTCTGTAATAAAAGTAAAAATACAAATTATTCTTAAACAAAACATAAATAAAATCTTATAAATAAATTTAAAGTTCAATCTTAAAATCAAATTATGTTTCAAATTTCTAAAAAAAGCAATCTTAGAACTTCAAAATAAAAATCCCTCAATTTTAAATAAACCCTAATTTCTTATAATCAGTTAAATTTTCCAATTAAAAAGAATCACACTACAACAAGAAAAATCCAGACTTCGATAACATTAAAAAATCATTAGAAATAGGCTTTCTTTTCTGAAATAAAATTGATTTACTAATATTATTTTTTACATTTGCGCTATTTTTATTTATTCTAAATAGGTTTCTTTAAGAAGATTTTTTCTTAGAAAAATAAAACTGAATTAATTATCCAACAAAATACCTCAATATGAAAAAGAACATATTTCTTTCTTTCGCATTTGCGGCCACTTTATTTGTTAGTGCGCAGCAGAAAAATACTTTATTAGAAGCTTCTTTTTGGAAAACTGCACCGGATGTTACAGCAGTTCAAGCTGAAATTGCCAAAGGAAACAATCCTTCTGAAGCCAACGCAAATGCATTTGATGTTACAACTCTTGCCATTAATAATGATGCACCTTTGGCAACTATAAAATTTTTATTAGACCAACCTGGTAATCCGGTAAACAAAATGACGCATGACAATCGTATTTATTTACATTGGGCGGCATACAGAGGAAATATTGATTTGGCACAATACTTAATTACTAAAGGTTCTGATGTTAATCTTGAAGACAGTCATGCTACTACTCCGCTTGCTTTTGCTGCTTCTAATGGCCAGATTAATCCGGCACTTTACGAGGTTTTCTTTAAAGCTGGAATCAACCCGAAGAAAAAATATGCCGATGGCGCAACTCTTTTATTAATGGCTATTCCAGCTGATAAAGATCTTGTTTTAACAGATTTTCTTGTTACAAAAGGGTTGTCTCTTAAAGATGTTGATACTAACGGAAGCACTGCTTTTGATTATGCTGCAAGAACAGGAAATATTGTATTGTTAAAAAAACTATTAGACAAAAAAGTAAAATATACAGACAACGCACTTCTTATTGCGAGTCAGGGAAACCGTAGAGAAACAACTTCACTTGAAGCGTATAAATTCTTAGTTGAAGAAGTAAAAATAAAAGCTACAGCCACAAATAAATCAGGCGAAAACGTATTACATTTTCTGGCTACAAAACCAAATCAGAAAGAAATCATCGCTTACTTTCTGGCAAAAGGTGTTGATGTTAACAAAGCAAACAACGAAGGAAACACACCTTTTATGCTCGCTGCAGGAGCCAGAGAAAATGGTGCTTTGGAGCAATTATTAGCCACAGCCAAAAACATTAATCTGAAAAATACCAAAGGAGAATCGGCTTTGACAATTGCTGTGAAATCTGGAACTCCAGAAGCAGTTTCGGCACTTTTAGCTAAAGGCGCAGATGTTAAAGTAACCGATAAAGACGGAAACAATTTGGGCGTTTATTTAGTACAATCTTTCAGACCGGGAGCTAAACAAGAATCTTTTGACGCCAAAGTAAAATTACTTCAGGAAAAAGGATTAGATCTTGCAGCTGCTCAAAAAGACGGAAGCACATTATATCATTTTGCTGTTGCCAAAAACGAATTATCTTTGATAAAAAAATTAGCCGATTTAAAAATTGATGTTAATGCAAAAAACAAAGATGGTATGACAGCACTTCACAAAGCGGCAATGATTGCAAAAGACGATGCGATCTTAAAATACCTGCTTTCTATAGGAGCAAAAAAAGACATCACAACAGAATTTGACGAAAGTGCTTATGCTTTAGCAAAAGAAAACGAGTCATTGACAAAACAAAATATATCAATAGAATTTTTAAAATAGCCTTAAAATTTTGAGTTATGAATTATGAGTTTTTAGTTAAAAATAAAACAGTAATTCATAATTCATAATTCACATTTCACAATTAACAATTCATAATTCATAATTCATAATTCATAACTAATAATTCATAACTAATAATTCATAATTCATAACTATATGAAAATATTCAAAATAGCCCTTACAGCTTCATTAATTTGCCTAATTTCATTTCAGGCATCGGCGCAAAGCAAATACAAATGTATGTTGCAAATGGCAAATTATATGGGAGAAGGCGCTTATATCGTAGTTTCTTTAATTAATCCAAGCGGAGAATACGAAAAAACGCTTTACGTAATGGGCGATGATAAAAAATGGTACAAATCATTGAAAGAATGGAACAAATTCCAAACTGCAAAACCATCTGATATCAGCGCAAAAACCGGAGCATCTGTAACTGGTGGAGATCGCAGCATTACAACAATAGAAATCGATGATTCTAAAATCAATAAAGGATATAAATTAAGATTCGAATCGGCTGTTGAAGATCAAAAATACCATGTAAACGACGTTGAAATCCCACTTACAACCCAAGGTCTTGCTGACAAAACAGAAGGAAAAGGTTATATCAGATACGTAAGATTAAACAAGATTTAATATTTTATCATCATAAGCTTTGTCAAAGTTTATAATTTTGTCAAAGTTGCCACAGATTAAAAAGATTCACACTGATTATTTTTCGTACTGCGAAAAAATCTTTTTAATCCTTTAATCTGTGGCAAAAAAAATTGCAATTACCTTTTAGCATTCACTCAATGACTCTTTCTTTTTGGCGTTACACACACTTAGCTTTGGCTTTGTTTTCTTCTTTATTTTTACTGCTGGCATCTGTAACCGGTATTATTTTGGCAATAGATGCTGTTCAGGAAAAAACAAATCCGTACAAAGTAGAAAATTTTAACTCCATAACTTTAGGCGAAACCCTGCCAGTCTTAAAAAAGTCATATTCTGAAATTACTGAGTTAAGCGTCGATTACAATCAATTTGTGACACTTCAGGCAATTGATCAGGACGGAAACGATATCAATGCTTATATCAATCCTAAAACAGGTAAAGCTTTAGGAAAACCCATAAAAAAAAGCGAATTCATACAATGGGTAACCAGTTTACACCGTTCGTTATTTCTGCATGAAACGGGGCGTTTCTTTGTTGGAGTAATTTCTTTTTTATTAATATTAATTTCGATTTCGGGTTTTGTTCTTGTACTTAAAAGACAAAAAGGAATTCGTAATTTCTTTTCGAAAGTAATAAAAGAATATTTTGCCCAATATTATCATGTTGTTTTAGGAAGATTAGCTTTAATTCCAATTCTGATTATTGCACTTACCGGAACTTATTTATCCCTTGAAAGATTTAATTTTTTCATGGGTGAAAAGAAAGAAAAAGCAAAAACTGTAGCGCCAGCCAAAAAAGGGGAATCAGAGAATATATTCAATACGACGCTTTTGGCAGATGTCAAAAAGATCGAATTCCCTTTTACAGACGATCCCGAAGAGTATTATATCATTGAATTAAGAGACAGAGAAATTGAAGTCAATCAAGTTACAGGTGCTGTAATTACAGAAAAACGTTCGCCAAAGACTGTTCAGTTTGCTGATTTTAGTCTTGATCTTCATACAGGAAGAATAAACGGAATCTGGGCTGTAATTCTTGCTATTGCCTGCATTAATATTCTCTTTTTTATCTATTCTGGTTTTGCAATTACTTTAAAAAGAAGGTCAAGCCGAATTAAAAATAAATTCAGTGCCAACGAAAGTAAATATATTTTATTAGCAGGTTCTGAAAACGGAAGTACATTACGTTTTGCAAATGCAATTCAGAAACAACTAATTGACCGTGGAGAAAAAGCTCACATTGCTCAATTGAATCAATATAATGTTTTTCCAAAGGCAGAACATATTATTGTATTTTCATCAACTCACGGATTAGGAGATGCGCCTTCTAATGGAAATAAATTTTTATCGCTTTTAAAGAAACATACTCAACAACAGAAAATCAATTTTTCAGTAATAGGTTTTGGTTCGAAAGCTTATCCGGATTTTTGTGGTTTTGCTGTTGAAATTGATCAACTTTTAGCAACTCAAACCTGGGCAGAGCGCTTTTTGGAATTACAAACCGTAAACGATAAATCGGCGGAAGAATTTGTCGAATGGATTAAACTTTGGAGCGTCAAAACCGAGATTTCATTAGCAATAACACCTTCTTTATACAATCACGCGCCAAAAGGTTTATCAAAACTAATGGTTTTAGACAAAACATTGGTTTCTGAATTCGAGCAAACCTTTCTGGTTACGTTACGCGCCAATATGAGAACCAGATTTACTTCTGGAGATTTGCTGGCAATTTATCCTGCAAACGATACCAGAGAACGTCTATATTCGATTGGAAAGCATACCGGAAACATTCAACTAGTCGTGAAATTACATCCACACGGATTAGGTTCCGAATTTCTAAATAATCTTGAACCGGGAAATACAATCAAAGCCAGAATAATCAATAACGGAGCTTTTCATTTTCCGAAAAAAGCCTCAAAAGTTGCCCTAATTTCTAACGGAACCGGTATTGCACCTTTTCTTGGAATGATTGAACAAAACAAGAAAAAGATAGAAACGCATTTATATTCCGGTTTCCGAATGGAGACTGAAATGGTTTTGGGATATAAAAAATTTACTTCTGAAATGATAGAAAAGAAACAGCTTAATGATTTTCATTTGGCATTATCACGCGAATCAAATCAGTTCTATGTAATGGATTTAATCAAACGTGATGCTGACTTTTTCACCGATTTATTACAGCAAAACGGAGTCATTATGATTTGTGGTTCTCTTGCCATGCAAAAAGATGTAGAATCTATTTTGGATAATTTGTGTCAAGCTAAAAAGATGAAATCTATTTCAGAATATAAAGAAAATGGTCAATTGCTGACTGATTGTTATTAATTTGAATTGTGCCTTTAGGTACAAAATGTCGGTAGAAAACATAAATTAAAACACATTTAGCGTGCCGTAGGTACGCAACAAAATGATTCCTATTGCGTACCTAAGGCACGCTAACGAATTTGCGAAATAATAACTACCAATATTTTGTACCTAAAGGCACATTTCTTATCTTAATAAAACGCTTCTAAAAAATGATTTTCATGAATAAATCAATCCTATTTAAACTCCTATTTCTTTCCATATTAATGTCTGGATTATCCGGCAACGCACAAGTTCTTCGCAAAAGAACTACGCTTCTTATGGGCGGACGTTTTGATATTACAATTGTTGCAAATGATTCGCTTGAAGCAGAAAAAAATATAGACATCGTTATTGCCGAAATAACCAGAATTGAAAACCTGATATCCGATTGGAAATCTGATTCGCAGGTTTCAGAGGTAAATCAGAATGCCGGAATTCGTCCTGTAAAAGTAGATCGTGAGGTTTTTGAATTAACGCAAAGAGCGATTCAATTTTCAGAAGCTACAAAAGGCGGATTTGACGTGAGTTTTGCCGCAATGGACAGAATCTGGAAATTTGACGGATCCATGACCGAAATGCCTTCGGCGGAAGCCATAAAAAAATCAGTTGAAAAAGTCGGTTACAAAAACATTATTCTGGATAGTGCACAATCAACGATTTTTCTAAAATTAAAAGGAATGAAAATTGGTTTTGGCGCTTTAGGCGAAGGATATGCAACCGATAAATGTCGTGCCATGATGATTGCAAAAGGCATAAAAGCCGGCATTATAAACGGATCCGGAGATATGAGTACATGGGGGAAACAACCTAATGGAAATCCGTGGAAAATTGGAATCACAAACCCATTTGATCCTGAAAAACTTCTGGCAACAATTCCGTTAGAGCAACACGCAATCACAACTTCCGGAAGTTACGAAAAGTTTGTTGTTTTTAATGGCGTGAGATATTCTCATATTATAAATCCTGCAACAGGTTATCCTGCAACAGGATTATGCAGCGTTACTGTTCTTGGTCCTGATGCCGAAACTGCAAACGGTTTAAGTACTTCGCTTATGGTTTTAGGTCAAAAAGAAGGTCTGATTTTGCTTCAAAAACATCCAGAATATAGCTGTTTGATGATTACTGATAAAGGTAAAGTCGTGAAATCAAAAAACTTCAAAATCAAAAAGTTTAAAGCTAAGTTTTAGTGGAAACAACTCAATTATCTTTGTCAAAGTTTTAAACTTTGACAAAGATTTCACTTGAATGTAACTCTGCAATTATAATCGATAATCTTTGTCGAATTCCTTGCGATGGATGGATTAAAATCCATCCCTACAATATAGTTCGTTCCTCCGGAACTCTGCATAAAATTCCGCATGAGGGATTTATTTTGTAGCAAGGGATTTTAATCCCTTGAAACGCAACGTAACCCCAATATTTGTCATTGCGAGGAACGAAGCAACCACACTAACAAAAATTACGAATTGAATTCAGCAAATGAGATTGCTTCGTTCCTTGCAAAGACCAATCTTTGTCGAGCTTCTCGTGGAGATTTACTTCGTCTGTTCGCTATCGCTTGGATCTCGTTCCTGCTTTTTCAAAACAAAACAGACCTAAAAAAAACGCCCCATTTCTGAGGCGCTCTTCCAATTTAGTCATGTTTTAATTAATGGTGATCATCGTGTGAATGATTCTGATCCCTGTCTTTGTTTGGATGATCCTTTTTTGAATTTCCTTTTTTATCGTCTTTATCCTTTTTGTTATGATATTCTTTATTGTTTTTTTCCGGTTTATTCCCTCTGTTTTTCTGAGGTTTTCCGTGATATCCTTTTGGATAATTAGCTCTGTGTTTCGTATGATACGTATAAGGAGAATCTCCTCTATAATCATTTAAAACTACTTTATAACCTCCATACAAATCGTATTGTCTGTATTTTGAAGGCAATCTATTCTCACGAATCCATCTGCCGTTGTTGTCATAAATAAACTGACTTTGTACAACATCATAATAAGTATCAATATCAGGTAAATAATAGTATCTACTATTGTCATAACCTTGAGGTCCCCAATTTGGAGGTGTACCAATATTTACGTTTATCGAAACTTGTGCCTGTGCAAAAACGCTCATCAAGAGTATTAATGCGAATCCTAATTTTTTCATCTTTGTGGTATTAAGTATTATTTGATTTGAAACAAAGCTAAAGTAGTGCCAATTATTTGCCTTTCTCCTATTCATTATACGAAAACACAATACCAATCGACGAAAAGCACTTCTTAACCGATAGATAATTAAACAAAAAACGCCTCAGGATTGAGGCGTTTTTAAACAAATAAAACAATACAATAACCAATATTATTATTTCCATCCGCCGCCTAAAGCACGGTATAAATCAACAACTGCTTGTAATTTTTGTAAATTATCATTGATACCACTCAATTGAGCAGCCAATAAATTTTGTTCTGATGTTAATACATCGGTATAATTTGTAGCTGAGCTATATTCTAAAAGTTGTTGTGTAAAATCGACCGCTTTTTCAAGAGCTTCAATTTGTTTTTCTCTTGAATCTTCTTTTTCAACTGCCATTTCATAAGCGTACAAAGCATTTGAAACTTCTTGTCCAGCAACCAAAAGGCTTTGTTGGAAATTGTTTAATGCCTGAACTTGTTTAGATTGTGCAGTTGTTAATCTCGCTTTATTCAATCCCTGATTAAAAAGTGGCTGCGTTAATCCGCCAATCAAAGAATAGAAAACAGAATTACTAAAGAAATCTGTCAATTGCAGATTCGAAAATCCTCCACTTGCTGTCAAAGTCAAACTTGGATAAAAATAAGTTTTAGCCATATTTGTATTCTCAAAAGCCGTTCTGAAATTAAATTCCGCCTGACGGACATCAGGACGATTTTCTAGTAATTGCGCCGGAACACCAATATCAATTTTTTCAGGAATTATTTGATTTCCTAATGTTCCTCTATCGATCGTTCCCGGACCTTGACCTAACAAAATATTAAGGGCATTTTCGGTTTCGCGAATGCTTCTTTTTAAGTCCGGAATCAATACTTCGGCTGCATGCTGATTGGCTTCACTTTGCACAACTGCTGCACCGGTAACTATTGCGCCTTCTTTTAAAGCCTTTATAACTTCAACATTTTTGATACGGCTTTCTAATGTTGCTTTTGTTATTTCTAATTGTTTATCATACGCTAACAATAAAAAATAATTATTCGCAATATCTGAAATCAGTTGTGTCTGAATAGCTTGTTTTGCAGCATCTGTAGAAAGATAAGTTGCCAAAGCGGCTCTTTTTGAACTGCTTAATTTTCCCCAAATATCAGCTTCCCAAGACGTGCTTAAACCAAGTTTGTAAGTCGTTGTCAGCGTATTGATATTAATTCCTGCGGGAAAATTCAAACCTGCTTCAGATTGTTTCGTGTGCGTTGCATTAGCATCAATATTCAGAGTTGGATAATACGCTAATTTCGCCTGACGTAAAGTAGCGCGTGACTGAACAATGTTTTCAATAGCATTTTTTAAGTTAAGATTCTGATCTAATCCTTTTTGAATTAAAGCATTCAGTTTTTCATCTTTAAAAACACTTTGCCAAGGCATACTTGCAATCGTAGTCGAATCTGTAGAAGCCTGATCACGATACAACTTATCGGTCGAAATCGTGGTGGGGCGTTCGTACTTTTTAGTAACGCAGGCACTCAAAAGAGTGACTGCAATTACTATCATGATATATTTATTTGAACTATGAGTCATCTTTGTATTCATTAAATTATTACTCTTTATGAGCTTCGATTAGCTGTACATCCTCATCATCTTCGTCGTCATAACCCTCTTTTGCCGGACCGCTAATTTTTTCCTGTAAAGTCTGGAAAATGATAAACAATACCGGAATAACAAATACTCCTAATATGGTTCCGATCAACATTCCTCCAACAGCTCCAGTACCAATCGATTTGTTTCCAACCGCTCCAGCTCCTGTAGCAAACATCAAAGGCACAAGTCCTAAAATAAAGGCAAACGAAGTCATCAAAATTGGTCTTAAACGTGCTACGGCTCCTTCGACTGCAGCTTGCACGATTGGCAATCCTTTTCGCCTTCTTTCTAAGGCAAATTCAACAATCAAAATACCGTTCTTCGCCAGCAATCCAATCAGCATGATTAAGGAAATCTGCAGGTAAATATTACTGTTTAATTTGAATATAATTGAGAACAAATAAGCTCCTGCCAATCCAAACGGAATTGATAATAATACTGCAAATGGCAAAATATAACTCTCATATTGTGCACTTAACAAGAAGTAAACAAACACAAGACACAGTATGAAAATAAATACCGTTTCACTACCTGATGCTAATTCTTCACGCGTTAATCCTGAGAATTCATATCCATAACCTGCCGGAAGATTTTCTGCCGCCACTTCCTGAATTGCTTTAATGGCATCTCCAGAACTAAATCCCGGATTTGGCGCTCCTGTAATCGAAATAGACGTAAATAAGTTAAATCTCGAAATAGATTCCGGTCCAAAAACTCTGGTCATTTTTACAAACTCTGTAATTGGAGCCATTGTTCCTGAGCTATTTCTAACGAAGATTTTATTCAAACCTTCTGTGTTTGTGCGGAATTCCGGAGAAGCCTGAACCATAACACGATATTGTTTTCCGAATTTATTGAAATTCGAAGCATACAATCCTCCGTAATATCCTTGCATTGTGGACAGAATCGTATTTACCGGAACTCCTGCGTCTTTAGCTTTAGCTAAATTTATTTCCATCATATATTGCGGGAAACCAGGATTAAATGGCGTTGTCGCATATTGTATTTCCGGACGTTTTGATAACTTTTCTAAGAATTCATTATTAACTTTAAAGAATTCCTGAGTGGTATGTCCTCCTTTATCTTGCAACTGAAATTCGAATCCACCACTTTGTCCAAATCCTGAAATTGTTGGAGGCGAAATGAAGAAAATATTTGCTTCACGAATTCCGCTCGTTTTGGCAAAAAGCTGACCAATTACGTCATTAACACTCAAATCACGTTTTTCCCAGGTTTCCAGTTTTATAATAACCATACTGTAAGCACTTCCCGCTCCCGCTGTAAAGTTTTGTCCCACAATACGAAGCGTGTTTTTAACTCCGGGAATTGTGTTGGCAATACTATCAACTTTCTTGGCAATTACATCAGAACGTTCCATAGAAGCCGATGGCGGTAAACTAATGTTGGCAAAAACAGTTCCCTGATCTTCTGCCGGAACGAAAGCCGACGGTGTGGTTTTCATCATGTAAAATAATGCTCCACTGAAAATAACAATAGCCGCAAGCACAATCCATTTTTTGACAGAAAGAAATTGAACTGAACGTTTATATCTGCCAGTTACATTATCAAATGCAACGTTAAACGAGGTATAGAATCTCTGAATAAAACTTTTATGTTTATGATCGTCAGCATGTGGTTTTAAAAGCAAAGCACACAATGCCGGACTTAAAGTCAACGCGTTAATTGCCGAAAGAATAATCGCAACCGCTAATGTGATACCAAATTGTTTGTAGAAAACTCCCGTAGATCCATTGATAAAAGTAACCGGAATAAATACGGCAGCCATTACAAGTGTGATCGAAATAATCGCTCCGGAAATTTCATCCATTGCATCAATTGTAGCTTTCTTAGACGATTTGTAACCGTGATCCAGTTTGGCATGCACCGCCTCGACGACGACAATCGCATCATCGACGACAATACCAATCGCCAGAACCATTGCAAAAAGCGTTAATAAGTTGATCGTAAACCCGAATAAATTCAGAAAGAAAAACGTTCCTACAATTGCCACCGGAACCGCTATTGCCGGAATTAAAGTCGATCTAAAATCCTGAAGGAAAATAAATACTACGATAAAAACCAATATAAAAGCTTCAATTAAAGTATGAATTACCTTTCCGATAGAAGCATCAAGGTTTTCGTTAACATCAACAAGAATTGTATATTTTACTCCTTTTGGGAAGCTTTTTGCTGCTTCTTCAATCAACTTTTTAGAATTGATAATTACATCACGGGCATTAGATCCCGGCGTCTGGCTAATCGCCATCGCTGTAGATTCAATACCATTTGTTTTAGTTGTCGAGGCATAACTTAATGATCCCAACTCTACTTTTGCAACATCTTTCAGACGCAACATTTGTCCGTTTCCAACAGATTTGATAATGATATCACCAAATTCTTTGGCACTTGTTAAACGACCTTTATATTTAATTACATATTGAAAAGCCTGATTTCCGTTCTCACCAAATTTACCCGGCGCTGCTTCGATATTTTGCTCTGCCAAAGCTGCCGAAATATCACTTGGAATCAATTTGTATTGTTGCATTACATCCGGTCTCAACCAGATTCTCATCGAATAATCGTTTGCTCCAAAAACTGTTACATCTCCTACTCCAACTACACGCTGAATTTGCGGAACAAGGTTAATCTTAGCATAATTTTGAAGGAAAGTCTGACTATACGCATTTCCATCACTATAAAGAGAGAAAATCAACAAGTTACTACTTTGACTCTTTGTCACCGTTACCCCAGCCTGAGTTACCTCTACCGGTAATAAACTTGTAGCTCTGGAAACCCTGTTCTGAACGTTTACCGCCGCTAAATCAGGATTTGTTCCTACTTTAAAGTAGATTTTTATAGACGCATTACCGTCATTTGTTGCTGTAGAAGTCATGTAAGTCATGTTTTCTACACCATTAATTTGCTCTTCCAATGGAATTACAATACTTTTCAAAACCACATCAGCATTGGCTCCGGTATAACTTGCGGAGACATTTACTGTTGGCGGAGCAATATCAGGATATTGAGAAATAGGTAACTCAATAAGTCCTAAAACCCCCAAAATGACAATAATAACAGATATTACCGTCGAAAGAACAGGTCTTTGTATGAATATTTTAAACATTTTTTTTCTTATTTTAAGTCAGCATAAACTTCTTCCTGACTTTGATTTTTAGGTTTGATTTCGCTTCCGTCTTTCAACGCTGCAACTCCTTCTAATACAATTTGATCTCCTGTTTTTAATCCTTCGGTAACTACATAATAATTCCCTGCGCTATTTTCTAAGACTTTGATAGCGACATTTTTGGTTTTACCATCTTTTCCAACTGTAACCGCAAACATTTTATCCTGAAGTTCAAAAGTGGCGCTTTGTGGAATCAATAGTTTTTCTTCTATGTCTTGCGGAATTTTTACTGTAGCACTGCTTCCGCTTCTGATGATTCCTTTTGGATTAGGAAAACGAGCTCTAAAAGTAACCGAACCAGTTTCTGTATTAATTAATCCGTTTACGGTTTCAACATATCCTTTTTCACTGTAAATTGATCCATCAGAAAGCAATAATGAAACCGCTGGCATTTTTTTAATCAACTGAGCAAGAGAACTTCCTTCGGCAGCAGTTTGAGTAAAATTCAAAAGCATTTTTTCATTCAATGCAAAATAAGCGTAAACATTACCAATGCTCGAAACTGTTGTCAAAGGTTCTGTTGTATTTGAGCCAACTAAACTTCCCAGACGAAACGGAATCGAACCTACAACGCCATTAACCGGACTTGTTACAGTTGTATAACCCAAATTAGTTTTGGCATTTACTAAAGCTGCATTTGCCTGCGCTAATGTTGCTACAGCAGATTCATAAGTATATTGCGCCGATTCTAAATCGTATTTACTGATAATTCCTTTTTCGACCAATGGTCTAACTTTATTTACAGCCAATTTTGCAGCACTTAAACTTGCCTGAGCACTTTTTATACTTGCACTTGCTGTACGAACTTCCTGCTCATATTCTGGTGCGCTAATTTTAAACAAAGGTTGTCCAACTTTTACAACGGCACCTTCATCAACAAAGATTTTATCAATATAACCTTCAACCCTTGGGCGTATTTCTATATTTTGCTGTCCTTGAATAGTTGCCGGAAAATCAGTATATAAAGTTGCTGATTTAGGTTCTAAAGTCAACGTTTTATACTCTTTAACTTGTGGTGCGCCGCCAGCCTGAGCCGATTTGTCATTTTTATTTCCGCATGAAGCGATGATAACTGACGCAGCAATAATGCTTAAAAAAGATTGCTTATTCATTTTGATGAATTATGAGATTATCTACTTATTAAGGAACAAAAGAACTAAAACTGTTCAAGCAAAATTTTTCAAATAGACGGAAGCCTTGGCACAATCGATAGATATGCGCTAAGAACCGATAAAAGTTGAATGAGCTAAATAGTGTGATTTTAACAGGTACTCATCGGCTCTAAAATGGTTTTTATGGACTGTAATTACTTTTTTAGCGATTGGTTTTATATCGAATGTAAATAAAATGTAATATTGCCCTTAAAATCACCAATTACAATGGCACCAAACTTTTTTAAACCTTACATTTTCGTCGGATTACATATCCTTGTCTGGCTATTGTTAGGATTTACCTTGTTGTTTTATATTCCGTTAACGTGGAATATTGTTCTTCCGGCAATCTTTTGGTTATGGCAATCTATTGTGCTGTTTTTTATGATTGTTGTTTTTTATTTTAATGCACATATAATCGTCCCGCGAACAATTATAAAAGATAATATAAGTCCATTTTTTATTCTCACGCTATTTATCATTTTTGTAATGCAGCTTATCGCTTATCTGTACAATTACAATACTGACTTGCATAATAAACTGGCAATAATCTTAGGTTTTAAAAAATATCGAAATGATTATTTTGACAATTATGTTTTCACAATAACACTTTTGGTTTTAGGAATCAGCACCAGTTATTCGATGCTGAGACACTGGCAAAAAGCTGCACAGCACAAACAAAAACTGGAACAGGATAAAACAATGGCAGAATTAGCAATGCTGAAAGCCCAAATTAATCCGCATTTTTTCTTTAATTCACTTAACAGTATTTATTCGTTAACTTATACTAATATTGAAGATTCTCGCAGCGCTTTGCATACTTTGAGCCGTATGATGCGTTATTTACTTTATAGTACAGAAGGTGAACGAACTACGTTATTAAAAGAAGCCGAATTCATGAAAGATTTTATCGCTTTGATGAAACTTCGTGCCAATAAAAAACTGACAATAACAACTGATATACCAGAAAAGATTCACGATTTTCCAATTGTTCCAATGTTGTTATTACCTTTAGTAGAAAATGCGTTTAAACACGGTATTCATGCCACTGATAAAAGTGAAATATATATTAAATTAAGGCAAAATGGAAACGTTCTTGAATTTGAAGTCGAAAATACTTTTTTCGAAAAAACATCGACTACGGATCAAGGCGGAATTGGATTGACAAATACCAAACGAAGATTGCATTTGATATATCCAAATAAGCATTTAATGACTTCCGGTATTGATCAAAATGGCAAATACAAAGTAAATCTACAAATAACTTTAGAACAATGATTGTATTAAAATGTATAGCAGTAGATGATGAACCACTTGCTTTGAGGCTTGTGGAAACCTTTATAGAACAAACTCCGTTTTTGCAATTGGCTTGCAGTTGCGATAATGCTGTTGAAGCTATGAGTTTGATTCGAGAGCAACAACCGGACATTGTTTTTCTGGATATAAATATGCCCAACTTAACAGGTATGGAACTTGCCAGACTTTTGCAGGAACAACCCGGACCATTGCCA
Organism: Flavobacterium sp. 90; assembly: GCF_004339525.1. Lineage (NCBI taxonomy): Bacteria > Pseudomonadati > Bacteroidota > Flavobacteriia > Flavobacteriales > Flavobacteriaceae > Flavobacterium > Flavobacterium sp. 90. The sequence goes on along the minus strand of NZ_SMGE01000001.1, from coordinate 4,858,401 downwards.
AAAATTATTTTTACTACCGCTTACAATCATTATGCTATTGAAGGATATCGTGTAAATGCTGTCGATTACTTATTGAAACCTTTTAGTTATGAAGAGTTTCTAAGAGCTGCTAATAAAGTTTTGCAATTGTCTGAAGAAGCTTCAAATCATTTTCATTCCGTTACAGCAGATGATGAATTTATTTTCCTGAAAGTCGAATATCAATGGGTCAGAATTTCTTTGAAAGACATTTTATATATCGAAAGTTTAAAAGATTATGTCAAAGTCCATTTTGAAGATTCTCAGAAATCTTTGATGTCTTTGATATCGCTTAAAGCATTAGAAGAAAAATTATCTTCTTCAAAATTTATGCGTATCAATCGCTCTTTTATTGTTCCCTTAGATAAAATAAGTTCAATAAGCAAAAACTCAATTTTCATTGGAAAAACCGAAATTACAGTTGGCGAACAATACAAAGAAACCTTTAAAACCATTGTAGACAAATGGTTGAAATAATTATAATACAATATAATACCGCATGGAAAAAAGATCTAATAAATATTCCCTCACATTAAGCTTAAAGGAATATGCAAATGGGGAAACTGAACCCGCAAAAGAACTTGGAATTGAATTTGACAATCACGACGAAATATTTGGGATTATCGAAAGAATAAAGGACAAAAATATATTTGAAAATCCGCATGAAGCAACACAATTTGCACTTGGTTTGAAATTGTTCAGCGAAATCAAATTAAAACATCGTAAGAATCCACTTTTTGAAGAATTGAATGAAGTGTTTCCAATCTTCATGAAAAAATTGAAAAGTATGTAAAATATGAAAGACTGTCGTAAAAGGCAGTCTTTTTTTGTTTTTATAGCCACAGCTGCGTCATTGCGAGGAACGAAGCAACCACACTAACAAAAATCACGAATTGAATCTTGCAAATGAGATTGCTTCGTTCCTCGCAAAGACCAATCTTTGCCGAGTTTTTTACGAAGATTTTTCATTCTTCGAACCGACAAAAACTTAATTACAATTTTCCATTTCTATAATCGAATATCCATTTTTAAGAATTTGATTTTCTATTTCTATTGGAGCTTTATCGATATGGCAAAATTTACATTCTTTTGATGTCAAGGGCTGACCTTCTTGCGAAACTGTTTTAAGATATTCTTTTCCATATTCAAAAACTTTATCGGCATTGTCTGTACGTTCGTCAACCAGAATATCAAAATGCATAATTTTTCCATCATTTCGGGTTACATAAGTATCCCATACTGCTACTTTCATATGATTTATTTTGTTTTAGATTAAACCTTTTTGGTTTTATTATTGGTACAAAATTACTCGGGTTTCTTATCAAGTTAATAATCCAGTTTTTTGATTTATAGCAAGATTCTGGACTATTTAAAAAACTTAAAACTGGATCTTTTCCCTACTCCATTCTATCATTACTTTTGACATTATGAGAGAAGAGATTATTTTTAATTTGAAACAAGTTCATCAGCGTATCGAAGATGCCTGTAAACTTTATGGTCGTGAGGTTTCAGATGTCAAATTATTATTGGCGACTAAAACTGTTCCTGCCAACAACATTCAAATTGCAATTGAAAACGGAGAAACACTTATTGGTGAAAATAAAATGCAGGAATTGCGCGATAAAGATTCTGTTTTGAGAAATCTAAATATCGAACGCCATTTTATAGGGCATTTGCAAACCAATAAAGTGAAAGACGTTCTTAAATATGCTACTTGTATTCAATCGCTTGACAGATTAAGTTTAGCCGAAGAACTCGATAAACAATTACATAAAGAAAACAGAACAATCGATGTCTACATTCAGGTAAATACATCATTTGAAGAAAGTAAATTTGGTTTAGTTCCAACTGAAGTAATTTCGTTTATTGAAAAAATAAAAAGCTATTCAACTTTGAAAATTAAAGGTTTAATGACGATTGGATTATTAGATGTTGAGAAAGAAAAAATGCGTCCGTCATTGCGTTTACTCAGAGAAATAAGAAATGAAATTTACGCTCATAAAATTGATGGAATTTGCAATTTACAACTTTCAATGGGAATGTCTCAGGATTTAGAATTGGCTATTGCCGAAGGTTCAAATTTGGTGAGAATTGGGACTTCTATCTTTGGAAACCGCTTTTTAGGAAAAGAAATCTGGAACGAAAATATTGCAGAATAAAGTCTAATTTTGCACCAAATAAAAACGCAAATGAATCTGTTCGAACTTGTTATAAATGATACTGAAAAAGTAGCGCTGAATGATTTACATTTCAGTCCTGAAAATAAAACTACGCTGCTTCAAACGATTAAAGAACATACTTATATCGAAGAATTAAAAAAGTACAATCTTTCTGTTGACAATAAAATACTGCTTCACGGTCATTCCGGCTGTGGCAAAACAACGACTGCAAAAGCCATTGCAAATGCTTTGAATAAAAAGATTATTATAATAAATCTCAGCACTTTAATCGATGCTAAAATTGGTGAAACATCAAAAAATCTAAAAGCTATATTTGACCGCGTAATCTCAGAAAAAGCGGTTTTGTTTCTGGATGAATTTGACCAAATTGGAAAAAGCAGAGATAATAATGACAAAGATGTTGCCGAGATGAAACGTTTGGTAAATACTCTGATTCAATTGATTGATTATTTCCCAAATAACAGTTTGCTAGTTTGTGCCACCAATTATTACGATAGCATTGATACAGCGTTACTAAGAAGATTTCAGATTAAATTAAAATTTGAAATGCCAAACGAAAAGGAACTTCTTGCTTATTACGATAAACAATTGGCTCGTTTCCCAGTTCATTTTCAAGATATTCCGCGTAAATTAAATATTTCATACGCTGAAGCGAAAGATTATATCAACACCACAATGAAAAGACAAATCATCGCCGAATTAGAACTTCAGAACCAAAAAATCAGCGAAACAATACTATAAAAAAACAAACACGAATTTCACGAATTTGCACTAATTCATTCGTGAAATTACTTTCGTAAAAAAGTAACATCCAAAATCTGTGTCAATTTGTGAAATTCGTGTTCAATAATTATGTGCTATAATATTAAGCTTTTGCTTTTCTTTTTACTGTACAGCCAATTTCTTTAGTTTGTGTAATCGCTGGTTTTTGATTGCTTTTTAGTGATGCAATTACGTCTTCGGCATATTTTGTTTTCTCTGTTTTAGTTCCTTCCGGATCATTATCGATTGCGCCAACATATTCTACAACATTTCCTTTAGCACTTTTAGATACAATAAAAAGATGCGGAGTATGTTTTGCTCCGTATTCATCAGTAATTTTTTGTCCTGCGTCAAATAAATATGGGAAAGGATATTTTTTATCTTTTGCTAAATCCTGCATTTTATCAAACGAATCTGCTTTTGAAGCTTCAGGATCATTTGGATTAATTGCAATAACAGGATATCCTTGCGATTTAAACTTTTTGTCAAGCTCAATTATTCTTTGCTCATACGCCACTGCATACGGACAAGTATTACAGGTAAAAACAACAATAAATCCTTTGGCTTTTGGAAAACTTGCAAAAGAAACTTCTTTACCATCGACATTCTTCAATTTAAAATCTGGTGCTGTATCTCCGGCTTTAAGCGTTGTTTGCGCCTGAGAAAGCAACATATTAAACAAAAACACCATGGTTGCGGTAATAAAATTTTTCATAATTTATAGTTTTTTATATTCAGTTAATAATTGTTCATAGGTAAATTCAGATTCGACAAATTTCCTTTTATCACCTTTTATAAAAAGTGTTGCAGGAATACTTCCGGACCAAGTAGGATCGATTCTGTCAATATATTCTTGTGGATTGCTTTCATTCAAAAGAAAAACCTGGCTTTTCATATTTTTTCTTTTAACAAATGGAATTACAGCCGAAGTTAATTTTGATTTAAAATCCACACTAACTAACAATACTGCCAATTTTTCGGCTTTATATTCGGCATTCAATTTTTCGAAATGAGGTAATTCTTTAATGCATGGAGCGCACCAGGTTGCCCAAAAATTCACGACATAAGTACTGTCTTTTCCGTTTTTGATTCTTTCCTGCAATTGATCGATGTTTATCAACTTAACATTTTGACCAAATGACGTTATCGAAAAAGCAAAAAACAAAAAAGTATATATTTTAAAAGCGTGGATTTTCATATTTGCGAGTGCTTTAGAAGTTTGCCTTACAAATATAAACTAATGTTAAATTATTTTTTGTTAATGAAAGTTTAATGGTTTGAAAATTGTCCGCGAAGTAGCGAAGTGACGAAGTAAAATCAATTATCAGGAGTTGAAATATGTCGTTAGATACAAAATATCAGTTGGAAAAATGAATTCATAATAATATTAATGCCTATAAAGATTTGAAGGTTTGCAATTTATGCCGTTAGGTACTAAATATTGGTAAACATATCGATTCGAAATTCGTTAGCGTGCCGTAGGTACGCAACAATAATATAACTATTGCGTACCTACGGCACGCTAGATTTTTTTTGCAATTCATACTTCCTACCAATATTTAGTGCCTAGCGGCACATTTCACTAGCTTTACATTGTTACTTTTATATTGGTATTGTTAACAAACACAAGTTTCTCCATATTACTCATATTGACAAGGGATAAAATGCCATTCTTATTTTGATTAACACCATTTATTTTAAAACAATACTCATCTCCATCTTTATCCATTAATGTCAGATACTCAATATTATCATCTGAATTATTCTGACAACTGTGCGAAATAGAATATTTGTACATTACTTTGAAACTATCATTGACATAATTATAAACCTTTCCATCCGGAGTAAAAACCCACCTTGCACTGCGATTTGCATTATTATACCAGGTTCCAATAATTTTTTTTGAGGAAGGATCTTCATCTTGATTGTTTCCAAAAGTAGTAGGAATTTGTAATACCAATAGCAAAATTAAAAATAGCTTTTTCATAGTTTTTGTTATTTAATTATGTATCTGATTTTCAAAAGTAAACTTGAATATTTTTTATATAAAAATAATAATTAATTTATTACGAAATCATGTTCCAAATGTCAATTTCATTATGTTAAGTTCTTCGAAAATAAAATCAATTTCGCAAAACCTCCATGCTTAAACACAATATTGTCATTTCGACGAAGGAGAAATCCTCGCAAGTAACTCCGCAACGAAAATCTAATCTTTGTCGAGCTTCTTGTGGGGATTTCTCCTTCGTCGAAATGACAAACCTCTACTCTCAAATCATAAGAATTGTGTCTTTTGCGAAAATTTTGTTTACTATATTTGATTCCATAACCTCAATTAAAAATCTCTAATCTGTAACAAATTCTGTAATAATTCGTCCTACAGAAAACCAAAAACCATGGATAAAAAACTAAAAACCAATAGTTTAAAAGATTTTGAAGTCAATGTCAAAATCAAACTTGCTTTTCTCTGGACATCTGTAACATTGTGTTATTTATATGGAGATTATTTTGAATTGTATGTGCCGCAAAAAACGGCTGGACTTGTAAGCGGAGAAAATTTATTTGACAATCCTGTAAAATTATTTATGGCGGCAATTTTACTCGCCATTCCGGCGGTGATGGTGTTTTTTTCTATTTTGTTAAAACCAAAAATCAATAGATTTCTCAATGTCTTATTTGGAGTTTTCTATACTTTAATTATGGTTTTAATTGCTTTTACTTCGTTAACGCCGTGGAGAAGTTTTTATGTTTTTTTGGCGCTTCTTGAAAGTTTAATTACGTTTCTGATTGTTTATTATGCCTGGAAATGGCCAAGCGAATTGTAATAATTTTTTAGATTTCTCCAAATTTCATTTTATAACGCTCCAGTTCTGCCTCTGTTTTATGAAGAAGCTTTTCGAGGAGTTTTATTTTATCCTCGTACAAAACATTTAGAGTTGTTGTATTTTCGGTATTTATCAGAATGCTTCCGTTATTATTTCCGATGACTTTATTAAAATTCCCAAAATAACGCTGACCATCAAAACTTAGAATATCTTCTACACTTACTTCTAAAATCCGGGCAATCTCGACTAGTTTAACGTAGGATAAAATAGTTTTACCTTTTTCAATTTTGCTATAACCAGCCTGAGTAACGCCCAGTTGTTCAGCCATATATTCTTGTGTGTAATTTTTTAGTTCTCTGATACTTTTTATTTTATTTTTTATTGAGGTTGACATATTTTTTCTTTTGGGGATGTAGAATAACTAAAACAACTCAATACCAGAATCTGATACTGCAGCGGCTCCATTTTGAAATGCATGCTGAAACTATTTCATTGGTAAGACAATGAAATCGGGGGTTTTGTTATTTTTTCTTTGCGATAATTACAAATCCGTAGATTACGGCTATAACGATACACACTAAATCGTAACTGGAGATTAGAGGTAATAACATTTAGTAAATTTTAGTAAATTAGGCCGTTTTTTTTATCATTCGATCATACTGTAGGTTTAAGTACTGATCTATTTGCCTGCCGATAAGATTCCGGTCTTCGGCTTTGATTTTGACTGTAATTTCTTTTCCGTAAATATTCCGGACCAAAACAGAATATTCAAATTCTGTACGATTATTAAATCTGAGAATAATTAGAAAAGTGTAACATAATAAGGTAGGAATGATATAATACATATCGTTTATATCTGAAAAAATCATGCAATAATAAGCTATCGCGGTGACGAGAATAAACATGGCATTTACAAGAAAATAGGTTTTCTTTTTTCGGGATATACCAAGTTCAATTATTTCATCAAAAGAGTATTGCCATTGATTTTTGTTATAACAAAAATGGACTTGATTTGAGGTAAGGGTAATGAACATAATAAATAGTAGGTAAAAAACAATTTAGGGATTTGTTTAAGGAATATTGCTATCTTTCAATGCAATAAACTCTCTTCCGCAATATTACGCAATAACTTCTTTTTTTTCTTACAACACATCTCATAGAATATAACTAAAAGTTATAATTAAATCCTAAATACAATTTAAAACCTATGATAGTTCAGTTTTCATAAAACAAGTCTTACTTTTTAAATTTTTCAATGTTTATCTTAACTTTTTTTTACTAGAGAAATAATTTCTGACAATTAAATAAAGAACTTGCTTACTTCTAAAATTCCCTCAATACTCCATATTTAAAAGATCGCAATATAATCAACTGATAATTATAGAAATAGAAACACATATTTTGTAATATTTTGCGTAAATTACTGGGGTAAATTAGCAAATGTAAAAGCCTGTAAAATTAAATTCGAAAATAAGCCATAAAAACGACTTAAAATAAAATATCATGGAAAAGCTAAACAACCACAATTACCGCGATTATAGTGATCTTGATACTCTTATCGAAAAGGAAAACAACTATTCTGACACCATTTTTAATGACGAAAATCAATTTCAGGAAGTATTAATAACTGATGTTAATCATGAAACAAATGATTTCAACAGAAACGAAAATACTCCTAATGAAGAAGCTATCATAAATGGAGAAGAACAAATCACAAATGACGAAGATTCAGAAAATGTAGATAATACTTTAGAAAAAGACGGTGATCTCGACGACGATGATTCTGATGATGATGACGATTCTGATGATGGTCTTCACGAGATATCTCACGATCCTTTTCCGAGTCTTGAACCTGGAAATTTCTAAAAATAGTCCCCTGTAGAAACAGATAACTGCTAAGAAATATTCTTGGCAGTTATCTGCTTTTGTTGATAATCAGCCTGAAATTCTATAAGAAAAAATTAAAACTATATAATTTTTCTTCTTCGAATTACCGTAATTTTAGATTATCAGTTTTAAACCAATTAAACTGGTTTTAGAAAATGCAGTAGCACATGGATATCACAATTCAAATCATCTGGCTTTTTGTTCTCGCTCTTCCAATTGCTTGTATCAGTTGGACGGTTACGCACGAAGAAATATTCAAAGAACCTCGCGAATGGTGTATCAAACATTCTAAAAACGAGAAGACAATTCTTGGCAGAAAGGCATTTTATCTCTTTACTTGCGAGTATTGTTTTAGCCATTATGTCACAATTGCATTTTTGGTTCTTTGTAATTATAAACTTTTCTTAAATGATTGGCGCGGGTACATTTTGGCAGGATTTTCGCTTGTTTTTTTAGCAAATGTCTATATGAGCCTTTTTGCATTATTGAGACAAGCTATTAAGAAAGAAAAAGTCGAAATTGAAAAAATCGAACAAGAAACTGATACTGAAAAGCTATCTACATAATAAAGTATAACAAACAAAATTCAACAAATCATGGAAAATTTAAATTTCATAGACCCTCTACTTCACGGAATTACTCCTGAAAAATCTAAAATGCCAAATCTATCTACAAAACAATTGCTTTTTGCCGGAGTAGGCTCACTTATTGCAAGTGCCGTTCTTAAAAAAGCAGGACAAAATAAAACAGCTGCAGTTGTTGGTAGTCTTGCATTGCCTTTAATAGCTTCGGCTTGTTATAAACAATATTCTAAAATTTCGAAAGCAAAAAGCGAAATCAATGACAGTAGTGGTATAGAATATAATCACTAATTTAAAATTTGTTTCAAGTTCTCTTTGTTTCAGGTTTCAGGTTAAAATCTGATGAAAAAACAGCCACGAATTCACAAATCTTTCTACATAATAGTAGGCAATAATTTGTGAATTCGTGGCTTATTTTTTTTAGATAAAGGTTAAACTTGAAACAAAGAAAACCTGAAACAAATTTTCAAACCGGAAACAATTTTTTAAGAGATATTTATATTTCCTTCAACCCAATTTAAGGCTTTGTTGAAAGCTTCTTTTTTAAAACCGTGAAATTCGCCCGGAACAACATAACTAAATCCGTTTGTGAAGGAAATTATCTCTTCAGAATCTGAAATTATGGCAGCGCGATTCCATTTTCCAAGATGTTTTAGTCCTAATAATGCATCTTGCAGCCACGCTCCGGAAGTAAAATTCTCTAGATCAGTATCTAAAACTAATAAAAAATTAATTTCATTAGTCTGTTTTACTAAATGTTCGACTGCGGGAATAACTACGGTTAAAAAATCTTCTGTTGTTACTTCTGCTAATGCTCTAAATGCTACAATATTATCTGTTGTATCGATTTGATGTATCATGATGTTTCTATTTTGAATGTTATTAATGTCGGATTTGTAATTTTTGGTTTTCACCGAAATTCCTATCAAAAATACCTCTGGAATAGTGTTCAGCTATTATATCATCTCTTTGTATTATTATAAAATAACGATGTTTTTTTTAAAAGGTGCTTAGTTACTGAGGTTCTAAGGTACTAAGTTTACTGTTTATTTTGTAAAGTAGTTTTGTTTTATGAGATATTCTGATATACTAAGTTACTGATAATCTTCGATTTTTAGGACTATCAGAATCAATATTTTTATAAACCACCGTTTCCTTCATCAACAGCTTTTTTGGTTCTGTGGAATGATTTTATAAGATCTGGAAGGAAATTATTAATAATTAGTTTTACCTGTATTGCATTAACAAATTTATCCGTGTCTTTCCTTGGCATAATTTCGTTGTTATAAGAAGCTTCAAGTACAAAATCCTTGATAAATTCATAACCTAATCCAAGTGTTAATCTGTTTCGGTCAAAATTTTCGGGACCTGCGACCTGACTATCGGTTTTAAAAAAAACTTCGTCTGCAGCAAATGAATATAATACGCCTTTCTGTATTTTCACATTAGTGATTGGATATACTGCTTTAACCTGAAACCTAAACCGTTCTACTGCTTCAAAATAACCATCATCATTATGGAGATGGCGATCTTCGAGTCGTGCTCTCAAATTTACTTTTATTCTGTAATCTTTTAGCAAACTGTAGCTTACTTGTAATGCTGAACGCCACTCGGGCGCTTCTGTCTGATTAAGTTCAGGCACATTTTTATTTGAATAGTAAGCATAAAATATTGATATTTTCCATCGATCGCCGGGATAGTAATGTGCCCATCCTCTAAGATAGGTTTGCGTAATGTCATGAAAAAAAGATTTATCCTCGGGCGTGCTGCTCGAGGTAAAACCGGCATCTAATTCGACTACCCAATTTTGACTTAAATCTTTTGTAAATGCATATTCATTCCAAACCTGATTTAGGTTATCTGATTGCGAATGAACCGCTACGGTAAACAGTAAGAGAACATAAATAATATACCTCATGCTTTATTTCTTGTCTCTATTGAAAGTTATTTTTAATCTGCACAAATTTGTAAAGCATTAGAAAGCGAAAATACAAATGAATGCATTTTCGCTTTTAATCTTTATTTTGCTAATAATGAAGCTTTTTTATTTGCTGAAATCGTAACTTAAAGATGCTCCAAGTCCAAACTGAAATGTTGAAACATAATCATTAACCGCTACAGGTCCCCAGTAATAATCCCAATAATAATCATATCCAACAGCTGCCGACATAGATTGTAAATAAGCATGAAGGTTTATTGATAATGGTGAACTGGTTTTGATTTTTACACCTCCTTTAAGTTCCCACGCAAAATAAGTTCCGCTGCCACTATTAGGTGTTTCAAGAATCGAAACCCCAGCACCAGCGCCTAAAAATGGTCGGACTTGTTTTGAACTATCCATAAAATAATAGGTATAATCAGCCAATATGTAATTAATAGCTCCTTTATCATTTCCAGCATTAAGCTGAGTTCCAGGAGTAATACCACCAGCTAATGCAGTCTTTGTGTAAAGAGGCATATTTGTATCTAGTCTGTTATATTTTAATTCTATAGAAGCGTTATCCATTATAAAATATTCCAGACCTAAACCATATTCAAAACCATCTTCCACACGTGCGTATGAGTCATCAAAATCTACTCTGTCTGAAAAAGTATAACCTCCATACAGATTTAGTAAAAATGCTCCCGAACTTTGAGCTGACATTGTCAGCGAGAAGAAAAAAACAACGAATAATAAATGACTCTTTTTCATAATTTGATTTTTTTTAAGGGTTTCTATGTTAACTATAACAGTTAATGATTTTACAAATGTAAAATTTATCTTACAATATTTAACACGTTGTACCTATAAATTATTTTACATTTTTTCAAAATTATTCAAAACCGAAATAAAAATCCTTGATATATAGCCTATTAATGGTTGCAAATTACAATTTGAAACCATTATTTGGAGGTTCTGACGTATTATCCCGAAGTTTTGGGAATCCGATTCAATATTTTTGTTTAGATATCTCATTCGATTTTATGATTCTAATTTTCCATTCCAATTTTCCGATTCCAATTCTACCATTCCAATTCTACCATTCCAATTCTACCATTCCAATTCTACGATTCCCATTGACCGTAGAGACGCACAGCAGTGCGTCTAACACAAAGTATATCCATAATAGAAATCGACAATTGGAACTTGAGACGCACTGCTGTGCGCCTCTACAAATTGAAATGTGCATTAATTATCTACCTCTCTTTTAGACGTGACAAACGTGAGACGCATTGCTGTGCGCCTCTACAAATTGAAATGTGCATTAATTATCTACCTCTCTTTTGGACGTGACAAACGTGAGACGCACTGCTGTGTGCCTCTACAAATTGAAATGTGCATTAATTATCTACCTCTCTTTTGGACGTGACAAACGTGAGAAGCATTGCTGTGCGCCTCTACGACTGTGTGTGTCTACAAACCAAAAATCTATAAAATCTGCAAATACAAATTATCTATAAACAACAAAAGCCCGTTTCTTTCGAAACAGGCATTTTGTAAAAAAAATAAACTAACACACAAAACTTTTAATTATATCCTTGATTTTGTTTGATTACCTTTTGGTCGATAACCGCTTGTGGAATTGGAAATATTCTTCTAAATGGTTGAGTTGCTGCTTTTGCAGTTCCCGGTAAATCGAATTTTCCAAAACGAATACTTTCTGGTCTTCTTTGTAATTCCCAGTACAATTCATAACCTAATTCTTTATATAACTGATCTGAATCTAATGTCGTAAGAGCTTTTCCGGCAGCGTTTCCAAACAACGATTCTCTTTTTCTGCTTGTACGCAATTTGTTAAGATCAGCCATTGCCAAACCTGTACTTCCTTTTCTAAAATAAGCTTCAGCTCTCATCGCATAAATTCCACCTAAACGGAATAACGGAATATCAACATTACTGTTACCGTTTCCTCCTTCAGGATCAAATTCATATTTAAAAACACGAGCTCCCTGATTGATTTCGTTTTGAGCAAAAACAGATTTAGTAGGATCTGCAAATGTCAATGATGGCGTAAAATTCATTCTTGTAGTTGTACTTTTTTCCATAACTAATGGAGAAACTTTTATACGATTACCAACCATTTCAAGAGATCCTGAAGGCAATAATATAGGACCATATTGAAGTCCAGCCTGAATTCCTCTGTTAAAATGGAACCAAGGCAAACTTGGACTACTTTTAGGAACGATGTCTGTTGCAGGAACACTTACATCAGTACCATCATTCATAAACCATGTTCCATCAGCATATTGATAATGTTGTTCAAATCTTGGATCGTCATGATTACCATCCCAAGATGCGTAGAATTCCGGAGTTGTACAAGCAGCATTTGTTCCTCTGTTTGCAGCAGATGTTCTCTGGTTACGCTCCATACATACATATGCAAAACTGTTAGAACCGTTACGGATGTAATCTATCTTTTGAGTAATTGCAAAAATAAGTTCTGTACCATTCTCATTCGTTCTTGCAAAGTTTTTAAAGAAATCACTTTCTAAACTATATTTTCCTGAATCAATCAATAATGATGTATAATAAATAACACGATCCATATCTGTTCCCGTTCCGGTTACAGCAGCTTCATTAAAATTAAAAGCAAACGAAGCATTGAAACGATCTTTAAAAACCGCACGATTTAAATACATATTTGCTAAAAAAGCATAAGCAGCTTGTTTCGTAAATCTTCCGTGGTGTGTTCTTTGAGTTCCACTATCAGCCAAATCAGGTATTAATGCTTCAACATCTTTTATTAATTGGTCAATTTGAGTATCAGCTTTTAAAATTTGCAAAGGTGCCGTTGTACTCGAAGGATCTCTATATGGTGCTTGTCCGTATAAATCTAATGTCGTGTAAGTATAAAAAGCTAAAAGCGCTTTTGATTCTGCCAAAAACAATGTCTTTTCAGGAAAAGTGCCTGCTGCTACAGATCTAACTGCACTCAAAGAACGAGTGATTCCGTTAGTCAATAAATCCCAGTTAGAAACGATAATTGCATTCGTTGGACTCCATGTAAATTCGTGCATATCTCTCCATTTTCCACCATCTCCCCAGTCACTTCCGCGAGTTGGCAAAATAGCTTCATCAGTAGTATATTCCTGCATGGCAAAAACGGCTCCGTGATCTGTAAAAGTTCCGTCTCCAAGTCTGTCATATGCTGCAGCAAGTGAACCTGCAGGATCTGAAACAGAATTTCCTGATTTCTCATCTAAAACAACTTCATTTAAATCAGTACAACTGCTTAAAAGAATAATAAAAGAGAATATTGTTAAAGTTTTTATATTAAAAAATGTCTTTGTCTTCATGATTTATAATTTTAAAGTTGCTCCGAAACTGAACGTTCTCGAAGTTGGATAAGCCGCATAATCAATACCAATAGATTGGTTTCCTGCGCTTGGTTTTGGGCTGTTTATTAATGGGTCAAATCCTGAATAATGCGTTATTGTTACCAGATTATTTCCTGTTACATAAAGAGTTAATCCGTTTAACCAGTTCAGTCCTTTTAAGTCGAAATTATAACCAATACGTGCTGTATTTAATCGGATAAAATCAGATTTTTCTAAGAAAAGAGTCGACAAAATTGGTGAGTTTGTTGGATTTGCACCAGACTCATAATAATTTGTAGAAACGTTTCTGTCAGAAGCCAGGTTGTTGATATTTAAAGCGTTTAATCCAGTATTATTCAACAAATAACCTCCGGTTTGTCCAATAATTGAGAATGAAAAACTAAAGTTTTTATATCTCATATCACTGTTAAGTCCGTAGTAAAAAGTTGGTAAAGCTCCTTCGATAATAACTCTGTCGCTGTTATCAATTTTTCCGTCTCCGTTTTGATCTTTAAAGATGTTACCACCTTTGCTGTCAAAACCTATGTGTTGTAATAAGTAGAAAGATCCTGCAGCATAACCACTTTTATAAATATTTGCATTTACACCAGATTGTCCAGGTCCTGAAATAGTTCCTGTTAAGATTTCTGAAATTGGTAAATCTTCAATTTTATTGTTTAATGTTGCTCCGTTTACATCAACGTTCCATGTAAAATCTTTAGTGTCAACTACTTTTGAACCTAACATAAACTCAAAACCTTTGTTCACAATTTTACCATGATTACTAAGATTCGTCCAAACTGTGTTCGTTGGGCTTAATAGTGGCGAAGTAACGTTTAAGATTGCATCTGTAGTGGTTTTCTTGAAATAATCAAGAGTTCCGTACAATTTGTCTCTCCATAAATTAAAATCTAAACCTAAGTTAGATTGAGTTACAACCTCCCATTTTAAATCAGGATTTGGTGTTCTAACAACAGAAACTCCGTTTACTAAATTTAAATCATCGTATAAATAATACCCGTCAGCACCAGATAAAGAATAAGCTGCTTTTGTAATTTTATTTTCAACTTCCTGATTTCCTGTTTGTCCCCAACTCGCTCTTAACTTTAAGTTGTTGATAGCTTCTATGTTTTGCAAGAAATTTTCTTTAGAAATATTCCATCCTAAAGCAAATGAAGGAAAGTAACCGTATTTGTTATTATCTCCAAAACGAGTCGAACCATCCGCTCTCATCGAAGCTGTTAAAAGATATCTTTCATTAAAAGTATAATTCAATCTTCCAAAATAAGACTGCAATTCATTTTCCTGTGCATATCCTGAAAGTACAGGCAGAATTCCTTTGAATCCAGGATTGATTTCCGGTTTTACACCAACACCTTTTTCTGTAATACCTTCAATACTAAAACTTGTACCTGATCTTTCGAATTTTTGATAAGAGAAACCACCTAATGCTTCTACTTTATGTTTTCCAAATGTTCCGTTGTACGTTAAATAATGTTCGATTAATGAGTTTTTCGAATCAAGATTATTCTGAACATATTTACCAATTTTACTGATATCCGTAATGTTTGGATAAATAGTAGTATTTCTTTCAGATGTTGAACGGTCAACACCAACATTCAGTTTATATTCTAATCCATTAACGATTCTAAACGAAGCTTCAAGATTTCCTAAAACACGCAGTGTATTTGTTTGATCCTCATAAATACTCAATAAATAAGCAGGATTGTAATGCGCATTCATGTTAAAATTCGTGTAGTTTCCGTTTGCATCAAAAACTGATCTTGTTGGATTAGCCATCAAAGTATGAATAACCAATTGTCCGTTAGAACCACCGTCATCACTTGTTGGAACTCCGTCATCTACAGTTTGACTTGCTGTAAGATTCACTTTTAATTTTAAACGTTTGTTGTCCAAAAATGATTCAGCAGCGTTAATTCTTCCTGAAAGACGTTTGAAATTACTATTACGAATAATTCCTTGTTGATCCATTTGTGCAACAGATGCATAATAATTTCCAGATTCTGTTTGTTTTGCAAAAGACAAAGCGTTGTTTGTAGTAATTGCAGATCTAAAAATTACATCTTGCCAATCTGTGTTTCCGCCATGATCAAAAGACTTATCTTTTATAGCATTTCTATATTCACTTGCACTTAAAACATCTAGTTTGTGAGCAACATTCGAAACTCCCATATAAGAATCATAAGTTAAAGTTCCTTCCCCTTTAGATCCTTTTTTAGTAGTAACCAAAACAACTCCATTAGATCCTCTTGCTCCATAAATTGCAGAAGCAGATGCATCTTTAAGAACCGTAATCGATTCGATATCACTTGTATTCAAAAAGTTTAATGGATTTTTTGCAGTCGAACTTCCAAAACCAACATTCGTTCCTGATGGGCTTACATCATCATTAGACAATGGCATACCGTCAACTACGAACAAAGGCGTACTTCCGCTTCTGATAGATCCAACTCCACGAATCGTAACGTTTACTCCAGCTCCCGGTTCTCCACTTGTGCTTACAACACGAACTCCGGCTACTTTTCCTTGTAATAAATTATCAGCTGAAACATTAACTCCTTGTCTAAAACTTGATGCTTGAAGTTGTGTAACAGCTCCGGTAACATCTTTTTTAGCTTGTTTACCATAACCTACAACCAAAACTTCGCTCAATTCAGCAGTATTTGGTTCTAACTGAATCGTCATGAAACCGCTTTGTGTTACAACAGTTTTGGTTTTATAACCCATGTATGTAACTTCGATTGTTTTGCCTTCGCCAACAGTAATTTCAAATTCTCCATCAAAATTAGAAGTTGTTGAATTTGAAGAGTTTGTTTCCTTAATAAACGCACCAGGAATTGGCACTTTATTTTCGTCAACAATTTTTCCTTTTACCTTAACTCTGTCAATTGCTTTACGAGAGATAGTTTTAGGCGCTTCTGTTTTTTGAATTAAAACTAATTTACCATTAATATTATAGTTGAAATTAGCCTTTTTAGAAAGATCACTTAATATTAAACTCACAGAATCATCTGAAAAATCTACCGTATAAGTAGTATTATCAGCGATAATTGCTTGTCCGTAACTGAATTTGTAATCAGTTTGTTTGCTTAATTTTGAAAAAATAGAAACAAGCGTAGCTTTTTCTGTTTTATTTTTTACTTTTGAATGCTCTGTAAAATTAGTTTTACTGTAACCATTTTGAATGGCCAGTAACGCCAGTACTAAAAAGAAAATTCTCTTTAGATTTAAATAGGAAAGTTTAAAATACATGATTTAAGTTATTGGTTTTTTATCGATACTTAATTATTAATCGCAGTTGTTCTCAGCAACTGCTTTTTTTGTTTTTAATCCACTTTTACTATTTCGTCATAAACTTTGAATTTTAGGTTTGTGATATAATTAATTTGTTCTAAAACATTCTCTAATGATGCGTCCTTCTTGATGAACACCGTTAATGGCGTTGCTAATACGTGTTCATTATTGTATTGAAATGAAACTCCGTATTTATATTGTAAAATGGTAATAACATGTTTAAGAGTCGTTTGATTTAATGTCACATCCGTGTTGTACCAATTAACCAAAAATGATTTATCAGCCATTTGTTTGGTTAGTTTCTGAGATTCAAATAAAGCTTCTTCATTTGGTACTAAATCAACACTTTGTCCTTTTGAGGAAACATTTACTTTTCCGGTAACGACAATTACTTCACATTTTGATTTTGATAACTGAATGTGAAATGAAGTTCCAACAACTCTGGTTTTAATTTCGCCCGAAGAAATTATAAAAGGATGTTTTTTGTCTTTGGCAACTTCAAAAAATGCATTTCCTTTTAATAGCGAAACTTTTCTTTCATCTCCTTCAAATTTTTCAGGATATTGAAATAATGAATTTGCTGCCAGATAAATTTTCGAGCCATCACTTAATTCGATAGATTTGGGGGAATCTGAGGTTTTAAATGAAAGTTGCTTTTCGACGGCAATATTTGGTCTGAAATAAAATCCTAAACCAACAAGAAAGAGAATACTGGCAGCTGCCATATATTTTAAATAAGGATTGAAGCTTCTCTTCTTCCCTATTCTAAGTTGAATATTTTCGTAGATCTCCTGAGAAACTTCATCTGAATTTCCCATCGAATCATCATTCCATTTTGAAACTTGATATTGCGTAAAAGCAAAATCATTTAGTAGATTTTCTTCTGCTATTGAAGTTTTATTTCGAGAACTTTTATCTATAAGATATTCTAAACTGTGTTTAATTCTTTTTATCATAATACTTATTATTACTAGTAAGTACCAGAATCATGAAATCGTACTATCCGGAAATATTATGAAACCATTAACAGAAAGTTATCTTAAAACTTTTGATGCAAAATAATGAATGGAGCAAGCCAGGCAAGATCTTTTAAGCCTTCGCGAAGTTGTTTTAAAGCTGAAGAAATTTGATTTTTAACTGTTTGTTTAGAAATTCCAAGTTCATCCGCAATCTGATCAATTGACATATCCTGAAATTTATACATTAATAAAACCTCTTTTCGTTTCTCCGGAAGTTTATCTAATAAGGAATAAAGTAAATCCATTAATTCAGGATCGATCGTTGCAAAATTATCTATAATGTAATCTTCAAATTGATCTTCCAGAATCGTCTTATCAAAACGGTTATTTTGATAATGTTTGAAAACCTGATTTTTTACTGCTCGAAACAAATAAGGTTCAATCGCATTTATATTCAGGTCGTCTTTTCTTTCCCATAAATCGATAAAAACATCCTGAACAATGTTCTGTGCCAAGTCTTTATCCTGAGTCATCGTATACGAAAACGCATTGAGCTTTTTCCAGTATTCAGTATACGTTTTTTCAAAAATTTCAGGGTTCTTCATAACTAATTTGGGGACTATTTGGTGATGTAAAATAATAAAATGTTATACCAAAGTTTTTTTCCTGAACGTTATCTTTAAATTAAGGAATGAATTCATTTGTTTTACTAATACTACTTTTTTACACTAAAAATGACACTTAGTTTGCGATTTCTTTTTCTTTAACTAACATAAAAACCAAATAGCGTATCTAATTTAGTCCATTCTAAAAAGCTATCGTTTTGGATATAAATAGTATAAACGCGAATTCAACGAATTATCACTAATTGAAATAAGTTAACCTTGTTTGTGAAATTAATTGCACAAACTAATTAGTGCAATTCGTGTTGTATTTTTATAATTGTACATAGATATTAAAAAGTTGATTTTTCTAATGCTGCGTCCACAGTCTTAATAAAAACTCATACTTTTAACCATGAAACAACTTCTGTTTGCAGTACTTCTTGCCGGCGCAATAAACAATAGTTTACACGCGCAAAATGACAATCTAAAAATTAATCAGATACAAGTAATTGGATCTCACAACAGTTACCGTCACAATATTGAACCTGATTTATACAATTTTATTCAGGCAAAAGATACTTCCCGATCTCTAAAAGGTTTACAATACACCCATATTTCGCTTACAGAACAATTAAATAAAGGTCTTAGAAATTTAGAAATTGATGTTCAGGCCGATTCTAAAGGTGGAAAATATGCACACCCAAAAGGATTGGATCTTGTAAAATCTGAAGCTGCTTATGATCCTAAAGGAGAAATGAACAAACCGGGTTTTAAAGTATTTCATATGATCGATATTGATTTTAGAACTTCTTGTTATACGCTACAAATCGCTTTGGCGGAATTAAAAAAATGGTCAGACGCAAACCCTGATCATATTCCTGTTTTTATTACACTAGAACCAAAAGATGATGACAGTTTCTTAGGTACAAAAGCAGAAAAATTTACACCGGAATTATTTGACGCTTTAGACAAAGAACTTCGAAAAGGTTTAGGCAATAAATTAATCACGCCGGATATGGTTCGCGGAAAATACAAAACACTCGAAGAAGCTGTTCTAAACAACAATTGGCCAACACTGAAAAAAGCAAAAGGTAAATTCTTGTTTATCCTCGACAACAACGGAGCCAAAAGAGATATGTATGCTTTAGATCATCCATCGCTGGAAAAACGTGTCGCTTTTATTTGCGCAGATCCTGGAAAACCAGAAGCCGCAGCATTATTAATAGGCAATTCTGAAGATCCTAAAATTACAGATCTAGTCAAAAAAGGATATATAATCCGCACAAGAGCAGATTCAGATACTAAAGAAGCTCGCAAAAACGATTATTCACACTTTGAAGCAGCCAAAAAATCAGGCGCACAAATCATCACCACCGATTATTATTTGCCAAGTACTTTTTTTAATTCTCCTTATCAAATTAAATATGATGATGGTAGTTATGTGAGAGTAAATCCTGTTACTGGAGGTGAATAGTTTTCAGTCTCGGTTTTCAGGTTGGGATGAATAAAAATTTAACCGCAAAGTTCGCAAGTTTTTTTGATGTGGATTGCGTTTAGTAAATACAAAGTTCGCAAAGCTAGTTCTTGATAAAGCTTTGCGAACTTTGCGTTTTGTATAAAACCTTACAAATAAAAAATCTTTGCGCGCTTTGCGGTAAAATTCATTCCAATTTTCACCCACAGTAAAACCTAAAACTTTTTCATGGCACACAGATGACGCGGATTTAAAAAGATCTAACACAGATTTTTTTATCCACAAAGTCATTGCGAGGAACGAAGCAACCATACTAACAATAAAATACAAAGCTTGATTTTGCAAATGTGATTGCTTCGTTCCTCGCAATGACAAAAAAATCCGTAAAAAATCCGTGCTTTCGCTTTAGCGAATCCGTGTCATCCGCGTGCCATTTCCTACAAAGCTTTGCGATCTAAAAAAAGCAAAGCAAGCATAAATCAAAACTTTGCGAACTTTGCGTAAAACCTTCGTGCCCTTTGCGGTAAAATTCACTCCAACAAACCTTACTTCAACTCCTTAACTTCGCCGCTCTTCAAGTCAACACTAAAATGATCTGCCGGAACTTCGTGCATGAATTTATTGAAAATAATCAGAAACAATCGCATTTGGTTTTGCAACGGTTTATCTTTTGAAGCATCATCTTTATGATTCTCAAAAAACAATTGAGAAAGTAATTTATATTGCATTGCTCTTGTGCTTCCAACATCGGTTAAAGCCAATTCATCAGCACTTCTAAAACGGTAGAAATCAACTAATAAATCATAGCCTGTCCAATTTAAATCCTCCCGTTTTATTTTCTTATTCGATAAAATTAAATCAGTTTTTCCTTCAGCTTCGATCCATTGCTTTTGAAAATCATCTTTATGTTCAAGATTATAATCAAAATCTTTAACCGACTTTATATTAGCCAAAATGAATAAATCTTTTGCAGAAATATTCATAATGAAATTCTTGAATCCTTCTGGCCAATCGTCTTTTAGAAATCTTAAACGAACTAATTCCTTCAAATGAAAATCAGTGAAATCATGATAATTTTTAGTTTTCAAAATATCAATATTCCAAATATCTTTTGTGTTTTGACTTTCTAAGAATTTATATTCCGTTCTATATAAATCAAAAAGTTCGTTATATCTCGGAACATCATCAATTGTTATCGTTTGAATGTCTACAAGATTATCTTTTTTTATAGTCAATAATTTATACGCCGGAATATATGCCGCCAACGAAGGCGTTTGAATATTTACCAAAGTATTTCCTTTTGCAGTTGTTCTAACTCCTGTATCATTGATATGCATATGTCCGCCAAAATGAATCTTCAATCCAGCATCTGCAAAAACCTGCGCCACTTCTTCAACCGGAACTCGGTTTAATTGCCATTTATTTGGCCCAAGTAATTCTTTTATTTCCGCGGAAGCGTCATCATTAAAATCAATCATCGGAAAATGACTGAAAGCGATCAAAGTTTTACCTTGTAGTTTGGCTTGCGCCGAAATCTCTTCGACCCATTTTATAAGATGTTTTTTATTCGAAAGCACATTATTATAACCTGTACTTGCTTCTGAATAATTTTTAGGATCTTTTGGATCTCCATCACTTTTCTTCGGAATATAAACATTGCCATCAATTGCCATCAACCAAAGTCCGTCAACAGGTTCAACAACATAACTCACATCC
The DNA here is from genome assembly GCF_004339525.1 of Flavobacterium sp. 90. Lineage (NCBI taxonomy): Bacteria > Pseudomonadati > Bacteroidota > Flavobacteriia > Flavobacteriales > Flavobacteriaceae > Flavobacterium > Flavobacterium sp. 90. The sequence continues at coordinate 4,836,781 of NZ_SMGE01000001.1, read as the reverse complement.
GGAACTTCAAAACCCGGCGCCACATTATAAACTCGGTTTGACAATTGAGCAGCTTGTGAAGCTTTTTCGAAACTATAATTTTGAGAAGTATAAGTCGAAAACGGAGTTGCCCAGAATTTGTATTTTTTATTGGGATAAAAACCAAAATCTTTCAAATTATCCGTGATTCCAAAATAACCCATTTTAGCAATATCGGCGGTTACAACTACAGGCTGTTCGATCGTTAAGTTTGGCTTATAAAGGCCTTCTTTGCTATAAATGGGCTGACTTTTTCCGTCTGCGCCAAGAAAATCTTCCTTGCCTGATTCTTGTGCAAATGGCCCAACGGGATCGTGATTTCCTGTTGTGATAAAAAATTCTATATTGTATTTCTTTTTATATTCTTCTAATATTTTTTCCAAGCCTTTTACATGAATCGGCTGACCGTCATCTGTATAATCGCCCGGAAGTGCTACATATTTTATTTTTCGCTTGGCAATATCTTCCAAAGCAGCAATAAAAGCAAAATAGTTTTCATTGAAGATTCGCGTCGAATGCAACTGAGATGCCATTGTTCTCATTAACGTATATTTTCCGGTTTTGGTATTCAAAACACCTTTATAATCATTATCAGAAAATGTTCCGAATAAATCCTGTAAATGCACATCAGACAAAAAAGCAACCTGAACACCGTCGAGTTTTGTTTGCTTTTGTGCCGAAATACTAGAATTAAAACAGAGAAAAAATAGAAATAGGAAATAGATTTTATAAGGAGATATAATTTTTAAAGACATTAGGTTAAATTTTAAAGAGATTTATGAAATGGCGCAATCATAAAAGAACGTGCAATTTTATGGATTAAAACCCGAAATACCTTTATCGTATTGTTACCTAATGATAAATATTTATTGTTGGGAGGTATTTTACCGCAAAGCGCGCAAAGTTTTTTTGTTCTGGATTGCGCATAGTAAACGCAAAGTTCGCAAAGCTTTGTTAACAGCCAGCTTTGCGAACTTTGCGTTTGTATAAAACCACGCATAGGAAAAAAACTTTGCGCACTTTGCGGTAAAATCAACATCACGGTAAAAAAATCCTTAAATTTATAATCATTTTCAATTCTAAACTTATGGAAACAAAAGATGGAAAACTCGCCATTTACGCCCAAACAAGAAATGATTGGCGCAATTGGCTTCAGGAAAACAGTCAGATTGAAAAATCGGTTTGGTTGATTTTATACCATAAAAAAAGTAAAGTAGAAAGTATAAACCTCATCGACGCCACAGAAGAAGCACTATGTTTTGGATGGATTGATAGTTTGTGTAAAAAACGTGATGGCGAAAGTTATTATCTGACATTTACTCCGCGAAATCCTAAAAAAAGTAAATGGAGTCAACCCAACCGTGATCGCGCAGAAAGAATGATTGAACAAGGTTTAATGACAGAATATGGTCAGCTTTTGATTGATATCGCAAAGCAAAACGGAAAATGGGAATCGATATGAAAATACCATCGTAAACGCAAACACAATCTTGTCATCCCGAGGAACGAGGGATCTCCGCGAGTAGCTCGACAAAGATTAACAATATACTTTGCGGAGCTTCTTGTGTGATTTCTCCCTTCGGTCGAAATGACAAAAATGAGCATACCAACTTTGACAAAAATCATCGCAATCACAGAATAAAAAATTACAAATACCCCAAATGGAAGAATATCAGTCTTTAATAAACCACATACAACAAAGAATATCCCTTTCTGAAGAAGAAATTCATCAGTTTGTATCTGAGTTTAAAATTACAAAAATCAAAAAAAGACAATTTATTATCCAGCCTGATTTTGTCGCTAAATATAGAAGTTATGTCCTAAAAGGCGCCTTAAGAGCTTATGTTGTAAATGGTCAGGGACAAGAACATACGATTTCGTTTGCGATCGAAGACTGGTGGATTTCTGATTACAACAGTTATATTTACCAGCAACCAGCGACTATGTTTGTTGTCGCATTAGAAGATGCTGTTCTTCTACAAATTGATTTCGAAACAGAAACAAAACTAAAGAACGCTAATCCAAAATTTGAAACTTTCTTCCGAATTACGGCTGAGCGAACTGCAGCATTTTTTCAACGCCGAATTATTATGAATCTTACTTCCACAGCAGAAGAACGTTACGATACTTTTATCGAAAATTTTCCTCTAATTGTTCAGCGTGTTCCTCAATATACGTTGGCTTCATATTTAGGCATGACAACTGAATTTCTTTCGAAAATAAGGAACAATAAATTGAAAAAGAAAAGTTGAACTACTTCAACCTTTTTTCCTAATCTACTTCATTTTTATTGTTTTAAAACTGTCACAACTTTGTAATGTAATTTTAAATACAAAGAAAATGGCAACGAATAAAAATACTGCGCTTGTAGTTGGTGCAAATGGCGTGATTGGGACAAATCTTATCAATTATCTTTTGTCTTTAAGCAATTGGAATGTTATTGGTTTATCCCGAAAAGGCGGTGAAAATGCTCCAAATCTCGAATATATTTCAGTCGATTTACTGGATATTGAAGATTCTCAAAAGCAATTATCTCATCTCAATACTATTACTCATATTTTTTATGCGGCTTATCAAGATCGTCCTTCGTGGGCAGAACTTGTTGAACCTAATTTGACGATGCTCAAAAATGTCGTTAACACAATTGAACCATTATCTAAAGATCTACAGCACATAAGTTTAATGCAGGGATATAAAGTTTATGGCGCGCATCTTGGACCTTTTAAAACTCCTGCAAAAGAAAGTGATGCCGGACATATGCCGCCGGAATTTAATATCAATCAGCAAGAATTTTTAGAGAAAAAACAACAAGGAAAAAACTGGAATTGGACGGCTATTCGTCCTTCAGTTGTTGGTGGTACAGCTTTGGGAAATCCAATGAATCTCGCACTTGTTATTGCAGTTTATGCTTCCATTTCAAAAGAATTAAATCTTCCGCTTCGTTTTCCCGGAAAACCCGGAGCATACGATAAACTTATGGAAATGACCGATGCAGGATTATTAGCAAAAGCTACCGTTTGGGCCGCTACAAATGTGCAATGTGCCAATCAGGCTTTTAATATTTCAAACGGAGATTTATTCAGATGGACGGAATTATGGCCAAAAATTGCCTCTTATTTTGAAATTCCTGTTGCGCCGCCACTTCAAATGCAATTGCAAACGGTTATGGCTGATAAAGAAGTTTTGTGGAAAAATATTCAGGAGAAACATAATTTAGAAAAACACAGTTATGAAAAATTATCCAGTTGGGGATTTGGAGATTTTGTTTTTTCATGGGATTACGATTTTTTCGCAGACGGAAGCAAAGCCAGACGTTTTGGTTTCTATGAATTTATAGATACCGAAGAAATGTTCTTTAAACTATTTGATCAATTGCGTCAGGAGAAGATTATTCCTTAAATAAAAAAAGCTGCCACTTCTGACAGCTTTTAAGTATTTTTAGATTCTTATCATAAAGTATATCCGTAATATTGTCATTTCTTATTGGATAAACCTTTGTCAAAGTTTAAAACTTTGACAAAGGTTAGAATAAATATAACTAACTATTTATTTCTTTATAAAACGTTTTATAGTCTGTTTTCCGTCTTTCGCGAAAACAACAAAATAAACGCCTCTATTTAAACCGGAAACATCTACACTATTATTATAGACTTTTTGCCCTGAAACTATAGTTCCCGTTTGAGAATCTACAATACTTATGTTTCCTCCAGTCAAATCTGTGGTTATAAAAAGTGTATTCGCAACTGGATTTGGGTAAATATTTAAAGCAACTAAAGGTGTTTTGTCCTCTATAATTGGTGAAGCTGTAGATGCCGCTCCAATTTTGGTAATCCTGATCCAGTTAATATTCATTCCTGTGTTTTGAATGTAGATTCCAAAATTATAAGTTCCGGCATTTACGTTTACAGTTTGTGTAACGGTTTGCCAGTTTTGCCATCCTCCGGTATTTGGTATATCAACATTTCCAAGAAGAATTGTTCCACCATTTAAATCAGATGAAAGTTTACCGCCAGTTACACCACTTGCAACTCTGTATTCGATTAAGTAAGAACCTGTTGTTGAAAAATTAATGTTATTATACGCCAACCAGTCTCCAGTTTCGGTATAACCAACATTGGAACCTCCGCCTGAATCTGTTGTTGCTTCAACCTGAATTCCGCTCATTGCTGAGTAATCTTCTGCTTGAATTAATGTTGAAGTTTGTGTTGTAGTTGTTGCAATTAACTTCCATTGCCCACAAGTCTGGTTGTTATTATCCCATTGCTGCACATTGGCGCCATTTGCTGTACTTGCTCCTGCAACCTCAACTACTCGACCGCTATGTCTGGCAATAATTTTGTAAAATCCATCGCCTGTAGAAACCAAAACAAACTGCTGATTCGTAGTTCCGTTATACGGATATTGCTCTACGCTAACACCATTTGCTTTATTAAAACCATTTACATCAAGAGATTGTCCACTATGATTTACGATGATTTTATACAAGCCATCGCCTAAATGCGTGAAAGTATATTTCTGATTGTTTCCTGAATTTGGAGTTCCTTGTGCAATACTCGCTCCGTTGATTAAACTGGCATTCCAAACATCCATATTTAAACCGCTGTTTCTGTTTTGCAAAAAGAAAGTCTGATTTCCTAAAGTTGTAACTCCGTTTGCCAAAATTCTAATAGAACTTACTTTATCATTCCACGTTGTATTCAAACAAGAATTATCAGAATTAATTACGGTTGAAGCTCCGGTAAAATTATCATCCTGATACAAAATCGCCTGAAATCCCTGAGTGATTCTTAGCGAAGAAATATCATCGTTTAAAACTCCTAAGGAATTCAAACGCGCCAAATTATAATCACCGATAGTCAAACCTCCCGAAAATCCGGTATAATTACAATCTTTATAAACCGTTATAACATCTGTCGAAGGACTAATATTTCCTCCTGGCGGAATTGTTCCTGTAACCGAATAACTTCCGATAGATCCATAAGCCGAATATCCGCCATAACCTGCATTTCCTGCTCCGGTTCCGTCAACGCCTATAAAGTATTTTCCGGCTGGCAAATTTACATTCATCGAAGCATTTAAGGCAAAAGGATCCGAATTCCAATACGTTCCCATTTCGGCTCCAGCCGAATTATACAAACGGATTAAAAGATGAAGATTTCCATCTCTTCCAACGGTATTAGCATTGATCGAAACATTTCCTCCTCCGGTTGTAAACGTGAAGAAATCATAATCGGCTTCACTAGAAATGATACCATTTTTTTGATTAATGGTTCCGCTTGCATTATAATCTAAATTAGCTGCCGAAGCGGTGTTATCTCCATAATCATCACCTCTGTAACCAATACCAAATTTTGAACTTGCGATCGAAGCCACATCGTCTTGTTTATTATCAGCATAGTTGTACTCGCCTTTACTCCATTGCACGACTGGTCTGTAATAACCTGCACCCATAATTGGAGCCCATGAAGTTCCGTCAATGCCAAGAAAATAGCCTTCAACAGGATTTGTACGCCCATCATGACCAAGATCAAATGTATGTCCAACTTCATGCGCAGAGGCATCTCCACCAGATTTACCCGAAGTAATAAATACCCAGCAAGGTACATCATTGTCCCAGTTAAAGGAACCAATATAAGCTACGCCTCCTGCTCCCGGAGCCGCAGTATTGGTTGGAGTTACCACCACACGCATTCTTCTGTTTCTTGGATACGAATTAAAAACGGCTTCGCTCGTCGTAACATTCAAGTTAAAAGGTCTGTAATCTTCAGATACTACTTCCCAATGTTGCTGTACATCAGCATCGCTCATTCCGGATGGTGCAGCATTAATCGCGTTTCCGTTGTTCCAGAGATTTCCTGCCGGCATATTATATCCGTCAAAATCTAATAAAACACAACCTGCCGCGCCCGGTAAACTTTGCAAATTCAATAAAGCCGGAGCAATTTGAGCCGCTGCTGCTTTACTTGTAGTTTTAGTATTCGAAGGAACGTTTCTGTAATCTATACAAACCAAAGTATTGATATCGACTTTAGATACAAAAGCATTTCCTTTCGCATCTGAATAATATTTATAGGCTTCTTTTGTTTTCTTTAAAATAATATGACCTTCAAGCGATTGATCTTTTACTTTTATGTAAAAAGAAGATTCGGGAATATTCTTGATTTCTCCAATCAAAAATTCGCTTGACGCATTTGATTCTTTATAATTTATTTTTCCGTTGAAGCTTTTCGAATTTTCAACCTGAAGTAAAACTGTTTTTTCTGCATTTTTTGATGTTGAAGCAACTAATTCTTTCTTTAGATGATTCATAAATGTTTTACTCGAACCTAGAGAAGTCTGCGCAATTGCAAAACTGCTAAAGGCGAGAAACATCAATAAACTAAACCGAAATTTGTAATTGTTTTTCATATAAAATTTGGGGTTAAAAAAGTTATGAATTATAAATTATGAGTTTTTTGAAACTTGGGATTTGAGTGGTATTGGCTAAAAAATTTAACCGCAAAGCGCGCAAAGGTTTTTTATTCTGGATTGCATTTAGCAATCGCAAAGTTCGCAAAGCTAGATCAACACAAAGCTTTGCGCGCTTTGCGGTTAAACTTTTGCAGTTAAATATTTTTCCACAAAGCACGCGAAGATTTAATTTTACTTTACGCATAGAAAACACAAAGTTCGCAAAGCTAGATCAACACAATCCCGATAGCTATCGGGATTGCGAACCTTTGCAGTTTTTTCTTTGCGAACTTTGCGGTTAAACTTTTGCGGTTAAACTCTTACAGTTAAATATTTACTTTTTAATAAAACGTCTCACCGTTTTGATTCCGTCTTTCTCAACTAAAACCAAATAGATTCCAGATTTCAAACTAGAAACATCAACGCTGTTATTATTGACTTTTTGTGTAGAAACCGTATTTCCTCCCTGAGAATCTATAATGCTCACATTTGCACCTGAAACTTCTGTAGAAAAAGTCAGTGAATCTTGCGTAGGATTTGGGAAAACATTCAAACTTGCAATTCCTTCTTCTGAGGTAATTGCTGGCGAAGCTGTTTTTGCACTTGAACCCGATTTTGTGATTCTAAACCAGTTTAAATTCACACCCGAAGCTTGGATAAAGATTCCGAAGTTGTACGTTCCGGCATTCACATTTACGGTTTGAGATACCGTTTGCCAATTTTGCCAGCCTCCTGTATTTGGAATATTCAAAGCCCCTAACTGAATTGTTCCTGCATTTAAATCAGAGGATATTCTTGCACCGTTTACAGCACTTGCAACTCTGTATTCAATTACATAATTGCCTGAAGTTGGGAAATTAATATTGTAATATGCCATCCAATCGTTTGCATCTGCGTAACCTACATTCAATCCTCCTCCGGTATCTGTTGTAGCTTCGGTTTGCACGCCACTCATTGTTGAGTAGTTTTCTGCCTGAATCAAAGTTCCTGTTCCCGGAGGATTACTTCCGGTAATAACCTGATTTACGGCAGTCAATAATGATTTTGCACCTGTAGCATCCTGAGATAATTCCCAAATCATAACTCCTCCGGCATTCTGAACTGCAAAAGTTGTTTTGGCTTTAATCGTTGGAATTCCGTTATAATAAATGGTATTTCCAACTTGGTCTAAATTTTCAGCTCCAGGATATTGCGCTACGATATTAGCATAAGAAATTCCCTGATTTGCCGAAGCTCCAAAACCATATCCGTAAAACGGAAGACCAATAATGGCTTTGCTTGCAGGTAATCCTCTTCCTGTCCAGTAATTAAACTGATTTACAGCCATACTATAAGGCGAATGTTGTCCCGGACTTCCAGGAGCCCAAGGTCCTGTTGCATCATAAGCCATGATATTAATCCAGTCATAAGCGGTAAAAGTCGATGCCGGAACATTTGCTCCTCCATATCCTTCTGAAAGTGCTGCCGAAATTAATTTACCTCCCGAATGTAATTTCGCCGCAAGAGCTATTACAAATCCGCCATAATCACCATTAATCGCCGGACCTTCAAGATCTACGTCGACACCATCAAAATTATGCGCAACAACATAATCGTATATTTTTTGGATAAAAGCCGTTCTGTTACCACTCGTAATAAGATTAAAATAATTATCGCGAATAGGTCCTCCTTCAGAAACTGAGCCTCCTCCAAGTGAAACAAATACTTTTACATTTTGTGCGTGCGCCGCATTGATAATCGTGTTACTTCCTGAATTAAAAGACAAATATCCGTTGGCATCGGGATTTTCAAAAGCAATATTTATATGCGTTAATTTACTGTACTGAACGGTGCTCGAAAACGCGTTCAAATCTACCCAATTTGGGATATAAGCTATTACTTTCTTCTGGGCCATTGACAAATTGAAAACTCCCAAAACTAAAATGATCGTCCATTTTAGTGGCATTTTTTTGTAATTGTTTTTCATGGTAATTGTTTAATAGATTAATAAAAATTTGTAAATAATGGGGGAAACTTATTGTTGATCTTAGATTTCTGATTTTAGAATTAAGAGGCAAGAAACAACAAGCAAGACTTTATATTGATTCACAAAATCTTGCTTCTTGCTTCTTGTCTCTTAAATAATTAATTATTTCTTTATAAAACGCTTAATTGTTTTTGTACCGTCTTTTTCAAAAACTACCAGATAAACACCTCTTCTCAAATGCGAAACATCTATACTATTATTCGATAATTTTTGTTTTGAAACTGTATTTCCGGTTTGAGAATCTATAATACTAATGTTTCCTCCGGTAACATTTGTAGTTACAAAAAGTGTATTTTCAACCGGACTTGGATATACATTTAAAGCCGTTTCAGCAACTTCTTCTTCAATTGGAGCCGAAGCCATTTTTGCACTTGAACCTGTTTTTGTAATTTTAATCCAGTTGATATTCATTCCTGTATTTTGAATGTAAATTCCAAAATTGTATGTTCCTGCATTGACATTTACCGTTTGCGAAACCGTTTGCCAGTTTTGCCATCCTCCCGTATTCGGAATATCAACATTTCCTAAAACAATAGTTCCTCCGTTTAAATCCGAAGATAATCTACCTCCTGCTACAGCACTTGCAACTCGATATTCGATTAAATAAGATCCTGTAGTTGGGAAATTAATACTGTTGTAAGCCAACCAATCTCCTGTTTCAGTATAACCAACATTTGAACCTCCTCCGGTATCTGTCGTTGCTTCAACCTGAATTCCGCTCATTGCTGAGTAATCTTCCGCCTGAATTAAAACTGAAGTTTGAGAACTTGTTGCCGGAACCAATTTCCATTGTCCGCACGTTTGATTGTTGTTATCCCATTGCTGAACAACTGCTCCAGAAGCTGTACTTGCTCCTGCAACCTCAACAATTCTACCGCTATGTCTGGCAACAATTTTATAAAATCCATCGCCTGTAGAAACCAATACAAATTGCTGATTTGTCGTTGCATTGTATGGATATTGCTGTACAGGAGTACCATTTGCTTTATTGAAATTGTTTACATCAAGAGATTGTCCGCTGTGATTAGCAATAATTTTATACAAACCATCGCCTAAATGTGTCAACGTAAATTTTTGATTATTTCCAGAATTTAAAGCGCCTTGATTAATCGCTGCGCCATTATTCAAACTTGCTCCCCAAACATCCATGTATAAATTGCTGTTCCGGTTTTGCAAAAAGAAAGTTTGATTTCCTAGCGTAGTTGTTCCGTTTGCCAAAATTCTAATCGAAGTTACTTTGTCATTCCAGGTTGTATTCAAACAAGCATTATCAGAATTAATTACGGTTGAAGCTCCGGTAAAATTATCATCCTGATACAAAATCGCCTGAAATCCCTGAGTGATTTTTAGAGACGAAATATCATCGTTTAAAACTCCTAAAGTATTCAAACGCGCCAAGTTGTAATCTCCAATGGTTAATCCGCCTGAAAATCCAGTATAATTACAATCTTTATAAACGGTAATTACATCCGTTGTTGCCGGAACAGATGGAACCGTTCCTGCATATCCTCCAAAACTGGCAATAACTTTTGTAGGCTGTGGCGAATGAAGCGATGGCGATTGATCTGCCACATCATCATACGCGAATCCGTAAGCCAGATTGTCAACACTTATTCCCGGCAAATGCCAAAATTTAGAATAATGATTCGTTGGATTCACCTGATAAAATTTCGATGCATCGTACCAATTTTGCTGACCCGGATTTGGCGTTGTCGTATTTACAACGTGTCTGTTTATCGCCGCTGTTAATTGTGCCTGAATCACAAGATCCAAATCTCCGTCGACCAATCTTCTGTCCAGAACACCTTTTCCTTCAAGAGCTTCCTGAGTTGATGGTCTGTTTTGAACACGTCCTGTACGACCAACAAAACCTCCAGATTGTCCTACCATTTCCAGTTGTTCTCCGTTAACTCTTCCTTTGAAAATTCCGGCATCTCCGGCATAAAATATTAAATCTTCATTTTTATATTTATTCCAAATGGCATCAATGTATGATTTCAAATAATTAGCTTGAGGTCCTACAGAAGTTCCTCCAGTTCCATCGGCGAAAGCTGGCGTTTTAGAAGGCGCCGTAATTTCTCCCGTTGCATCATTCACACAACCTTGAAATTCAGCCGGAACATTGGCTTTAAAAGCCGCAACAATATCCGCGTGTTTCTTTAATTCACCTACACGTTTCTGATATCCATTTGCACCAAATAATTCTAATCCCATTGGGTATTTATACGAATCAACTCTCGAAGGATTTCCAAAGAAACCGTATTGATTATTCGTCAACTCGATAATTTCATATAAAATTCCCTGATTTGGATCTGTAGCATTCAACGGATTTGGTGACGTATATCCTGACGGAGCGCCACTTGCACCAAAAAAGTAGAAATACAACTGTTGTCCTTTGGCAATAAAAACTCTACAACCTGCAATTTGAGGCAACGTAAAAGTCTTATTGGGAATTTCGCTTAATTTGGTAAAACAATTGGCATATTTTGAGTTTTGTCCCGGTCCGGTATTTCCGCCAATTGTTGGTCCTGTAACGGTATTATAAGACGAACTCATTGGCAAAACCTGACTTGTTTTGGCATTTACCCAAACGTGATTTCCTGTAGTATAATCAATACCAACGATGGCAACATACAATTCGGTGTCGCTAAATGTTGAAGTATTGCTAATCGTAAACGGTATTGGCCCTTGGGCGTAACTAAAATTAAATAGCAATGCTAACAGCAATGCCGAAAAAATGTTTTTTTGTAATTTAAAATTTCTCATTGTTTAAAATTGTTTGGGTTAATAAACTTGTTTTAATTAATTAGTAAGAATGAGAAAATAAAGTCTATAAAAAATTGGGTGTAACTATTAAGGATCATTACACCCAATTGTATTTTGGTTATTGCTTAATCAATTTTTTAGTCCAGCTTTTCTGGTCAGATTTGAAGTTTAGAATATAAATTCCTCTTCTAAGTCTGCTGATATCGATTACGCCTTCAGTAGCATTTGCATCAAATTTATTCTGAGATACCAATGTTCCAGCATCGTCATAAATCGTCACGACTTTATTATCTAACTTTTCAGGCAATAAAAGCTGAACATAACTACTTGCCGGATTTGGATATATCGCAAAAGTTGTGGTTTCAACTTGAGCTTCTTCAGTAATAACCGAAGCTTTTTTGGCTGTCGAAGCAGATCCGTAAGCTTCAATTTCGAATAGAGAATATCCGTATGGAGCCAAAGCTTTTGTGGTACATAAAACTCTAATGTATCTTCCGGTTCCGCTTACCGTTAAATCGTCTGTTCCTCCGTCACTTGCCGTTTGAGTGTTTACAGTTTCATTTTCGGTGAAAACATTATCAGTCGAAATTTGCACTTTGTATTGCGTTGCAAAAGCTGCTTCCCATTTTAAAACCACACGATTGATGTTGTAGTTACTTCCTAAATCAACATAAATCCATTCGCTTGCATTTGCAAAACTGCTCGCCCATCTTGTTCCTGCATCTCCATCTGTGGCTTTCGCCGAAGAAAAAGTCGCATTTTCTTCTGTAGAAGCCGTAGTAGTTTTGGCTAAAGCCAAATTGACATTGCTGGTTGGAGGCGTAATATTTCGAACAATGACATCGCTGAAAACTCCCGTTGTCAAAGTTCCGTTTGCATGAGATGTTACAGCCATACCTGCATAAATGGTACTTGCCATAGCAATTGTTTTTGGAGTTCCAAGTTGCGTCCACGTAGTTCCATTATCCGATGTATAAGAAGTAAATACATTTCCTGCTCTTGTAACACGAATCCATTTTGGAGCCGTTCCCGCAGCTACTGTAGCAGTCGTAATTCCAGAAACTGCGTCTCTCGTTAGAAATTCTAAACCTGCTGCAGCGCTCACATCTGTCATGGCGTGTTTTGAAGTTGGCGTTAAAGTTTCACGGAACATAACTCCCGCTTTTGCGTAAGTATTGGTATTTGTAAGTGAATTTACTTTAGCAATTATTTCGGCATCACCGGTAATTGGTTGGTTTACAAACTGAAATTGATCGCCTGTATCCCAAATATCATTTCCAGATCCTTTGATCGTGAAAGTTCCGCTGGCGTGAGTTGCTTCTCCTGCCGGAGTAACAGCGCCTAAATCTGTGCTTACCCAAGGAGCTGGCAAAGTTGCCGGAGGATTTTCTGTACCAACTAAATTTACAGCTCTGATATTATCAAAATAATAAGTGTTTCCTGAACTCGTTCCCGGTTCTAACAAGAAAACAAAACGATTTACTTCGCTGTCTAAAGTTGAGGCATCCGGAGAACTTGCGTATGTAAATACCAACGTGTGCCAAGTGTTCGTTTGTTTAACAACTGCCTGATAAATACTATGTCTTCCCGTTGGATAATTTGACGGAATCGAAGCACTGCTTTCTGCCTGCCATGAAATTACAGATCCAACCGGAGCCGAAGTATAAACATCCATTGCAAACTTTTTAGTGCCTGATTTGAATTCTCCAATATTGGTTAAAGTCGTATTGAATGAAAAATTATCATACAATTCAGTCGATTTTCTAACATATTTCCCAACGTTTGTAGACGTATTGATTCCGCTTGCATTAGGATTTGCCGTGTTTGGCGTATAAGTTCCAATCGCATCTCTAAAAGAAATATTATGTACCGTTTGATAATCTTCGTACACAACTCCCGCCGTATAAGTGTCCGGTAATTTGGTTGAACCAATTCTGAAATTATCAAAATAATACGTGTCATTCGTATAAGAACCTGAGTTTGCCAAAATCACCATTTGGTTTACTGCAAGATTTGAAGTTCCCGCATCTGGACTTGAATTATAATAGAAAGTCAGCGTTTCCCATTGATTTTGTTTCGTCGTAATCGCTACATAATTACTGTTTCTTCCTGTTGGGAAATTAGCCGGAAGCGATGTTGCGCTATTCTCTAAATTCAGACTTACTACAGTTCCTATTGGAGCCGTTGTATAAACATCGATCATGATTTTTTTAGTCTGATTTTTAAATAAACCTGCATCTTCGATATTGTCTTGCGTATTGAAGAAAAGTACATCATATTGCTCTGTTACATTACGAACATACTTCGCCACATTTGCAGAATTATTAACCGAATTTGTTCCCGGATTTGCAACCACAGAATACGTTCCCGTTGTAGTTCCTTTGATGATTTTATTGATTCCGTCGTAGTTTTGTAAAACATCTGTCGCAATAATAGGTTTTTCAGGCGCAGCTTTTGTCAGCAGATTATCAAAATAATACGTCGCTCCGGAATTCGAATTAGATTCAAAAAGGAAAACTACATTATTGATCGTCAGAGCACTTGTATTGGGATCGATCACTTTTTCGAATTCAAACTCAATAGTTTCCCATTTGTTCTGAACCGTTGTTGTGGCTTTATAACCACTATGTCTTCCTGACGGAAAATTTGTTGCCGTTGTTACTAAACTATTCTCCAGTTGCATTGAAATTTTAGTTCCAACAGGCGCCGAAGTATAGATATCAAAAGAGATTTTCTTTCTGCCATAAACATAATCATTAGCATTGCTGATTACGACATTTTTGATATTAAGAACATCATATAATTCAGAAGCATTACGAACATATTTCCCCACCGAAGCCGAAGTATTGATTCCCGTAGCCGATGGATTTGCAACAGCTTCAGTCAAAACCCCCGTTTTAAGACCGTAAACTATATTGCGATTCGTTTGAAAATCTTCATAAATTCTTTCTACAGGCAAAGGAACTTCCGTAGTTACAGCCAGTTTATAAGTATTTGCAGCACATCCCGAAACTGTAGTTGCTACCGAAACATCTCCCCCAGATGTTCCCCAGTTTACAGTAATCGCATTTGTGCCTTGTCCTGACGTAATCGTTGCTCCCGCAGGAACTGTCCAATTGTAACTTGCACCAGCAATGGCATTTATTGAATAGTTTTTACCCGTTTCATTGTTATATACTTTTGCATCGCCCAAAACTCCATAAGTAAAACTTCCGCTGTAAACGCGAACATAATCTACTTGCAGTTTTGCCGGAAAATCAGCCGGAATTGGTTCTACACCAGCACCGTTTACACTTGTATAAGGTGTTCCTGCACTACCAACAGCCAGATTCAGAATAATATAAAACTGTTGATCGTTAAAAGGCCATCCGCCATTTACAGTCGTTTGTGGCGTTGCTGTGTGAAATAAATTGCCATCAATAAACCATTTTATGATATTTGGCCCCCATTCTACAGCATAAACGTGAAATTCTGTAGACAAATCAGTTGGAGAACTATAACTTCTTCCTGTAAAGTGATATCCACCGCCATCATAATGAATCGTTCCATCGATAGATTTTGGGTTTCTGTGTTTGGCTTCCATGATATCAATTTCACCTGTATAAGGCCAATTTGACGTTCCTGCCGGTAACATCCAGAATGCAGGCCAAGCGCCCATTCCGTTAGACAATTTCATACGAGCTTCGATTCTTCCGTATTTAATCGAATATTTTCCTTCAGTAGTTAGTTTTGCCGAAGAATACGGTTGCGCCGGAAATGATGCATTTGGCTCGTATTTAGCCTGAATATTCAAATAACTATCCGTTCCTTCTTTAACAATTGTTGCTTGATTTGGATCGTAACGCTGTGCTTCGCCGTTTCCGAAGCCACAAAGAGAAGGACAACCGTTTCCTGTAATGCTTTGCCATTTTGTTGCATCTACGGTTGTGCCATTAAATTCATCAGACCAAATTAAAGTGTTGCATTGCGCCTGAAGTTTTAGAAAAGGAGACAACATAATAAGTGTCATTATAAAACACCTCTTTAAAAAATAGTAATTGCTTCTCGGTGGTCGGCCGAAAAAAGGGTCATTTTGTTTCATTTTTTTTAGTTTTTGTTAGTAAAGTTCCATTAACCCAACAAATCTTATTTCTCGCAAAGAAATAGTCCTTATTGTATTAATAAGATGACAATATTAACAAATAAACCACCTAAAAGGTCCATTTTGGGGTACGGTTTGACTACGGTGCTAGCAAAAAAATGTAATAAATAGCCCTCAAAACCCGTGAAATCACTTCAGATTTTACTTAATAATAAAAACTGAAATTAAATTATGCCTTTAGGTACAAAATATAGGTAGAAAAGACAATTGGAAATAAATTTAGCGTGCCATAGGTACGCAACAGAATGGCGATTTTGATTGTGAAGGACGGATTAAAATCCATCCCTACAATATAAATCGAGCCAAAGGCTCTTTCCAAAAGTTCCGAAGGAACGATACATTTTGTAGCAACGGATTTTAATCCGTTGAAACGTTAGATAAAACGATTGCGAAGGACGGATTAAAATCCATCCCTACAATATAAATCGAGCCAAAGGCTCTTTCCAAAAGTTCCGAAGGAACGATACATTTTGTAGCAACGGATTTTAATCCGTTGAAACGTTAGATAAAACGATTGCGAAGGACGGATTAAAATCCATCCCTACAATATAAATCAAGCCGAAGGCTCTTTCCAAAAGTTCCGAAGGAACGATACATTTTGTAGCAACGGATTTTAATCCGTTGAAACGTTAGATAAACATTTGCCTAATTCTTTTTAAAATCTGCGTGAAACAAAAATCAAAAATTCAGAATAAACTCCGTGATATTTGCCTCAGATGAAAGCTGCAATTTTTTACGAATGCGATATCTGGTATCTTCAACACCTCTGACAGAAATCCCTAAAAGCGGAGCAATTTCTTTAGTATTAAAATTCATTCGCAAATAAGCACATAATCGCATATCACGTGGAGTCAACTCAGGAAAACTCGTTTTTAAACGTTGCATGAAATTATCATGAAGCTGATTAAAAATCTCTTCAAACTCGTTCCAATGCTGATCTCCTTTTAATTCGTGATCGATTATTCGGTTTATTTTTGTCAGTAAGCTGAAATTTACATTCTGATCATTCTTCTTATCAATTTGAGCGATGAGTTCTTTTATCGAAAGCAAAATTTCATTCAAATGGATAAGATTCACCGTACTCGAAGCAACTTTTGCGTTTTTAAGATTGATTGTCGTTTCGAGATTTTCTCTCATAATCGTCATATTTTCTTGTTCTAATGCCAGTTTTTGCTCGTTTAATTCGGCACGATTTCGCAGCAATTCCTTTTCCTGATTAAGGATCAATTGTTCGCGTTCACGTTCGGCAAGATTTTTTTGGTACTTGATAATCGCATAAATCAAAACTCCAAAAAGTATCAAATACAATATATAAGCCCAACTTGTGCGGTACCACGGCGGCGAAATCTCAAATCTAAAAACGGCTTCTTCGCTTACAACATCATAAATGTTTTTTGCCCTTACGTGAAAAACATATTCATTCTCAGACAAATTCGTGTATTCTTTTTCCGTTTGAAGGCTCCAATCCGACCATTTTGGCTCAAAGCCTTCCAGCCAATATTCGTATTGTGTAGCATCAGCTTCATCATAACAAAGTGACGCAAACGAAAAGTGCAACGCATTATTCGAATACGATAAAACCGGAGAAAGCTTCTTATTTGCAGATTCCGTATCGGTTGGAAGCACATCGTATCGACTCGAAAACAACAAGCTATCTTTCGGAAAAATACATTTTACTTCAGATATAACTGCTTTATATTTCGATTGATACTTTTTGTTTTTGATCGAATTATAATGAATCAACCCTTCTTGTGTACCAAAAAACACATCTCCATTTGTTGTTGTTTGAATATTCTCGAAACCGGGAACATACAAATACCTGAGCTTTCTAAAAGGCAATTCTTCAATCTCAAACTTCCCTCCTGCTTTCTGACTCATTTTTCCTGTATTCTCTCCTGAAATGTACCAGATATTGTTTTTATTATCTGCTTTAAGCAGACGAATATGGCTTTTCAATCCGAGGTATTTCTTGAAAAGAGCATCCGGAATCATTTTCTTCGAATTAGAATCTTGTTTGTAAACTCCTTTTGTAGTTCCGAACAAAATCTGATCGTTTATTTTGAAAGTATTCAGAAACAAACTCGACGGAAACCCAGCTTCCTGGTTGTAAAACTGAATGTTTGAAACGGTATCAAATGCTGCATTAAATTTGATTTTATAGATTCCTTTATAACCGTGCGCAATCCAGATATTTCCATTTTTTTCGGTTATAATTATTCTGCTGCTTTCTTCAAAACCTTTTATTCTATGCTGATAAACCCAGGAATTATTGACGTTCTTTAGCAAATACAAACCATTATAACCGCCAACAAGTAATAAATCAGGATGATTGGGAATTAATACACCTTGCCACGCTCCATCGGTTTTAGCCAATAATTGCGCTGAATTTCCTTTTATTTCGAAAACTCCATTTTTTTCAAAAGCCAAAAGTGAATTTCCAAAAATGCCAATATTCCATACATTTTCAGACATTCCCGAAATATGCTGAAAACGTACATTTTGATTTTTACCGCTTTTATAAGCTTCCCAATCCAACCAAAAAACGCCATTATCTGTCGCTATATAAAGTTTGTTTTGATAAATTAAACTGCAATATATTTTGGTTTCAGCACTCGAAGTATCCAATATTCTTGATAATGGCGATGAAATCTGAATCATCGAAATTCCTTCTTTCAAAGTCACCCATAAATTTCCAGCAGTATCTGTTTTGAGATTCGTCACATAATCATTCTGCAACCCCATTTGCTTGTTGATATGCTGAACTAAATTTCCTTTACTATCAATAACTATCAATCCGGTTTGGCGCGTTCCAATTCCTAAATATCCATCTGAAAGTTGAATTCCTGCCGAAATCTGATATTGCTTAAACAATTCATCAGCTTCAGTTACAAATGGTTTTAGCTGATTATTTTTATATAGAAAAAGTCCTTTTTTCTGTGTCAGAAATAACAAACCTTCTTTGACTTGGAAAATTTTTTTAATCTTCATTCCGATAAACTGAAAACCATTTGGAATTTCTCTTAAAACATCATTTTGGAGTTTCAATAATCCTCTTACTTCATCTGAAACATAGATTTCTTTATTGACTTCAAAAAATTCATCAAATTTTGTTTTTGGCCGTATTGTTTTGATTTTATTATTCTTATAAATAAACAGTTCTTCATTTGAGAAAAAAACAACCTCGTTATTTCGAATAACAGTATGCAAAACATCTCCAAAATTCTTAGCCGATCTGGAAGCAAATTTTACCAAAGAAGTATATTTATATTGTCCGTTTGACAACTGAACCGCATAGCCAAAATCGCCCTGAGCCCCAACATATATCCGATTGTTTTTATCAATGGCAAGCGAGCGAACCATACTTCTATTTTGAGGTTGCGTTACAATATTCCATCTTACGCCGTCAAATTGCATGATGCCAAAATGATTGGCAAAAAACATCATTCCCTTAGAATCTTGCAAAAGATCCCAATTTTCTGAAGCGGCTTTATACGTTTTCGGATTGTAATTAGTGATAAATGGAACTCCAATTTTCTTAATTTGAGCGTTTCCAATTATAGGTATAAAGAATAGATATAGAATTAAAATTCTAATTATAAATTTCGTCATTTTGCTGTAGAATGTAGGTTATTTTGTGGTGTCGGAGTGCCACAATCTCAAAAACAACTACCGGGGAGAGGTTGCTTTTAAGGCAAAATAAAGTCGGTTATTTAAGGGCTTTAGAAATTATAATTTGATAACTAAAAGCCATTAAAAAAACGAATCTCTATATCCAAATATATAAAATTTTATTTTAATGCAACAAATTACATTTGAATTAGGGAATTTGATAATGGAGGGAATTAGATAATGGAGGGAATTAGAAAATGGAGGGAATTAGAAAATTAGATAATTTCTCAATGTCTAGCTTTGTCAAAGTTTTAAACTTTGACAAAGCTTATATGCTACAATCGTTTGATTTCCGTTGCGTAGGACGGATTGAAATCCATCCCTACAATATAATTCGTTCCTTCGGAACTTAAAAAAATCTGCACGAATATTTATGTGGAAAAAGATTGTAATACGCTAAAATGGCAAAACTATCGATCGCAACGAAACCTGAAACTTGAAACAAAAATTTAAATCAAAAATTTAAATCAAAAATTTAAATCAAATTCCATAACTCTTCATAACTATCAAAAAGTATAGCACCTTCTTTTTCTAAATCTTCGTTGTTATATCCGTTTGCAAAACCGTAGACTTTGAAACCACCTTTTATTCCTGAGATTACTCCGGCTTTGCTGTCTTCGATTACGATGCAATCTTTGACCTCAAATCCCATTTCTTTTGCGGCATGTAGAAAAATTCCGGGATCGGGTTTCCAACTATTAATTTGGTAGGAACTATAGATTTTATTTTCGAATTTATCGAGTAAACCAGCAACTTCAAGATTCAGTCTGATTTTATCAACAGGACCGCTGGAAGCGACACAATACGGAATTTTAAGTTTGTTTAGGAATTCAACTATGCCTTCCATTGGTTTAACTTGTGTTTTGAAGGCTTCAAAACTTCTTTGGCGATACTCACTTTCAAAATTATCCGGAAGCTTTTTACCAATTGCATTTTCGATATGTAAAAAACATTCTTTCAAATTACGTCCGTTAAATTCCCGATACGCATCTACGAGCTTCATTTCGAAACCATATTCGGCGCCCATTGAAAGCAATATTCCGTTACCAATCTTTTCAGTATCAACAAGAACTCCGTCACAATCAAAAATAATACACTTAACTTCCATATTCTTTATTTACAATTTTAAATCATTTGACAACTTTCATCACATGATTGGATTGTAAATTACAAAAATTAGAATAGAAACTTAAATTCAGAAACTTAAAAAAATCCCAAATCTTTAATCGTGATTCACCATTTGTCTGTAAAGCATCAAAGTACCATTTTCATCTCTTTTCCACAGATTGGTGCTTTTTCCGGTAACGGTGGCTTTTCCTTTTTTATTATCCCAGGAAACATCAACATAATAATAACCATATTCTAAAACAAATTTCCCAAGTGAGATCATTGTACTTGCTTTGATTTGTATAAAGTCAATTGAAACACCATTTGGTTTTTCGTGTTCCATAAAATAAGGTTTTATGTTATCCATTCCAACCAACATTGGAGTATCATAAGTCATATATATTGCATCTTTTTCAAAGAATTCTGTCGCATGTTTCTCCCCTTTTCTTTCTTTTACAAGTTTAGCAATGCCATCATTACGTTTATTTACTTCATCTGATACGGCTTTATTTACCACGAGTTTTGGCATAATACTCGCTTGCGGTTTTATAAAGGAAAAATTAGATTTGTCTACAGCAGTATTCGCACCCCAGATTTCAGAAATAAGCTTTAAATCCTGATTCTTTTCAATTCTCCAAACATTCATATATTTTCCTTCGTAAACAAATGGACTACCACCAACTCTGGTGAAATTATTGGTGAAAGTTCCAATTTCAATTAAGTAATTTTTGATTAACAGAACTTCATAAATATCCCTTTTATAAGTACTTATTGTAACGTTTTTGAACCATTGCTCATAATAATATTGTATTCCGCCTTTTGTATATAAAGCCATATGAAATTCCGGCATACAAGTTGGCTGTTTGTCATCATAATAACTCATAACAACATTAATATCTTTATTTATAAAAGCATTTGCCAATTCACTATTTATAGATTTCAGCTTCTCTTTCCATTCCTCTGCGCTTTTGTTTAATTGCCCTTGCGCAGATAATTGCATACCAAATAGAAGAAGAATCGCAGTCAATAAGTAAATCTTTCTCATCATTTTATAGTATTTTAATTATTCAGTTAAAAGTAACGAATAACTTCATAAAACACTACAATTCAATATATTAAATCGAAACAAATAAAAACATCTTAAAACAAGCAACAAATTCATTAACAAGCTTTTGGACGTTTTTACTCCATTAATGTATTTTTATTAAAAAATTGATTTGTATTTTTATAGAGCTATAAAATTCACATTGAACTCAAAACAAAAAACAAATGTCAATATCATACGAATCACGATATGCGTCAAGTCCGCAAGCTGTAAAACAATACGACACTAGACAATTAAGAGCAGAATTTTTAATTGATAATCTAATGAAAAAGGGCGAAATCGCTCTTACTTATTCACATTATGATCGTTATATCGCAGGTTCAGCAGTTCCGGTTTCTCCACTTAAATTAGAAACTATTGATCCGCTTAAAGCCCAATATTTTCTGGAAAGAAGAGAATTAGGAATCATTAATGTTGGTGCAAAAGGTTCGGTTGAAGTTGACGGAACTTCGTATGAATTGGGGCATAAAGATGCACTTTACATTGGAAGCGGAAATAAGGAAGTAATCTTCAAAAGTGACGATTCTGACAATCCTGCTTTGTTTTATCTGAATTCGGCTCCAGCCCACACACAACATCCAATCAAAAAAGTGAGTTTGGCAGAAGCCAATAAATTACAATTGGGAACAATGGAAACGGCAAACCACAGAACGGTAAATCAAATGATTATTGGCGGAATTGTAACGACTTGTCAATTGCAAATGGGAATGACGGAATTAAAACCGGGGAGTGTTTGGAATACAATGCCAGCACACGTTCACGATCGTAGAATGGAAGTTTATTTCTACTTAGATATTCCGGAAAATCAGGCTGTTTGTCATTTTATGGGCGAACCACAAGAAACGAGACACATTTGGATGAACAATCATCAGGCAGTAATTTCTCCACCTTGGTCAATTCACTCGGGTTCAGGAACTTCAAATTACACTTTTATTTGGGGAATGGCGGGTGAAAACCTGGATTATGGAGATATGGATGTTTGTAAAATCACTGATTTAAGATAAGAAAATGATAAACTTATTTGATATAAAAGGAAAAATCGCCTTAATCACAGGAAGTACACACGGACTTGGATTGGCAATGGCAAAAGGACTTGGTGAAGCCGGAGCGACAATTGTCGTAAACGGAAATTCTTCTCAACAAAAAATTGACGACGCTGTAAAAGAGCTTCAAAAAGAAGGAATTAATGCTGTTGGCTATAAATTTAATGTAACTGATGAAAGCGAAGTTATAACGGCAATTCAGAAGATTGAAAATGAAGTTGGACCAATTGCAATCCTGATTAACAATGCTGGAATCATCAAAAGAATTCCGCTTATCGAAATGGAAGTTTCTGATTTTAAAGAAGTAATTGATATTGATTTGGTTTCGCCTTTTATCGTTTCAAAACATGTTGCCAAAGGAATGATAGAAAGACGTCAGGGAAAAATCATCAATATTTGTTCGATGATGAGCGAATTGGGTCGAAATACCGTTGGCGCTTACGCTGCAGCAAAAGGCGGCTTGAAAATGCTGACCAAAAACATGGCAACAGAATGGGCAAAATATAATGTACAAATCAACGGAATTGGTCCCGGATATTTTGCTACTGAACAAACAAAACCTATTCGCGTTGACGGACATCCGTTTAACGATTTCATAATTAGCAGAACTCCTGCTGCAAAATGGGGCGACCCGAGTGATTTAGCCGGAGCAGCAATATTCTTATCCTCTAAAGCTAGTGATTTTGTAAACGGTCACATCTTGTATGTAGACGGCGGAATTCTCGCTACAATTGGTAAACCTTCTAACGAAAACTAAAACCTCAAATTTTGAAAAAAAATCTATTATTAACCGCAATTTTGGTAAGTAGTTTTGCCGTTCATTCGCAAAACAAAACCATAACGATTACGAATTCTCTTGCTATTGACAGGGAATTTGAAACTATTGAACTGACTAAAAAATCTCTGGGTTTACCATCTTCGGTCAAGCTTGAAGATTATTCTGTTAAAGAAAGTGGCACAAGTACGTTTTTAGAAACTCAGCTTGTTGATACCGATGGCGATGGCAAATCAGATGTTTTGTTATTTCAGCCTAAAATTGGAGCGTCTTCAAAAAAAGACTTTCAGGTTTTGGTTGCTACAAATCCAGATGCAACAAAAACTGTAAACTGTTATTCCAGATTTGTTCCGGAAAGAACAGATGATTATGCCTGGGAAAACAATAAAGTAGCTTTTAGAACTTATGGTCCTGTGGCTCAAAAAATGGCCGAAGATCATGTTGAAGGCGGAACTTTAACTAGCGGAATTGATGCGTGGCTAAAAAGAGTCGATTATCCAATTATCAATAAATGGTACGAAAAAGCAACTTTAGGAACTGGAACTTATCATAAAGATACTGGTGAAGGTTTGGATAATTTTCACGTTGGAGACAGCCGTGGCGTTG
Organism: Flavobacterium sp. 90; assembly: GCF_004339525.1. NCBI lineage: Bacteria > Pseudomonadati > Bacteroidota > Flavobacteriia > Flavobacteriales > Flavobacteriaceae > Flavobacterium > Flavobacterium sp. 90. Next base: position 4,813,075 of record NZ_SMGE01000001.1, on the reverse strand, counting down.
GCGGAATTGCTGTTAAACTAGATAATAAATACTATTTCTCAAAGAATTTCATTACCTGGAAAACGATTACGACAGGACCAATCAGAACGAGTTTTATCCTGACTTATGCCGATTGGGACGCAAAAGGCAACAAAATAACCGAATCTAAACTAATTAGTCTCGATTACGGAAGTTACCTTTCCCGTTTTGAAATCCATATCAAAGGCACAAAAGAAATCGCTGCCGGATTAACGCTTCATGACAAAAAAGGAACTATCGGAACCAACATAAAAGAAGGTTGGCTCAGTCATTGGGAACCTCTTGACGATTCAGAATTAGGAACTGGTTTGGTTGCTCCAAAAGGGACTTTAACCGGATTTGACAATTATATCACAAACGATAAAGATTTAAGCAACTTATACGGAAACCTAGCCGTTAAGAGCAATAAAGTCGTTTATTATGTTGGTTTTGGATGGAAAAAAGGAAGTCCGTTTCAAACCAAAGAAGAATGGGAAAGTTATTTGAGTTCGTTTGCTTCTAAGATAAATAATCCGCTTGTGGTGAAGGTGAAAAAAATGTAAAATGTTTTTTGCCCACGGATTTGGCTGATTTGGTCGGGTCTACACGGATTTTTTATTCTCGCGAAGTCGCAAAGTCGCAAAGTTTATCGTCATGATCTTTGTCAAAGTTTTAAACTTTGACAAAGATATTGCGCAGAGAAAAAGAAAAAATCAGCGTAAACCAGTTAAAATCCGTAAAATCCGTGGGCAAAAAAACTATTTCTTTGCAGGAGAATAATTCTCTTTCAAGATAATTTCTAAGGGAATATAATGCGTGTCTTCAACAGGTTCCTGAAGCACTAATTTCTTGTATAAATGATTGATTCCCATATAACCCTGTTCTTCGGGTCTTTGATTAATAAGGAAATCAATTACGCCTTTATTCAAATATTCGATATTATCATTGAGTAAATCGTAACCAATTATTCGGACGCCTTTTATATTGTTTTGCTCTAGAAATCGCGCTACAATATAAGCTCTGGAATTGGGTACAAAAACACTATTTATACCTGAAAACATATCAAGATTTAACTGATCAATTCCGGAATCTTTGATGGTAACTTCTGAAAATTTGAAGTTTTGAAGTTCTTCATGATCTTTAAAAAAGGAATAAAAACCATCAATACGCTGTAAATAAACAGAGGTACTTTCTATCTCTCTGGTAATTTTAAAAATCAAAACCTGCCTTTCATTTCTTACAGCAAAACTTATCAATCTTCCGGCTAAATATCCGCTTTGAAAAGCATCTTGTCCAACGTAAGCATGATCCTGATTGATTTTTATATTAGAATCGATCATGACAACCGGAATATTCCTTTTTTCATACTCGTTTAAAAAACGAACAGATTCTTCATAGAAAATTGGTGCAAATAACAATCCATCGCAATCAAATTCTAATACTTTTTTGACCGCTTCTTTAAACGAAGAAGTATTAAAATCATAAAAGAAATAATCCAGAACAATTCCGAATTTACTGAATTCTACAGCTGCTTTTTCTATTCCCTTAATTTGGCTTTTCCAATATTCCAGATTTTCATATTTAGGCAGGAAAACCACAAAATGAAATTTTTTATTCAGCGCCAGATTACTCGCCAGAATATTTCTTTTGTAACCGTATTGTTCGATTATAGCATTGACTTTATCGACATTTTCCTGAGTCACTTGCCCACGATTATGGATAATTCTATCAACTGTCCCAGGCGAAACATTAGCTAGTTCTGCAATTTTTTTAATCGTTATGATATTGATTGTTTTTAAGTTAAAAAGATTCTGTAAGAGTGTAAAATTAATTTTTTTTATCAAAGATAAGTTGTTTTAGACAACTTTTTATATACATTTGCAATAACCCGTGTGCGTACACGTAAAATTACACATATGTCAAAAACTATCATAACTTTTGGTGAAATCCTGCTAAGACTTTCACCTCCTAACCATTCAAAACTTTATAAATCAAGAACATTTGAAGCACATTATGGTGGCGCTGAAGCAAATGTTGGTGCATCACTGGCTTTATTTGGTTGCGATGTAAAATTCGTAACCTCAGTTCCTGATAATGAATTAGGAGATTCCGCTTTAAGCGAATTAAAATCTTATGGTGTTGAACCAATTGCCGTAAAACAAGGAAAGCGTTTGGGAGTATATTATTTTGAACAAGGTGCATCAGAAAGACCTGGCAAAGTTTTATACGACAGAGACGCTTCTTCATTTGCAAATCTCAAAAAAGGAATGATTGATTGGGAAGCTATTTTTCAAGATGCAGATTGGTTTCATTGGTCTGGAATAACAGCGTCGTTAACCGAAGATCTTGCGATTTTAACGAAAGAAGCTCTTGAAGCAGCTTCTAAATTAGGATTAACAATTTCTGCCGATTTAAATTATCGTCCAACGTTGTGGAATTATGGCAAAAAAGCTTCTGAAATCATGCCGGAATTAGTTCAATATTGTGATGTATTGTTAGGCGGTTCTGATGATTCTGAAAAATGTCTGAATATAAAAATAGAAGAATCTGAAAGTATTGATTCTGTTTTTGATAAATGGAAAAAGCAGTTTCCAAGACTTAAAACAATTGTATCCACAATGCGCTATGACGCCAATGCTTCGTCGAATACAATTGGCGCTGTTTTATGGAACGACGGAAAATTATTAAAATCTAAAGAATATAAGATTTCACATATTGTTGACAGAATTGGTGCCGGTGATGCATTTATGGCTGGATTAATTTATGGATTGATAACCTCGCCAGAATCGTATCAGGAAACTCTTGAATATGCTGTTGCTGCTTCCTGTCTTAAACATTCGATACCGGGAGATATTAATTTATCGAGCGTGAATGATGTTACGGCGCTTATGAATGGCGCAAGCGGCGGACGGGTTATTCGTTAACTTATTTGCCCTCGAATTAAACGGATTGAACAGATTAACATTGATTTATTTTAATATGCAAAGGCTGGTTTTACTCTAATGATGGTATAAAATAGGGTGATAATTTTTAACATTCGCCTGTAATAATTTAGAAAAAACAAAACACTTATTTAAGTTTAAACTTCTACCTTTCTGTGTATTAATTAAAAATATAAAAACAAAAAAATGATAGTAGATTCATTACACAACGCAGCAAAATATTACGGTTTACACCCCAATTTTCAAAAGGCATTTGAGTATGTAAATCAAAATGATATTTCGATTCTTGAAGAAGGTGCTTTTGAAATTGCAGAAGGTTTAAAAGTAATTGTAATTATTGGCGAAGGAGCAACACGAGAAGAAAGTATCAAAGGATTTGAATGCCATGATCAAAATATTGACATTCAGATTTCGATAAAAGGACCTGAAACTTTTGCATGGAAACCAAGAGAAAAATGCATTAGTCCAAATGGGGATTATAGTGACGAAAGAGATGTGCGCTTTTTTCACGATAAACCAGATATGTTTTTTGAATTACAGGAAGAACAATTTGCAATATTATTTCCAGAAGATGTTCATGCGGCCATGATTGGCGAAGGATTATTGAAAAAAATAGTGATTAAAGTTAAAATTTAAAGTCATGAAAACAATTCAAAATACAATTGATATTATTTCGGAACAAGGGATTTTGCCTTTGTATTTTAATACTGATGAGAATATTAGTATTGAAGTTTTACGTTCGCTTTACAGAGTTGGAATCAGAGCTGTAGAATATACCAATAGAGGTTCTGAAGCTTTGTTGAATTTTGAAAAAATGGTTGCCGTTAGAAACACCGAAATGCCAGAAATGTTACTAGGAATCGGTACTATAAAAAATCTGGATCAGGCAAAAGAATTTCATGCCGTTGGAGCTGATTTTTTTATAAGTCCGGGTTTTGTTCCTGAGGTTTCAGAGTTCTTAAAAAGTAAAGAAATCTTGTACTGTCCGGGTTGTATGACGCCAACGGAAATTATTACTGCTGAAAATGCCGGAATAAAATTCATTAAACTTTTCCCCGGAAACATTCTTGGACCTGAGTTTTTGACTAGCATAAAAGACATTTTTCCAGCACTTCGTTTTATTACAACTGGTGGCGTAGAGTCAAATTACACCAACATTAATAGTTGGTTTACTGCCGGAGCTTCGGCTGTTGGAATGGGAAGTCAGCTTATTAGTAAAAAAAGAATGCAGGAAGGCGATTTTTACTTAATCGAAAATGAAGTTAAAAAAGCTATTGAGATCGTAGAGATTATACAAAAACAATTAGTAAACTAATATCATGGATTCAATATTTAATTTAAAAGGTAAAATTGCTCTTATAACTGGCGGTGCCGGAGTATTGGGAAGTAATTTTGCTAATGTTTTGGCAAAACAAGGTGTTATTACCGGAATCGTTTCTCAATCTATTGAAAAAGCCAATAAAACTGTAGAAGCAATTGAAAAAAATGGCGGACAAGCTTTTGCAGTTCAGGCGAATGTTTTAAATCAGGAGGAACTTGAAAAAGCCAAAGATTTTATTGTAGAAAAATATGGTCGCCTGGATATTTTAATCAATGCGGCTGGCGGAAATATGCCTGGTGCAACAATAAGTCCGGATCAGGCATTTTATGATATGCAAGTCGATGATTTGCAAAAAGTTGTTGATCTTAATATTATTGGTACAATGTTGCCATCACAAGTATTTTCGGAGCTTTTTGCGAAACAAAAACAAGGAATTATCATTAATATTTCATCGGCATCAGCGCAAAGACCTTTGACTAGAGTTGTTGGATATTCGGCTTCAAAAGCGGCTATTGACAATTTTACGCAATGGATGTCGGTTGAACTGGCTTCGAAATATGGTGAAGGAATTCGGGTGAATGCAATTTCTCCGGGCTTTTTTATTGGAGAACAAAACAAAGCTTTATTATTGACTCCCGAAGGAAAATTAACACCTCGAGGCGAAAAAATAATAGATCATACTCCGATGGGAAGATTTGGAAAACCTGAGGATATTGACGGTGCGCTTTTATTTTTATGCAGCGATATGTCAAAATTTGTGACGGGAACGATTATCAAAGTTGATGGAGGATTCTCGGCATCGAGTATTTAGTTTTTTTGTTGACTATGCTGTAAAAGTTTTTACCGCAAAGTTCGCAAAGGTTTTTCGCAAAGTTTGCAAAGCTTGTTTTTATGTCGCTTTGCTTTTAGATCGCAAAGGGATTGTGAAAAATTGGGAACGTCATTTGTGTAACGGAAAATGACATTTACCGCAAAGTGCACAAAGGTTTTGCGCAAAGTTCGCTAAGCTTTGTTTTTATTCCGCTTTGCTTTGAGATTGTAAAGGGATTGTGAAAAATTAAAAATCTCATTGGAGTAATGGAAAATGACATTTACCGCAAAGTTGCAAAGGTTTACGCAAAGTTCGCTAAGCTTTATTTTTTTGCCACTTTGCTTTGAGATCGCAAAGGATTGTGAAAAATTAAGAAATTCATTGACAGAACGATAAATAAAAATAGTTCATATAAAAATGAATGTCCTAGCCCCGATAGAAGTGGAAATCCTTTTATTTTTTTTCTTTAAAAAAATAAAAGATTGGAATGGATAGCGGGAAATAGCTCCTAAACATTAATAATAAAAATAATATCTATAAGGTTCTCAAAACCTTACAAAACAAAAAATAAATCAAAAAATGGAACAAACATTAAGATGGTTCGGGCCAAATGATCCTGTTTCTTTACAAGATATTCTACAAACGGGCGCAACCGGAATCGTAACGGCATTGCATCATATTCCGAATGGGGAAGTTTGGAGTATTGATGAAATTATCAAGCGAAAAGTTGAAATTGAACATGAAAACGGAGATCCTAAAAAAGGCGCTTCGGGTTTAATATGGTCGGTTGTGGAAAGTATTCCAGTTCACGAAGACATAAAAAAGCAATCGGGAAATTATCTGGAATACATCCAAAATTATAAAGAAAGTATTCGAAATTTGGCTTTATGCGGAATCAAATGCATTTGCTATAATTTCATGCCGGTTCTTGATTGGTCGAGAACTGATTTGGCTTATGAAGTTGCAGATGGTTCAAAGGCTTTACGCTTTGATATTAATGCTTTTGCAGCTTTTGAATTGTATATTTTGAAAAGACCGGGAGCCGAAAATGAATATTCTCAACCACAAATTCAAAAGGCTAAAAGCTATTTCGAAGCAATGACTGAAGCCGATAAAATCAAGTTACAGCAAAACATTCTTGCAGGACTTCCGGGTGCTGAAGAAGCCTATTCGGTAGAAGATTTTCTGGTGACTTTAAGCGGATATAATCATATTGACAGAGCGACTTTGAAGAAAAATCTTTTCTTCTTTTTGAAAGAAATTATTCCGGTTGCAGAAAGCAAAGGCGTTTTGATGGCGATTCATCCAGACGATCCACCCTACCCTATTTTGGGTTTGCCTAGAGTTGTAAGTACTGAAGAAGATTTAATAGAATTAATGGCTGCTGCCGATTCAAAATCGAACGGATTCACGATGTGTACAGGTTCATACGGCGTAAGAGCTGATAATGATTTACCCGGAATTGTGAGACGTCATGGCGATAAAATGAACTTTATTCACCTGAGAAGTACCGAAAGAGATGAGGAAGGAAGTTTTTTTGAAGCGAATCATCTTGAAGGCGATGTCGATATGTATGAAGTTGTGAAAGCGATTATTGAAGTCGAAAAAAGAAATAATAGTTCGTTGCCGATGCGCCCAGATCACGGACATCAAATGCTGGATGATTTGAATAAAAAAACAAATCCGGGATATTCGGCTATTGGACGTTTGCGAGGTTTAGCTGAATTGAGAGGTCTTGAAATGGGAATTAAAAAAAGCTTATAAAATACTGTTTGAGATGTAAACACGAATTGCACGAATTGTCACTAATTCTGTTCGTGAAATTAATTTCACAAACTAAATTAACCATTAGAATTTGTGCAAATCTGTGAAATTCGTGTCCAAATATTTCAATATAGTACTCAAAAAATTACTTTATGTCTGAAAATAAATTTATTACGGAGGATTTTCTATTGTATAATAAAACAGCGGTTTCCTTGTATCACAACTTTGCAAAAGCACAACCTATCATAGATTATCATTGTCATTTGTCTCCAAAAGATATTGCTGAAGATCTTCAATTTAAGACTATTACGGAGATTTGGATTGAAGGCGATCACTATAAATGGAGAGCGATGCGCGCTAATGGAATTTCTGAAAAATACATTACGGGAGACGCTTCAGATTTTGAAAAGTTTGAGAAATGGGCCGAAACGCTGCCTCATACTTTGCGAAATCCTTTATATCATTGGTCACATTTGGAATTGAAACGTTATTTTGGGATTGATTTATTATTGAATAAAGAAACGGCAAAGGAAATTTATGATACTTGTAATGAATTGCTGAAAAAGCCTGAATTCAGTGTCAAAAACTTACTTAGACGAATGAATGTCAAAGTTGTAGGAACGACTGATGATCCTACGGATGATTTGCAATTCCATCAAAAACTTCGTGATGATGAATTCGAAATTTTGGTTTTGCCTTCTTTCAGACCTGATAAAGCGACTGAAATCGAAAAAGGACAACTTTTTGTAAACTGGATTCAGAAACTGGAAACTGTTGTTGGTTTTTCGATAAAAGAATATGCTGATTTTATAAAAGCAATCGGACTAAGACATGACTTTTTTCATGAAATGGGTGGCCGAATTTCGGATCACGGACATATTAAATTATATGCCTCAACTTATACGAAATCTGAAATTGAATCGATCTTTAAAAAAGGATTAAATGTTTCGGAATTAAGTGTGATTGAAATAGAAAAATTCAAATCGGCGGTACTTTTTGAGATTGCTTTGATGAATCATAAAAGGTCTTGGGCGCAACAATTTCACGTAGGTGCGATTAGAAATAATAATAGCAAAATGATGCAATTGCTTGGACCTGATCAGGGATTTGATTCGATTGGAGATTTGAATATGGCCGATAATATGAGCGGTTTCTTTGATAAATTAAATTCTGCAAATGGATTGACAAAAACTATTGTCTATAATTTGAATCCGCGTGATAATGAAGTTTTTGCTTCTATGGTTGCAAATTTTAATGACGATTTGATTCCGGGGAAAATGCAATATGGTGCAGCTTGGTGGTTTTTAGATCAAAAAGACGGAATGGAAAAGCAATTAAATGTGCTTTCGAATTTTGGTTTATTAAGCCGATTTGTGGGCATGGTTACGGATTCGAGAAGTTTCTTGTCGTTTCCGCGCCATGAATATTTCCGTAGAATTTTATGCAATATTTTAGGAAATGAAGTCGAAAATGGTCAATTGCCAAATGATATTAATTTGATTGGTGAATTGGTTAGAAATATCTGCAGTGAAAATGCTGAACGTTATTTTAATTTTAAAAAATAAAAATGTTTTTTGTTCTCGCAGATTTTGCAGATTTTGCAGATTTTGCAGATTTTTATTTTTAATCTATTTAATCCTTTAATCTGTGGCTAATATTTCGATACAAAGTTTAATTGTTTCGTTCAAAATAAAGCATAATAAGCTAAAAAATAAGATTACCGTTTGAGGAAAAAAGTTCAGAAGATAGCTTTTTTATAACCACCCCAAACTTTTACCATTTAAAAACAAAATGCTCTTAACTAACTATCATGACTATCAAAACCGAACCAATCGGAAGGTACCGCTGGACCATCTGCGGACTACTTTTCTTTGCTACTACAGTAAATTATCTGGACAGACAAGTCTTGAGTTTACTGGCTCCCAGCCTTTCTGAAGAATTTAACTGGAGTAATACCGATTATGCCAATATAACAGCCGTTTTTCAGTTTGTTTATGCGCTTTCGATGTTATTTGCAGGAAGATTAATTGACAAATTGGGTACAAAATTGGGTTATATTTTAGCCATTTTCATCTGGTCAATTGGTGCGATTATGCACGCTTACGCAATCCCGATTGGAAGTACTTTTAACAACTTATTAGTTTGGGTTGGTATTGGAGCCGTTCCGGTTTCTATTGCCGGTTTTATGATTTCGAGAGCTTTTCTGGGCTTTGGAGAATCAGGAAACTTTCCTGCTGCCATAAAAGCTACTGCCGAATATTTCCCTAAAAAAGAACGTTCTCTCGCCACCGGAATTTTTAATTCGGGTTCAAATGTTGGGGCAATTCTAGCGCCATTAACCGTGCCCTGGATTGCGGTACATTGGGGTTGGCAAATGGCTTTTATTATCATTGGAGCAATTGGTTTTATATGGATGTTTTTTTGGTATCTTTTGTATGAAAAACCTAGAAACCAGAAAAGAATGTCGGCTTCAGAACTTACTTATATATCTGAAGAAGAAACTCTTGAAAACACTTCTTCAGAAAATTCAAAACCGGAAAAAATCTCGTGGCTTAAACTTTTGAGCTACAAACAAACCTGGGCTTTTGCGATTGGAAAATTCCTGACGGATGGAATTTGGTGGTTCTTTTTGTTTTGGTTGCCAAAATATCTTGAAGCACAATTTGGAATGGAAAAAACCGAAATTACGATTCCGTTAGCCGTTTTATATAGTATGACAATGGTTGGTAGTATTTACGGCGGATATTTCCCAATGTATTTCATCAACAAAGGTCACAATCCTTATGAAGCCCGAATGAAAGCGATGCTTATTATTGCAATTTTCCCCTTGTTTGTACTTTTTGCACAGCCTTTGGGTTATATCAGTTTTTGGATTCCGGTTCTACTAATTGGCGTTGGAGCTTCTGCACATCAGGCTTGGTCTGCTAATATATTTACCACAGTTTCTGACATGTTTCCTAAAAAAGCCATTGGTTCTATTATTGGAATTGGCGGAATGGCAGGCGGACTTGGCGGTGTTTTGGTGTCAAAATTAGGCGGTGCTTTATTTGATTACTATCAAGGTTTGGGACATATCGAAACCGGATATACAATCATGTTCGTGCTTTGCGCTTTGGCTTATTTAGTGGCTTGGAGCATTATGAAAACATTGGTTCCTAAATATAAATTGATTACAGATTTGTAATGTATTTGCCCACGGATTTTACGGATTAAACGGGTTTTCGCTGGTTTTCATTGCGAGGAACGAAGCAATCTCACTAAGAATAAGACACAAAGTTTGATTTAGCAAATGAGGTTGCTTCGTTCCTCGCAATGACAATATCGCGCAAAACCTTTGGCAAAGAACAAAAAAATCTGTGTCAACCCGTTCAACCCGTAAAATCCGTGGCCCATCATTCTCTAAAAAAACAAAACATGAAACGTCAAGCCCTAATTTTCTATAGCCTTTTCATTAGTATGAATGTTATTGGGCAGGAATTGCCTAAGATTCTCACGCAAAAACCTGTTACTAATTATTTGCCGGATTTTAGTTATGCAGGATATCATTTCGGCGAAAGCCCACTTCCTGAAACTAACGGAAAGATTATAAATGCGGTTGATTTTGGCGTAAAAGCTAATGATGGTTTAGATGATTCTAAAGCTATATTGAAAGCTGTAAAAGCAGCAAATGCAGTTGAAGGAAATGTGATTTTGCAATTGCCTGCCGGAAAAGTAATTCTGAGTGATATTATTTATATCGAAAGAAGCAATTTTGTACTTCGCGGAACTGGTTCTGAAGAAAACGGAACCGAAATTTATTTTCCAAGACCAATGATGTATCTCCAAAATCCGGAATCATTGGCTGAATTGAGAGAATATCTAACCACATTTGATAAAAGACAACGCGAACCTGAGAATAATATCGATTTGCCTTTTTCCCAATATGCCTGGTCGGGTGGATTTATCTGGACGCAGATTCCGGGTGAACGTGTAAAATCTTATTTGGATAAATACGAACCTGTGCCAAATATTCTTGCTAAAGTAAGTTCCGGAAATATGGGCGAACACACCATTACAGTTTCGGAAGTTAAAGCCTTAAAAGTTGGCGATATTGTAGAACTTCAGTTGTTTAATAAAGACGGCGAAAATGGCGAAATTATTAAAGATTTATATAAAGGTGCCAATGTAAAACCGGGTTCTCATCATTGGAAATTCCCAAAACTTCCAATCGTAAGGCAACAAGTTGAAATCACTAAAATTTCAGGGTCTAAAATTACGATCAAAACGCCTTTGACAATTGCAATAAAACCAAGTTATCAGGCACAATTGGTCGAATGGAAACATTTAAACGAAGTTGGAATTGAACATATTCGTTTTACTTTTCCTGATATTCCAAGAGTCGCACATCACGTTGAACCGGGAAATAATGCCATATTTCTAACGCGCGTTTTTAATAGTTGGGTCAAAGATGTTACAATAACAAATGCTGACAGCGGAATTCTATGCGAAGAAATTTCGAATGTAACGATTCAGGATATTGTGACGGATGGAAATCATATAGCACATTATACCGTTACTTTGGGTGGCGTTCACAATGTTTTGGTTAAGAATTTAAAGATTTACAATAAAGCTGTTCATCCGCTTAGTTTCAACACTTTTGCAACTAAAAATGTGTATCAGAATTGTGAAATATTTGCTGATCCGGTTTTAGATCAACATTCGGGAGCAAATCATCAAAATTTATTCGACAATATTACGGTGCATTTGACACCGGATAAAAATAATAGTTACGCCTTATTTGGTGGTGGCGGTGCTGATTATTGGAAACCGTCTCACGGACCTTTCAGCACTTTTTGGAATCTGAATGTTCAGGTTGAAAAACAATCTGATAATACAAAACCTGTTTTACTTTACGGAATGAAAGATGGTCCTTTTGCGAGAATTATTGGTGTGAACGGAAATGCTAAATCCGAAGTAAAATATGAACCTGACGCTTATATTGAGTTTCTAAATACTTCGATGGATAAAGTTCCTTCGTTGTATGATTATCAATTGAAAAAGCGGTTGAAAAAGTAATCTCGCAAAGACGCGAAGTCGCAAAGTTTTTTTTAAGTAATTATTTAGCGTACTGTTTGTCATTTCGACGAAGGAGAAATCCCCACGAGAAGCTCTACAAAGATTGGATTCTCGTTGCGGAGTTACTTGTGAAGATTTCTCCTTCGTCGAAATGACATAAAATGAGAAAAAAACTTTGCGACTCTGCGACTTTGCGAGAGATAATAACCTCAATAAAACCTGAATGCTATGAAATATAAAATAGCCCTTCTATTAATCGCAGCCATTTTCGGGAATGCATTTTCCCAAAATAAATATCGTCTTAAGAATATTTCTACGACTGACGGGCTTTCGCAGAGTTCTGTTATTGCCATTCATCAGGATAAATTTGGGCAAATGTGGTTTGGTACGCGCGACGGACTCAATAAATATGACGGAAGCAGATTCACGGTTTTTAGAAATGATGTTACGGATAAAACTTCGATTAGCAACAATGATATTTTATCGATTGAAGAAGATAATTTGGGACAATTATGGGTTGGAACTTACAACGGACTTAATTGTTATAATCCGGTTACGAATACTTTTAAAAGATATCTGCACAACAAAACCAATCACACGATAAGTGGAAATGCGATTTGGGCAATCAAGGAAATTGGCGGCGAAATGTGGTTTGGAACGTCAAAAGGATTGTCGATTTATAATAAAAAAACGGGATTGTTTACTTCTGCTTTTCATTCGGATACAGATAATTCGACTTTACCAAGTAATAATATTACCAGTATTGTAAAATCTAAAAAAGGAGAAATCTGGATTGGAACTACTAAAGGTTTATGTTTACTTGAAAGCCGAAAAAACGATAAATTTTCTTTTAAAAATTATCCGCTAAATGCTACCGATCTCCTAAATATTCAAGCAATTAAAGAAGATAATTTAGGGAATTTATGGATTGGAAGTAAAAACAAAGGACTTCTGAAATTTGATAAATCGGCGAACAAGTTTGTTTCTTTTTTATCTGATTCTAATTACAAAGAAATCAGCACTGATATTCGCGCTTTGGCTTTTGATAATCAAGGTTCTTTATGGGTTGGCGCTTATGACGGAATTTATATTTTAGGAAAAGATAAAAGCATTCAAAAAATAAATAACAGCACTAATAACAGCGGAATCGACAAAGTAAAATCGGTATTTATTGATAAAAAAGGT